>DGTU01000023.1 GCA_002394465.1 Treponema sp. UBA4328 | reverse complement strand
CGATAAAATCCGGACTCGGAACTCCTGCTTCTGCAAAACACCTCCTCATGCGGGCTTTGTCACTCGCATTAAGGCATGCTTCATAACTGTGGCCGGTAAGTCCGGTATTCTGTGCTACATATGCCACGCTTGCAGAAAAATCTGTACCTGCCGTAAAAACGCCTGCAAGTTCATGCTCTTTTCCGTCAAGTTCCCGGGCAAGATTTAACAGTCCTTCCTTATCCTTAAGGTCAACCGGATAAAAGCGGTCGGCAAGTTTAGCACACACAGCCTCTGGATTTGCGTCAGCAACGGCAGCTTCAAATCCGAGTTTTTTAGCGGCAAGAATCGCAGGCTTCTGCATGAGGCCTGCACCAAGAATCATAACTTTTTTCATTTAGAATAAATCCTTTTCCTTTACACAGTAAACTTCAAATGTATCTCCGAGCCCGAACAGCCTGCTTACTGCAGAATAAACTGAAAATTTAAGGCTCGATCTGCTTACATCATTCATACCCGGGAAACGTTCCGGATGATGCCCCGTAATAACAGTCTTACAGAGCTTAAAACCGTACCGCTTGAGCACGGCTGCTGCACGCTTAGGTTCCCAGAGCGTATAGTGGTCTTTAGGGCTGTATGTAAAAAAGCCTTCAGGATTGTATCTTGCACTTACGCCGCCGGCTGACGGAGTTGAAAATGCAAAGATACCGCCCTTATTCAGTTGTCTTGAAACAGCCTTTAAAACTGAATCAAGATCCTGGAAATGTTCGATTACATACCACATCGTAAGGGCATCGAATTTATCCCTTGAAAACTCTTTCATGGTGTCTATGTCAGGGAATGCCGCATTCGCTGCAGGAAAATTAAGCGTATTTCTGACATATGAAACTGCTTCTTCAGAAATATCGGTTCCAAAGACATTCCATCCTTCCTGTGAAGCAGCAGCAAGGCACGGACCGAATGCACATCCTACGTCAAGAAGGGACGGTCTGTATTCTCCGGCCGGCTTTACCCTGTCATATACGGCTTTTATTTCTCCCATACGCCTCAGGCACTGCGCCTTTATGGAATCAAAATCTTCAAGGTATGTCCTTCCGTACTGCTTTTTATAGTCATCAAAGAAGTAAGATTCATTATAGTCTGTATTTTCTTCATCAATCGTCCATGCCATATAAAGCATTGAACACTTCCTGCACCTTCTGAAGGTTCTTGACGGAACGCGGGATTCAACGGGATCTTCAGGAACGCTTTCGTAACTGCGGCAGACAGGACATGCAAACCTTCTTCCCTTTGACAGTGCAGTTATATAACTTCCCAGCTGTCTTCCCTGACCGCCTGTTATGCCTTTAAGTGCCGGATAAAGGGCATTTACGTCAGTGCAGATCCTGAGGACTGAAGAGTCATTAATGTCTCCCTTATCAAGGCTTGCAAAGCCGTATTTACGCGCAAGTTCAAGATGAAGCGGAGTTGTTCCAAGCAGAAGGAGTGCACAGCCTGCCGCAGCTGCTTCAAATGCAGTCAGGCCGAAATGCGTAACCACAAGGTCATATCCGTACAGCTTTTCCTTAAGGTCAGGAATGCACTTGGTAAGGTAAACATATTTTTTTTCTTCATCAGTCAGTAAAACTTCAGATGAAGCAGGATCCTTTACGACTGCCGTAACATTTTTATGAAGGACAGCCAGGGCTTTTGCAGCCGGAAGCGCAAGTCCCTCAGGATCTTCTCCGCCAAGACAGACGAGCACGTTCTTTATGCCTTCAAAAGATGAAGGTCTTTCCGACGTTTTTCTGTTTGACGGAAGGTCAATAAACGAATAATCCCTCAGGTTTACGGAAGGGTTATCCTGAATTCCAGGAATTATATCAAGAAGATAATCAGCACAGTTTACGTTTTCACCACCGTCATCAATGCTTACGACATTTGAAAGTGCTGAAAGCTGCTTCAAAAGTTCCCCTTCTGTCTTAAAGCAGTCAGTAACGATGAGTGAATATTCCCCTTTCTGCGGAAGCCTGTCCGTTACCTGCCATTTATTAAGTCCCGATGCAAAGGCAGAATCAAGCACGTTACCCGAATCAAGAGTTGCATTTCTGTCTATGTAAATATCTCCTCCGGTCTGAAGTGCTGCAGAAATACAGCGCCTGAGGTGTCCGGTTCCGTGGCCCCGTACAACAGAAGGAATAAAAAGAACAGGCTTTGATATGAAGTCATTCTTAAATGCGTTTACAATCTGTTCACATGTATAAGGCTCAGTTACCCTTGTTCCGTGAGAAATAAAATTAACGATTTTCCGGGTCCTTCTGTAATCAAAGTCCGTATCGATGGTCGTACGCAGTTCAGGGTAATTCCACTGCTGTGGAGCAGGAACAAAAAGGCTTTTGAAATTTTCAGGATGATTGTAAAGGGACGGTCCTACATGTTCATGATCATAAGGCATATCCGTAAGGGTTCGCGCCTTGAGAAGTGATTTTGCACTGAATATTTCTATTCCGCTTCCGTGAGGAAGACCTTTCCAGGTAATGTAATCAATATTTTCCGTTTCCTTTTTCTGAACATAAAGTTCAAGCAGGGCCTGTGCCGCTTCATAAAAAAGAAAGGGATTATCTGCAGTTGCCCTTACGACGATATCAGCCTTTACATGAGAAATGAGTGAACAGTACCTGTCAAGAACATCGTTAAGAGAGCCGACGAACACCTTAAATCCGTTGCGTTCAGCTATTTCCTTCAGTGACGGCTCAGATTCTGCATCAGTTGCAACATAATACTCATCTGCCTGAACCTTACGCATTGAAGCAAGGCACCAGTCAAGTACCGTCTTTCCGCCCAGGTCCAGAACGGCTTTACCCGGAAGCCTTGTAGATGAAATCCTGCACTGTACGCCGACTAAAGTCATTTTATTATCCCCCAGTTTTCAAGCAGAAAGGCTGCATCAATCTTAAAGCGGTAACGGTTTTTCCATACCCACTGACGGGCTTCAGAAAACTGTCTCAAGGCTTCAAAAAAACCGCATGATGAACGCGGCAGGAATACAAAAAATCCTGAACGCTTTATTGCACCGTGATCATTTATAAAATGCGGAAGAAGGTTCTTAAGGTAAAAACGCGAAGAATCAAGGCTCGGACTTGCGTCTTCAACGGGAGGGTCATTCAGGTAATAGAGGTTAAAGACCGTAGAAACAGTGATCTTTTCCCCCCAGAGCCAGGCCCTCATTGAAAAATCAAGGTTCTGATAGTATCTGTTTTTTATCGTGTAATCATATCCGCCGAGCTGAATGAATTTTTTTCTGTTGTAAACAGCTATATTGTCAAAGGGGAAAAGCGTCGGGATTCCTTCCGTAACGGTTGAAGAAGAATTAACCTCAAACCTGGATTTGCGCACATACGGAGAAAAAACGATCGGAAATGAAACATTCCCCTGTTTTAAGAGCCTCGGCACCGTACAGAAAGCGTTATCCTCAATAATCATGTCTGCAACACGCGGATTGATTATTTCAGAAGAAAGGTTAAGGGAATCCCGGAGGACAAGTACAAAATCACTTTCAGTTTCACTCATACCGATATTGATGCATTCGCCGTCAGTAACCTCTTCAAGCGGAACGATAAATTTTACGAAGGGAAAACTGTGTGAAAATTCAGCGATGTTATAATTATCAGGATTTTTTTCTATGGAAACGATTGATTCAAAGCCTATTCTGACAAGATTCTCTATGACCTGCATCCGGTAATGGCTTCCGCTTCTGTTGAGAAGGATGACCCCCATCCTGATTTTTACTTCAGGGATTTTTTCCTTTCCGCCGAGAACCGTTACGTTTACCTGCCTCTGATTAAAAATTGAAGGTATAGTATTCATCACACTCCCCGCAAATACCTTCGTAACTGCATTTTATATGCTCACAGAGTTTTTCATCAAACTTATGGAAAACATCTGCGATATCCTGTTCAAAAACATTTCCCCTGCAGTCCTTAAAGCATGCATGCCTGCACAAAGGAACAGATCCGTCTGCAAGAATGTTCATGTCCCGCCTTAAGTGCCAGCACGGATTGCGCTCAAGAGGCGATAAATCCGCACTTTTTTCGTCACTTAAGAAACCGGAAAAAGAATCGTATTTCTGAATTATTACTTCACCTTTTGAAGGACTTTCCCTGTTCTTCCAGAATTTATAAAAGCCTTCAAGCTGGCATTCATTGATTTTCATCCTGGTCATCTGCGGATATACATGATGAGGAAAATACTGCTCAAGAACTGAAACGGAATTAACCGCCCTGTCAAAATTTTCTGCCGGGCAGTCATGAATCTTAACGTACATATCCCTGTCACAGGCATCAATAAAAATGCACCAGTCAACCCTTCCGTCTGCGGCACCGCTTATTTTTCCGGCAATGTCATCCGTAACGAGAAGTCCGTCTGTTTCAATAAAGAGGGATAATCCTTCATGTTTAAGGGTTTCAAGAACGATTTCTGTAAATTCTTCATTAAGGAGCGGTTCTCCCCAGCATGAAAGGCTTATGACCGCGCGGGGATTTACTGAAACAATTTTTTCGAGAAGAATGCGGTATTTTTCAAGGCTCATGCACTCAAAGAATTTTCCGTCCCTGCTGCACAGTTTTTTATACGGAATATAGAAAATGTCATGATTATATGAAGGTGCAATCTGTACGTTAAAGAAAGCCGGTACCGTTTTAAGGACACTGCAGTTTTTTGAAGCCAGTTCACACAGTCTGACTGGATCAGTTTCACCTGAAGCGGCAGCATAAAGATTTTCACATGCAGCCCTGTTTATTACAGAAGAAACGCTGAAATCAAACCTGTACAGCCTGAAATCCGACGGACATACGAGCGTTTCAATCTCAAAGGAATTAATGTCTGCACTCATTACAGAAAAAATTGAAGACGGACACGGAGCCCTGTCTCCGGCATCTTTTTTAATACCCCTGGAAAGTTCAGCAAGCATTGCACAGCTGTCCCGGTGAATGATTTCAGGTGCAAGTCCGTGAGGATAGCCCTCTGCAAAAGTGTATTCAGCCCTGCATTCCTGATGAAGTTCAATAAGTTTTCCGGTGAGTTCCGCATTAAGAAAAGGACAGTCGGCCCAGGCAAAAACTGCATTTTCAGAATCTGATGAAGACATAAGTTCATGCAGGGATTCAAGAAGACCGGTTACAGTCCATCCGTCCCGTGAAACGACCTTTACTCCAGAGCCTTTTACGGAAGCGTTTACAGGGTCAGCCCTGCGCGAATCTGCAAGTACATAAACAGCTGACGTTCCGCTGATTTTTTGAGCCCATGACAGAGAAAGGTCAAAGGCAGATCTGTTACCGAAGGATTTTTCAAAGCAGTTCTGAGAATCAAAGCCTGCAAAAAGGACCGTAATAAATTTCATTTTTCCCACCAAATACGTATAATAATCGTCTTATCATAATTGAACAAGATAAAATGAACATATAAAATTAAACTTATGGGTGGCAATTTATTTTCTTCTGATACTGTTTTCACAGTTACAAACCTTACCAGCATCATAAAGGAACTTCTCGAAAACGGACTGTCAGACATTAACCTTGAAGGTGAAATTTCAAACTTCAGGCCGAATTCATCCGGACACATTTATTTTACCCTTAAGGACAGCAATGCACAGATAAGTGCCGTAATGTTCAGGTCAAGGGCAGCAACCCTTACGTTCAGGCCAAAAGAAGGTGACAAGGTAAAGGTTTTCGGCTCGGTATCAGTCTATCCGCCTCAGGGAAAATATCAGATAAACATCAGCAGAATGGAACCGGCCGGAGAAGGCAGAATACTTGCACTTATTGAAGAACGCAAGAAAAAACTCGCTGCAGAAGGCATTTTCGACGAATCCAGAAAAAAGAAAATTCCTTTTCTTTCAAAGACAGTCGGAGTCGTTACAAGTCCGACCGGAGCAGCCCTGCGCGATATCCTCCAGATAACCAAACGCAGGAATCCTAACGTAAACGTAATAATTTTTCCTTCGCTTGTGCAGGGTGCAGGAAGCGAATATTCAATTGCCTCACAGATAAAGGCCGCAAACGACTTTAACCTGTGCGACGTACTGATTGTAGGCCGCGGAGGGGGTTCCCTTGAAGACCTTCTGCCGTTCAGCGAAGAAATTGTATGCCGCGCCATTGCAGAAAGCCATATTCCGGTAATAAGTGCAGTCGGCCATGAAATTGACTGGGCCCTCAGTGATTTTGCAGCAGATTTCAGGGCACCGACACCTTCAGCCGCAGCAGAGCTTGCAGTTCCGCCGAAAATCGATCTCCTGAACGAAATCAACGGTTACAAGGGCGACTTTATGAATGCCATAACCGAAAAAATCCAGAAATACCGCCTCCTGCTCAGACAGTTTGATACGGCAAACATGGAAGCCCGCGTCAAGAGCATTCATGCAACGATGCAGACAAGGGTCGATGTTGCAAAGGAAAATTTAATCCTTATCATGCAGCAGAAAATCAGGGACATGAAAGCCCAGCTTGAAAAGCATACCCGAATTCTTGAAGAGGCAAATCCGCAGAAAATTCTTTCCAGGGGATATTCAATGGTAAGGTTCAGCGGAACAAAACAGATAATTACAAAACAGTCTGACGTAAAATCAGGCGACAAAATAGACATATTCCCGGCAGAAGGATCATTCAGCGCGGTAGTAAATTAAAGACACTGGAGTAAAAAATGAACGGATTTGAAGAAAAACTTAACAGGCTTGAAGCGCTTTCCAGCGACATAAGGTGCTCTGACATCTCTCTCGAAGATGCCCTTAAAGACTTTGAAGAAGGCATTTCACTGGCCAAAACTCTTGAAAAAGAAATAGACAAAATGGAAGGAAAGATTCAGATTCTCATCAATCAGCCGGTAAAGGCGGACCCGGCAAAAGGAATCCAGGAAACCGCCCCGGAACTGGATCTTTTTTCAAAGGCAGATGCAGTTACAGGTTCAGCCGGCGCACCTTCAGAAGGCCTGAGACAGAATGACTGATGAACGCAGGCGCGTAAGGCGTCTTTCAGCCGATGTAGCAAGAAAAATCGCTGCCGGAGAAGTCATCGACAGACCCTGCGCCATCGTACGCGAACTCATGGACAATTCCGTTGACAGCGGCGCCGGAACAATAAGCGTAGAAATCAATGACGGCGGTATCGGCTGCATAAGGATCTGTGACGACGGAAGCGGAATGACTCCCGAAGACTTAAGGGAATGTGCACATCCGCACGCAACAAGTAAAATTTCAGAAGCAGATGACCTGCTTAAGCTCACTACCCTCGGATTCAGGGGAGAAGCCCTGTCTTCAATAGCTGCAGTTTCCCGGCTGACTATTTCAAGCGGAACCAGCAGGCTAAGGTGCTCAATAACTGAAGATCATATAATTGACAGCATCGCTCCCGTACAGAACGGAAAGGGAACAATCGTCACGAGCGAAGGCTTATTCGAAAACTTTCCTGCAAGAAGGCTCTTTCTCAAGCGTCCGTCTTCAGAAACCCTCATGTGCCGTGAAGTATTTACGGAAAAGGCGCTTCCCCGCCCCGACATCGCCTTCAGGCTGACGACAGACGGTTCGCTGCGCCTTGACCTGCCGAAAACAGAAAGCCTTAAGGAAAGGTTCATCAGCGCACTTGAACTCAAACAGCCGCCGGAACTTTTCAGCATAATCTCAGGAGAAGACCCGTCGTCAGCAAAAGACTGGTCATTCAAACTGGTAATCGGCGAACCGTCCGTATACAGAAATGACCGCAAGCAGATATTCATCTATGTAAACGGCAGGCGTGTCACTGAATATTCACTTGTACAGGCAGTCGAATACGGCTGTCAGGGATTTTTCCCGAACGGAACTCATCCGGTTGCCGCGCTTTTTGTACAGATGAATCCGGCGCTGGTAGACTTTAACATCCACCCTGCAAAAAAAGAAGTAAGGTTCAAGGATTCTTCTGCACTTCATCACGGCGTAAGTTCCATGACCCATTCTTACTTCAGGGCTTCCGGAATAAGGTCATATTCACAGAGTATTTCATCAGGAAACGAATCTTACCGTCCGGAAAGGGAATTTGATTTCAGCACACCGTCTGTACCTTCGTTTAACACATCTGCAGTTTCTCCGGTACAGAGGATGAAAAACTATGATACTTCTTCATTTAAAAGCAGTTTTTCATCATTTCCAGTCATGGACAGCATTCCGTCAGACCTTGCTTCCCAGGCACTTTATTCAGAAGCGGTTTATCCATCTCAGGAAGATTTTCCCGCAGAAGAAACGGAAAGCAGTTTTACTTTCATCGGAACTGCACTCGGCACATTTATCCTCATTCAGGTGAGCGATACGCTGTATTTCATTGACCAGCATGCAGCCCACGAAAGGATTATTTTTGACGGTCTGATTAAAGACGGCGGAGAAAAACAGAACCTTCTCATTCCGTATGAAATCCATACAGACAGTGATGAAGATGATGCTTACATATCTTCAGCCTGCAGTTCACTTTTACATGCAGGATTTACGTTTGAAAAGGCAGGAAAAGGAATCTGGAACGTAACTACAGTCCCATTAAGATGGACCGGAACGCAGCAGGAACTGGAAGACTGTCTTTTTGACAAAAGGACTGAAAGTCAGGATATTCTGTATAAAATAGCTGCAATGACCGCATGCAAGGCCGCCGTAAAAGACGGATACGAGCTTGACCGGGATGAAGCAGAAAAAATTGCACAGAAAGCCTTAAAGCTTCCGGATCCGCACTGCCCGCACGGAAGGCCGGTATGGACCACCATATCAAAGGCAAAACTGTTTGAAATGGTAAGGCGTACAAGATAATTAAAGCGGAGCTTTTTTGTCTTCTTCGTCTACTGCTTCAAGCGGCTTTTCATCAGAAGGCTCAATAAAATCAGGAATCGTGCCTTCACTTACGGTTTCCTTAACCTCAGGCTCACCCGGAAGTTCAGTTTCTGTCTGATTCATGCGCGGAAGAAGCTTTTCACCGGAGACGATTTCTTCCTGTTTTTTCTCAGGACTTACCTCATCCTTTTCAGGAGGAAGGGTTTCGCTCTTTACATATTCTCCCTGGGCAGCATCTGCTTCAAGTTCAAGTTCTTCAGGAGGAAGCTCCGGAGCACGGGCATCTTCAGTAACAAGTTCATCTGTGACAGGAACATCTTCCTCAAAAACTCCGGGATTTTCATATATGACTTTTTCAGGTTCTGCAGGAACTTCCATTTTTGAATTTTCTACAAATTCATCCGGATCTATCATTTCAGGCTTTTCATTTGCACGCCTTTCAATTTCTGCATCAAGGAGCGTTATAAGGTAACGGATTTTTTCAGCCTGTTCATTTTCTGCATCAAGCGAAAGAAATTTTTCATAGTTAGTCCGCGCATCCTGCAGGTGATCCTGCTTGAGCTGTGCATTTGCCCTGTTCAGGCATGCAGAAGCAAAATTTTCATCTTCCTTGAGGGAAATTGCATAGCAGGCATCAGCCCGGGCATAATTCCCCAGTGCATAGGCAGAGTTTCCTGCATTAAAGGCAAGAATTTTGTGGTCAGTTCCGGGGAGCGCAAGTCCCTTCGTACATACCGAATAGGATTTCGGATAATCTCCGGTCTGATAATAGGCAACGCCAAGATAAATATAAACTGCAGGATCAATGTTTTTTTCATCAATTATTTTTTCAAACAGCGCAACGGCTTCTTCCGGCTTGTTCAGGCCGAACAGTTCCTTTGCCTGCTCAAAAGTTTCGTTATATACAATCTGAGGCTCATCTTTTTTCTCAGGACGATTTTTTTTTGAGGAAGTATCTGAAAAACAGAAAAACTGAATTAAAATCAAAAAAGGAACAAAAAACAGTTTCTTCATAATTTGACATATTGTCATAAAAACCCTATTCTTACAATAAGATTAAATAGTTTTCCGGGGACGTCATGAATAACATTTCTTTTGTAGTCATTGGTTTTATCGCGGTAATTATCGTTTTCCTGATAATTCTCATTGCAAAATCCCTGATGCAGCCTAAAAAGAAAGACGCCATAGCTAAACTCATCAAGCAGCAGAAATACGCCGCAGCTGAAAAAGTTGCAAAGGCAATCATAGCAAAGGATCCCAACGATTACGAAGCACACTACTACCTTGGAAAGGCCTACCTTGCAGACAACAAATCAGAACTTGCCCTGATGGAATACAAGCTTGTAAACCAGAAGGCAATCTTCGGCAAGGCAATTCCTGAAACTGAATTCCGCAAACAGCTTTCTGCACTCTATTCAAAATTCAATCAGACCGACGATGCCCTCAAGGAATATCTCCTTCTGACAAAACTTGAACCTTCAAATGCAGACAACTATTACAATGCTGCAAAAATATACGAACAGAAAAATCACGGGGAAGTTGCCCTCGGCCTTTACCAGAAAGCAATCAAATTCAACCGCAGGCACGTAAAGGCACATGCCGCAATGGGACTCCTGCTCCTGCGTGCAAAGCAGCTCGGTGAAGCAAAAAGGGAAATTGACCTTGCAATCCAGATGAGCCCGGATACCTTCTCTTCATATTATTATCTTGGAAAAATCCTCAAGGAAACAAAAGACTATTCAGGAGCCGTCAAGGCATTTGAGAAAGGAATGCGTGATCCGGAATACAAGCAGAAATGTCTTCTTGAACGCGGTTCCTGCTACATGATGGCAAACGCCGTAGACAATGCCATGAACGAATTCGACAGGGCAATCAAAGCTTCAAAGGACGAAAAAAGTTCAGAAACCCTGTATGCACGCTATTTCCTTGCTGCCTGCTACGAAAAAAATCATAAAATCGACAAGGCAATCGAACAGTGGCAGATTATTTACCAGAACAACCGTTCCTTCCGTGATGTCGGAGCAAAACTTTCAGAATACAAGGATCTCCAGTCGAACGATGCCCTCAAGGAATTCCTTACCTGCTCTCAGGAGGAATTTGCAGAAATATGCAAGAAAACTGCACTCAAGGGCCTCGGCATGACGACACAGAGTCTTGAAACAAAAAAATGGGGAATCCAGATTCTTGCAACTGAAGCAAAAAGCGATGACTGGATGAACCTCCGCAAGCAGACTTTCCTGCTTAACTTCTACCGCGAAACGGAACCTATCGAAGATTCAGAAATCAGGCGGGTCCTCGACCTTGCAAAGCAGAAAAACTGTACAAAGGCCTACGCCCTTGCAAGTTCCGGATTTACAAGTACCGCATCAAGTTTTGCCGAAAACAGGCCGATTGAACTTGTCGGTAAAAACAAACTTGAAGCCATTCTTGCAAAAGTCGGTGTCTGACAGACAGGCAGGCCATGAAATTTCTTTGCGTCTCAGACCAGATAGATCCGCTGGTTTACAGCAGCAACATTAAAGAACGTTTCGGTTCCGTAGATGCAATTCTCTGCGCCGGCGACCTTTCATCAGATTACATAGACTTTATAGTTTCATCACTCAACAAACCGGCATACTTTGTATTCGGAAACCACAATCTCAACGGCTTTCATTATTATCACAAACAGAAAAACACTCATAAAGGTCCTCACCCTACCCACAAAAAAACCTGGGAAATCTATGACATGACAAACAGTTTCGGAGCAGAATATGCAGGTTTCAGGTGCATCGCAGACAAAAGCCTCATGCTTACGGACCTCAGGACTCACAAAAAACGTCCGCTTCTGATTGCGGGAGCTTCAGGCTCAAACAGGTACAACAACGGTCTCTGCCAGTATACGCAGCGTCAGATGAAATGGAAGCTTTTTAAGCTCTGGCCGAAACTCCTTTATAACAGGCTCCGCTGGGGAACTTACTGCGACATCTTTCTGACACATGCAAGTCCGCGCCATATTCACGACAAGGAAGACCCCTGCCATCAGGGATTTGAATGCTTTAACTGGTTCATCAGGAAATTCCATCCCCAGTTTCTTGTTCACGGACACATTCACCTATACAACATGGACGAACCGCGTGTTACCGTCACCGGAGACACGACTGTCGTAAATGCATACAGCTATACAATAATTGAAATAAAGGAATCAGAAGAAAACAGATGAACGACGCCCTTCTCTCATCAGAAACAGACGTAGACTTCTCAAAGGCACGAAACAAGGCTCTTTTCAACGAACTGCAGCATTTCCTCAATCCGGAAGAAGCAACACTTATATCGTTTCAGGACATAAAAAACCTCCTCAAGCCGAAAAACGAAACCTACAAGGGCCTGCAGATTGTTCCCGTCAACCTGATAGTCGGAAGCGAAGGCCGGTACAGGGATTTTGACAACAGGTTCTTTCCCAAAAGCATGCACCTCAAGACACGCTGGGAACACATCGACATGGCACTCATAAAGGACATTTCTTTGCCGTCAATTTCCCTGTATGAACTTGGAGGCGTTTACTTTGTAAGGGACGGAAATCACAGGGTTTCAGTTGCAAAGGCAAGAGGCGTTGAATTTATCGACGCAGAAGTAGTAAGCCTTCAGTCCGAAATCAAGCTTCATCCGGGCGACTCGCTTAAAAAGATGACCAGACAGGTCATAGAATACGAAAAGCGTCTTTTCTACGGCGAAACAGGTTTCGGAGACGTTACGGACTACTGGCTGCTTGATTTTTCGGTACCGGGACAGTACGACGTCATTTACAACCATATCCTTACGCATAAATACTACATCAACATGAGCCAGAGTGAAGAAATCGGCATGGACAGGGCAATAATGTCCTGGTTTGAAACGGTTTATCTTCCGGTAATCAGGGTAATCGACAGAAACAGGATTATGCGTCACTTCAGAAAAAGGACAAAGAGTGACCTCTACGTATGGCTCATCAAATACTGGGACGAGCTCAAGGGAAAATTCGGAGAATCCTATACGCTTGAAGAAGCCGCAATGAGGATGCTGAGAAAATACCACAAGAGTTTTTTCCGGAAAATACTGAACAAACTTACCTCACACTATTTCAGAAAAAAACTAAAAACTTGACGGTAAAAAGTTTCAATGTTAGAATTAAAATTACAGGTTAAATTACAGGAGCAGAATCTTGCCGAATAATATCGATGCAATCGCTTACATACCTTTAATTGCAACTTCAGTCGTCGCATTAATACTCTGTGTCTTTATCACGATAATCAAGATACGAAAAACAGCAAAGATAAGTTTCATAACATATCTT
The DNA here is from genome assembly GCA_002394465.1 of Treponema sp. UBA4328. GTDB lineage: Bacteria > Spirochaetota > Spirochaetia > Treponematales > Treponemataceae > Treponema_D. The sequence continues at coordinate 14,276 of DGTU01000023.1, read as the reverse complement.
GTAATCCTTACTTTCATTGTTTCTAATCTCTACGAACTGATTAATCCGGGAAACATATTCGCATTCAGCACGATTCAGCTGATTGCTGAAATTCTTTTCATTCCGTACATATCAATGCTTGCGTTCGGGAAACCGCGCGAAGAAACAAACATCAGGGCTGAAATTCCGGTTTTTCAGAAACCTGACGCTATCATTGAAGAAATTGAACCGGAAAAAATTGACCTTATCGAAAAAGGCCGTGCATTCGTCACTCTTGCTGCAGATTCTTTCGGCGCAAAGGACGGACAGCAGAACCTTCTTGATACAATAAACAGAACCTGCATGGAAGTCACAAAGGCAGACGGCGGTGCCCTTCTCCTTATCGATGATTTTGACGATGTAATTGCAGTCAAATCATTTATGGGAGACTTCCCTCCTCCATATGAACTTCCGGCTGACCTTCCGCACAAGCCGCTTCGTGTTTCTACAAGCTTTAAATTTGCACAGTTCCCGCTCCGTGACAATATTTTTGGAGAAACGGCAATTTCTGCAAAGCCTGCACTCATCACGAATCCGGAAGATGACAGTCGCGTATTCCAGAACAAGCCTGAAGACTTCCTTAAGCTCGGAAGCAGCATTTACATTCCTCTCAGGCTGCACGGTAAAGATATTGTAATCGGTGTCCTTGCACTTTCAAGGAATCCTGACAAGGATCCGTTTACAAACGATGAATTCAACTGGACCCAGACACTTGCCGGATTTGCTGAATCAGCCCTCAAGACAGCATTCAGTTTCAAAGACTATAAAGACAATCAGGAACTCACAAAGGAAAGCGATACTGCAACCAAGCTTCAGATGCAGCTTATTCCAAAAAAAGTTCCTGTCATTCCGGGTGTATCATTCGGAACCTTTATGACCCAGACTGCAGGCGTATGTTCTGACTTCTATGACGTTGTTCCGGCACGTTCAAACAGGGTTTCATTCCTGATTATGGATGTTGCAGGCAAGGGAATGACCTCCCTTACTGTAGGAACAATGCTTCGTTCAATGATGCGCCTCGTAATCAACACTCCTCAGAGTGCAGGAACGATCCTTTCGTGGGTAAACAAGGGAATCTGCGGTGAAAATACGATTGACCATTTTGCATCGGCAGCACTTATAAATTATGACCCGACAAAAAAATCCGTTCAGATTGCAACCGGCGGTACGATACCTGTACTTGTTTACCGTGCAGATAAAAATGCAATCGAAAAGATTTCTGCATCAAAAGAGCCTGTCGGCGTAGAAAAAACAACAGAATACAAGGATATTTTGTTTACAGTTAAAAGCGGTGATATTATAATTACATATACGGACGGTCTGGTTGAAGCACTGAATTCCGAAGGAAAACAGTATTCGTATGCCAGCCTTTCCAAAGTTATTCTTGCAAACGCCAGGCTTGCAGGAAAAGATATCGCAAATAAAGTAAAAGAAGATTTCAAGAAATTTATCGGATCGGAAGCGTTGCATGACGATCAGACAATACTCTTGATTAAAATTCAGTAGGAATAAAGGAGTTTCTGATGGAACTGAAAATTCGAAAAAACGGTGAAGTTTATATCATCGATGTCAATGGAGAAATGGATCTTTACAACTCCTATAAACTCAAGGAACTTGTGATGAAAATGCTTGAAAAGAGCGTTAAAAGTTTTATCATCAATCTTGAGCAGGTTGACTACATTGACTCGTCTGGAATCGGTGCACTTATCTACATCTGTTCTACAATCAAAAAGATGAACCTTAAGCTCGCCATCTCAAATATTCACGGTTCTGTAAAGAAAGTTATTGAACTTACAAAACTTATGGGATACTTCCCTATTGCCAACAGCGTTGAAGAAGCGCTCCTTATGGTTAACGAATAATAAAGGAGGTATCAGTAATGGACGAATTCAAAGAACTCAGATCTGACGACAACGATCCTCTTTTTGATACAACAAACATGCTGTACAAGGAATTTCCTTCAGACTTCAGACAGATAAGATATTTTACCCTTCTTATCGTTCAGTCAGCTCCACTCGAGATTAAGGAAATCAACCTTCTTGAACAGCAGATCAGTGAAGTTATCAAGAATGCCGTAAAACACGGTAATCACTGTGACATCAACAAAAAAGTAAAAGTCTGGTACTCATTCAGTCCGGCTCATGCTCATATTATCGTTCAGGATGAAGGCGAAGGCTTCAAGGATCTTGAAAAATGGAACGAATTCAACAGAAAACGTATTGAATGTCTCCATAATTCAAATTTTGAAGAACTTGCAAACTATGTATCATTCAGGACAAAGGAATCTGACGACCAGGACGGTGGAAACGCACTTTTTGCTGCCCTCGAATACTGGGACGGCGGATACGTTTACAACGGAAAGAAGAACGGTGTTGCAATGCTTAAGAAATATCAGAAAAAGCAGCACGGTATTTCAGTTGATGAGTAAATCCTGTTAAACTTTAGAATTGCAGGCCCTGTCTGGAATCATCCGGACGGGGCTTTTATTTTGCATTACAGACAGAACACAGGACTTCAATGGTTTTTTCGGCAGTTTTTTCCCAGCTGAAGCGCCTTGACCATTCAACCCCGCCTTCAATGAGTTTTTTGCGAAGGGCTGAATCAGAGGCAAGCTTTTCCATCGCATCTGCCATTTCTTCTATGTTATCACTGTCAAAATACAGGGCATTGTTTCCGGCAATTTCCGTGAGGGCACCGCTTTTTGAACAGGCTACGGGGACACCGGTTGCCATTGCTTCAAGAACAGGAAGCCCGACACCTTCACTTACAGAAGGGAAAAGGCAGCCTTCACTGTTAGAATATAAAAGCGGAAAACTTTCATGCGGAAAGAAGCCCGTGATAAAAATATCTGTTGCAGCAGAGGATTCATAGACAGCCTTATAAACGGCTTCCGAACACTCACCTTCACTGCCTGCAAGTACGAGGCGGTGAGGAAAATGTGTCCTTTCCTTGAACAGAGTAAATGCCCTGACAAGTTCTACATGTTTTTTTGAAGGAGAAGCCATTCGGGAAGCATAAATAAAATACGGCTTCTGAATTGCAAAAGGCTTGATATCGATAAAATCTTCAAGGAACTGTTCACGCGGATAAAACTCACTGTGATTGATTCCGTTATGAATGACTATAATATTGTTGCTTTTAATTCCGAGCCGTTCGATATCCTTTCGAATAATCTGACTCGCAACGATTACCTTGTCTGCCCTTTTCAGGCTGTGCTTGATAAAGTACGAATTATAGTTTTTTTCCATTATGAGGTTCGAAACGATGTCATTTACAACGGCAACGCCCGGAACCCTGAAATGAAGCGGAAGCATATGTGCAGCGGCCGGATAAAGAACGGCATCAAATTTATTTTTTCTTGCAAATTTATTCGCAAACAGAACATGCCACTGACGTTCAGAAGTAATTTTGTCAGGAATTGAAACTGCCTTGTAATCAAATCCGTTTTTGCTTGAATAGGTATAGCGGTCAATTTCTGGACCGAAAAGTTCGAAAGTGACATTTTCATCATTTTTAAGGCAGTCTGTCAGAGAAACAAGATAGGATCCGAGTCCGGATTTTCCGTGAGCACACCCGAAGGTGTCAATACCGACTTTCATAACGCAAAAATTATAGCAAAACAAATGAGTCTGTGCTATAGTTTTCCCATGAATGAAAACATCACCTTTGAATCCCTGAACATCTGCAGCACGCTGACTGAAAAACTTTCAGCACTTTCAATAACGACACCAACTGCAGTCCAGGCGCAGGCAATTCCCGAAATAATGGCCGGAAACTCATTAATATTCCAGAGCGAAACAGGAACCGGAAAAACCTTTGCATATCTTCTTCCGCTCGTTCAGAAAATAATTTCAACGGAAAACGAAAAAAAAGAAATACGACTCATTGTAAATGCACCGACAGTAGAGCTTGCATCCCAGATAAAATCCCAGGTTCAGTCAATAACTGACCTCAAGGCTGCGCTTCTCGCAGGCGGCGCCCACGTAAAAAGACAGATTGAACTTCTCAAGGAAAAACCGGCAATAGTAATCGGAACCAGTGCAAGGCTGCTTGAACTTTTTCATCTTAAAAAACTCAAGACAGAAGGTGTTTTTACAATCGTTCTTGATGAAGTAGACCGCCTTCTTTCCCCTGAAATCCGTGATGAAACGCTCGAACTCGTAAATGCACTCAAAAAAGACGTTCAGCTCATTGCAAACAGTGCAACGATTTCTGCCTCAACAAAAAAACTCCTCGAAAAAACCCGGATAAAATCAGACGGTTCAGTTTCAGAAGAAATCAAAACCCTTTACCTTCCGCCGGAAGACATTTTGAGAAAACGCATAACGCATCTTGCAATTTTTGCAGAGCAGAGGGATAAGATTGAAACCCTAAGGAAACTTCTGACGGCGCTTAAGGGAGACAAATTCCTTGTCTTTACCGGAAAAATCGATCAGGTTGCAAGCATTACGGCAAAACTGAAATTCAAGAACACTGAATGTGCAGGCCTTCACTCGCGTACCGAAAAAACAGAACGCAAGTCAACGATTGATAAATTCCGCAGCGGAAAAATTAAGGTTCTCGTAACAAGTGACCTTACTTCCCGCGGACTTGATATTCCTGACATAAACTATGTAATCCAGATGGACATGCCTTCAAATGATGATTTTTTCATTCACAGGGCCGGAAGAACGGCACGTGCAGGCAAAACCGGAACAAACATCGTAATCGGAGATGCATACGAAATGCGGAAATATGCTGCTCTTGAGAAAAAACTCGGACTTAAAGTTTACCCGCGCATGCTGTACAAGGGAAAACTGACCGATCCGAATGTGCTTGAAGCACGCAGTGACAACTAAACGGCATTACGCAATAATTGAATTTAATCTCCGCTTCATGCTATACTGTGAGTCACTATTTTAAAAAATGAGGTTTCTTTGTGTTTCTTAAAAGTCTTGATATTTTTGGATTCAAATCTTTTGCCGACAAGACCCACGTTGAATTTGCTGACGGCATTACAGCCCTTCTCGGTCCGAACGGGTGCGGAAAGAGTAATGTCGTTGATGCAGTAAAATGGGTACTTGCAGAAAACAAAGCAAAGAACCTCCGTGCGACGACGATGGAATCCGTTATCTTTAACGGTACAGAATCACGTCCACCGCTCAATATTGCAGAAGTAACCCTCACAATTTCAAACGAAAACTCACTTCTTCCTGTTGATGATGCAGAAATTGCAATCAAACGCCGTCTTTACCGTTCCGGCGAAAGCGAATATTACATCAATAACAGACAGGTTGGTCCTACAGAAATCCGCCGTCTTTTTATGGACACAGGTGTCGGTAAGGCTGCATATTCCGTAATGGAACAGGGCAAAATCGACCAGATTCTTTCAAGCAAACCTGAAGACAGGCGCTATCTTTTTGAGGAAGCAGCAGGAATTTCAAGGAGTAAGGCTGAATGTGCAGAAGCAGAACGCGAACTTGAACGCACAAGACAGAACCTTGCACAGATAGAAATAGCACTTACGGAAAACAAGCGCAGTTACGAGACCCTCAAAAATCAGAGTGAAAAAACAATAAAATTCCGTGCCCTCAAGGAAGATATTTTCAACTTTGAACTTGATATTCAGCTTCTCAGGCTCAAAAATTTTACACAGGACAAGGCACGCCAGGAAGCAAGCCTTAAGGAAACTGAAGCAAAAAGGGATTCCATTCAGAAAGAAATCAATGAAATCATCAGCATGCTGACGGAGAACAACGATAAAATCAAGGATCTCCAGGATCACATGAGTGAACTTAATAATGAACTCATACGAATTCAGACTGAAAAATCCGGTAAACGTGAACTCGCAAAGCAGCTGGCCGACCAGTCAAGGACAATGCGCGAAAAGGTTTCTGCCCTTGAAATGAAGCAGCGTTCAATTCAGGAAAGAATTGATGAAGTTAACGAAGAAATCGATGAACAGGATGCTGACCTTCATCAGAAAAACAAGCAGATTGAAGACGTCAAGAAAAACATCGAAAGCTTTGTCGAAAACATAAATATTGCCACAGGTCAGATTGACGAAAACCTCAAGAGAATCACAGAAAGCGAAGAGGAAATTCAGCTTCTCAACCAGGGCTGCGAAGAATTCCAGAAGCAGCTTGAAGCAATAACTGAAGATATCGTTACTGAACTTGATGCAAAGCTCAAAGATTCAGGTTTTTCGAGCACGGCAAACAAAAACGCAAGACAGAATCTTGACAGCCAGATTAACCGCCTCAAGATTTTTGCTGAAGGCCGCAGGAACATTTTCAAAGACTTTTCTACGATGGGTTCACATACAGATTCCGAGAACTCAAAGTTTACGTCTGAGGCAATAGCTGCACTGGATGAAATTTCATCGATTGTCTCTGAAATCGAACAGGCCGTTGCCGCATATTCAAAGACAATGCCTGCCTTCATTGATGATTTCCTTTCACCGGAAGGTATCATCACCAAAAAGCGTTCGATTGACCAGGAAATCAGTAAAAACAATGCAAAGATTCAGGCAATAGAGGAAAGGATAGACTCATATACTGCAGAAAATGCGCAGCTTGAAAAGAAAAAGTCCGAATACCGCGAAACCCTCAATAACCTCAGGGTCAGCGAAGCAGAAATGCAGGGACAGATTTTTTCAATCAGGCAGAATACGGATATTTTAAGGCGCAACCTTGCAAGCGAACAGGCAAACCTGCGTTCAACGGAAGATGAACTTTACGGAGAAAAACGCCGCCAGGAAGAGCTTGATTCACAGATTGTAGAAATACAGGGAATTCTTGCAAGCATAGAAGTTCAGGGTGAAAAATGCGTCAACGAAATCGCTGAACTCAATGAAGAAATTTCAAAGAGAAACTCATCTGTAAGCGGAAACCAGAATAAACTCCAGAAAAAGCAGGAAGAACAGCGCAAGTATCAGGATCAGTACGAAAAACTCCGCATGGATCTCATTACAAGCGACAACGATATCAAGAACATCAAGCAGAACTTTATAGAAACACATTCACGTGACCTCATGGAATTTGAAGAGCGGATGTACAAGATTACTTCTCCTGCCCCGCTCCTGCGCGACAAGCTTTCACAGGCCCGCGAAGAACTCAAGTCCCTTGGCCAGGTAAACCTCATGGCTCCTGAAGAATTTGAGGAACAGAAAGAAAGATACGAAAAATTACGTGAAAATTTTGAAGATACAAACAAATCTCTTGAAAACCTTATCCGCGTATCAGAAGAAATCAAATCCAAATCGACGGAAATGTTTCTCGATACATACAATAAGATCAAGAAGAACTTCCACAACATGTTCCGCCGTCTCTTTAACGGTGGACGCGGCGAACTCAGGCTTGTAGACCCGCAGAATGTCCTTACCACAGGTATTGATATTTTTGCACAGCCGCCAGGAAAAAAACTCGAAAACATCGCCCTCCTCTCCGGAGGTGAAAAAACGATGACTGCAGTTGCACTTCTCTTTGCAACCTATCAGGTAAGGCCGAGTCCCTTCTGTCTTCTTGACGAGATCGATGCGGCACTTGATGACAAGAACGTTACAAGTTTCGTACAGGCACTGCGTTCATTTGCAAAACTTTCTCAGTATATCGTCATTACGCACAACAAAAAGACCGTAATGGGTGCAAGAACAATGCTCGGTGTTTCGATGGAAGAATCCGGCGTAAGTAAACTCATGCAGCTCAGGCTCGACAAAGACATTAAAACCGGCGAAGACATACCGGATGAAACAAACTTTGTTGAAGAAGAAGTTGAACCGGAAGAAAATGTATATATTCCTCCAAGACCGGCTCCACGAATCCACAACCCGGACGGAACAATCACTGATCCTGTAATCGAAAAATACAATCAGGAACAGAAAGAAGCTGCCAGGCGTGCAAAAGAAGAAGCAAAGGCTGCAAAACAGACCGCTGCAGAAGCTGCTGAAGTTGAGCACTCTCAGCAGGATAATCCCGCAGGAGAAAACTGATGTTTGATCTGGATGATTTAAGGGAAAAAATTACAGATTTTAAGGAAAAAAGTCCTCTCGGTTTTAAGATTGCAGTTCTTTTTATCGCACTGTTTTTTATTTCCCTGATTATCCTTGCATTTCAGGGCGGCGCTCAGAAAATTGTCATCGATGAAAATGAAAAACTTGTTCCAGATGCTGAAATACTGATTCCTGACAGTCCGGACCTTGAAAAAAACTATTTTCCTTCACGCAAACCTGAGCAGAAATGGAGTGAATCAGAAATCCTCAACTATTTTACTCCGCCTGATGATTCTACAATGACAAACCTCGAGCGCTCAAATGATTCGCTTGTAAATGATATTCTTGGAGCTGCACCCTGATGAAAGGATTTAAGTTTTCTCTCCTTGTTCTATTATGCGTCTCACTTGCAGTTTCATGCGCTTCAACGCCGAAAGCTTCTCCTGAAACAGTTACGCCTCAGGAAATTTCTCCGGTTCCACAGTCTGAAGAACCTTCAAATACTGTAATCCCGGAAACTGCGACGGAAACTTTGTCTGAAACTCCGGCAGAAGAAAGCAGATTAACTGAAACACAGGAAGAACCGGTTTTAGTTCCTGAAGAAAAAGAAGAAATAATCCTTGAAAAACTCGATGAAGAAGATCTCCTTCCTCATATAATTCAGAAAGAGGAAGAAACGACCGTTTCAGAAGAACCTTCAGTTTTCGACGAAAAACCTGAAACTGCTGTAAGTGAACCTGTACATGAAGCCCCGGCAGTCGTACAGGAATCAACGTCAGCTTCTATCGTAAAAACTCCGGAAACAGAAGCCCCGAAGCCTTCACAGGAACAAAACGCCGCTTCTCAGATTCAGCAGGAAAACAGCGTACAGAATGAGGTATCCGCCCGGCCGCAGGAAAATACCGTAACGGAAACTGTTTCTGAGGCAGAAGAAACTGTAAAAAACGAGACAGATCTTTTTGAAGCTCCGGTAGTAATCAATCCTTCCAGAAGCGTTACTGTAAAAAAGAACCAGTATCTCGACATAACATATCCAGGAAACGGATGGACATATATCGGAGAAACAGAAAAAACTCCTCTTTTTACGTATTTCGGAAGAAAACTGTCCGGCAGCGATACGACATTCTCGCTCCGATCTAAAATCAGCGGAAAGACCGTCCTCCACTTCTACAAGAACGATCCGCTTACAAATCAGTATATTGACGACTATCTTTCAGTAACGGTTGAAAACGAAAATGCAAAGGCAAATACAAGGACACAGGCTCCTTCTTACGCTGAAGCAGTTCCACCGAAACCTGAAAAGAAGCAGTACGTAACCATTGCTTCTCAGAATTCAGCCGGTGAATCTTCTGCAGAAAATACTTCAACTTCTGAAAAAAACAGTACAGTATCTCAGGGCGCAAAAAAGTCTGCATCAACAACAGCTGATTCATCTTCCCGCAGGGAGCCGGAAGTTCAGGCTGAAGACAAAAACGTAAAAACGGTAATTCAGAATACTGAAAAATCATCCGCCGGTGAGTCTCAGAAAAAATCACCTTCAGTAAAATCAGCTCCGGCAGAAAAAACACCTGCCGTTCAGGAAGAAAAAAAGAACGCGCAGTCAGAACTCCCTTCAGGAAACCTTCTTGAGGAAGCCAAAAAAGCATATTCAGCCAAAGAATACGAAAAGGCACTCACCTGCATACAGGCCTACATAGATTCGGCTTCCGTAAAAATTGATGAGGCGCTCTATGTTCAGGGACAGATACTTGAGGCAGAGAGTCCGGTAAAAAACATCCGTTCTGCCCTGGATTCATACAACACAGTCGTATCCCGCTACCCTTCAAGCAGGTTCTGGAAAAAAGCAAATGACCGCTCAATTTACCTCAAGCGGTTTTATATAGATATCAGGTAAAAATAAGGAGAATAACGATGAAAAAAATACTTTTTATTCTGTCACTTTCATTTTTATTTGCATCATGTTCCATCAAACAGGTAGAAGGAACAAACAGAAGCGTTTTTGTATCAGGAACGGGAACGGTTTTTGTCGATGCTGATAAAGTCATCATAGATCTGGCAGTAAAGACAAAGGCAAAGGAACCGGCTCAGGCTTCTGCACAGAACAGCGAAATCATGAACAGGGTATTTGATGCAGTTTCTGCAATCGTTCCGAAAGACAATATTGCGACAAAAAATTTCCGCCTCGAACGCGAAAGAATCTATAAGAATTCAAATTATGTAGACGGAGACTATATCTGCACCAATTCCATTACAGTTTCAACCCAGCTCAAGGATAAGGCCGGACAGATTGTAGATGCAGCCCTTAAAGCCGGTGCAACATCACTTACAAATTTCCGCTACACATGTTCAGATCCTGACATGGCAGTCAAACAGGCACGTACGCTTGCAGTAAAAAAATGCTTTGAAAATGCAAACCTGATCGCAGGTACAAGCGGAAACAAACTTGGCGAACTGATTACGATTGAAGAAATTTCAGTTCCATACACTGATTACCGCTCAAACAAACTTGTTTCATCAAGGGCCTCTGATGCAATGTTTGAAGGTGTTTCATCTGAACCTTCGCTTCAGTCTGGAAAAATCGAATATTCCATCACTATGGCTGCTACTTACGAAATTAAATAACGGTATTTCTGAGTCAATAATCAGGATACTTTGAAAATACAGAGGTAAAACAAATGCTGGATTACAGATTTATCAAAGAAAACCTTGCGGAAGTAAAAAAGAATATTTCTGACCGCAACATGGTTGCAGATGCAGATCTCGTCGTAAAACTTTTTGACGAAAGAACTGCCCTTACTACAAAATTACAGTCACTGCAGCAGAAAAGGAACGAAAATGCAGCTTCCATGAAACAGAAGCTTGATCCTGAAACCCGCGCAAAATTCATTGAAGAAGGAAAGAAAATCAAGGAAGACGTTGCTCAGGCTGAAAAAGAACTTGCAGAAATTGAAACAAAGCTTGATGAAGCAGGACGCCAGATTCCGAACATGCATCATCCGGATACACCAATCGGAAAACTTGATACAGAAAACCTTGAAGTAAAAAAGGTTGGTACACCGCGCAAATTCGGATTCAAGCCGAAGAGCCACGTTGAACTCGGCGAAGCACTTGATCTTATTGATTTTGAACGCGGAACGAAAGTTTCAGGTCCGAAATTCTATTACCTCAAGAATGAGGCTGTTTTCCTTGAACAGGCACTGATTATGTATGCGCTTAACATCCTCCGCAAGCATAATTTTACTCACTTCATTACTCCGGATATTGCCCGTGAAGAAATCCTCAAGGGCATCGGTTTCAATCCACGCGGAAATGAATCTAACGTATATGCAATCGAAGAAGAAGGTACCTGTCTTGTTGCAACTGCTGAAATTACGCTCGGCGGTTTCCATTCAGGAGAAATCCTTGACAAGAGCGCACTTCCACTCTTCTACTGCGGACTTTCTCACTGTTTCAGGCGCGAAGCTGGAGCCGCTGGTCAGTTCTCTAAGGGACTTTACCGCGTTCATCAGTTCGACAAGGTTGAAATGTTTGTTTACTGTCTCCCGGAAGATTCAGATAAAATCCACGAACAGCTCCGCCTTATTGAAGAGGAAATCTTTACAGGACTTGGACTTCCGTTCCATGTAGTTGATACATGTACGGGCGATCTCGGTGCACCGGCTTACAGAAAATGGGACCTTGAAGCATGGATGCCGAGCCGTGCAACAGAAGAAAAACCGGACGGAGATTACGGTGAAGTTACATCTACTTCAAACTGTACTGATTATCAGGCAAGACGCCTCAACGTTAAATATCATGATGACGACGGAAAGAACAAATATGTCCACATGCTTAACGGAACTGCAATTGCAGTAGGCCGCGCAATGCTTGCAATCATGGAAAATTACCAGAATGAAGACGGATCAATTACGATTCCTGAAGCACTGGTTCCATACTGCGGATTTGATAAAATCGGTCCTAAGAAAGACGTTAAGTCACCTGTTTACACTCAGGCAAAAAAATAAAAGAATTCAGGCTGCCGTGAATTAACGGCAGCTTTTTTTATTCCATTCTGGAATCTGTATGTGTCAGTTCGTAAAGATAGCGGACGTCTTCCTGCTTGATTGAAGTATAATGACAGACAGAACAGAAATTAACCTCATCATCATCTGAAAAAATCTGGTCAGCAGTAAAAAGCACATAAACATCCCTTTCCTTAATCGGGCCGCCCCGGTCAAGAGGAAACGAAATCTTCATTGCATATTCCGTGTCAGCATTTATCATAATGTCTTCCCGTGAAAAGCCGAAGACAATACGCTCATGATCAACATAAACTATTTTCGGGCCGCGTTTCCGGCCTTCAATTGCACTCTGAACCGGAACATTTGTTGCAAGGAAATTACATACAGGAATCAGAAGAAGTCCGTTCCCTACTGATTTTCCGCGCGATTTTGAAGTCATAACTGCCTTTTCAAGGTATTTTTTTACGGTCTGCTGGTTTTCTTCAGCAACGTCACTCCATTTCGGCAGGGTAAAAAGCGGATAATTTCTGTCAAATTCACATTCAATGTTTATCTGCTGCTTTTTTTCTCCCGATTCAAAGTAAAGCACGGCTGAATACTTTGTTTCTTTAGGAATAACAGCTTCTTCAACACGGCAGATTTCAGACGGAATTACAAGGGCAAGTCCGGTACTGACAGTCTTCATCTGTGTAATAAAATAGAGGCCGACTTTATTGAAATAAAACTGAACGCGGACATCCTTTCCTTCAAAGGAATTTACATTTTCAGACGGATTTTTAAGAAGGATGATTCCCTGTTTCATTACTTCAAGCTGCTCACTTTTTATTGCAACAGGAAAGATACGCGAAGGTTCAACCGGGATTCCCCTGCTTTCATTATTTTTAATAAGGGCTTCAACGGGAGTAACAGTCACAGGAACATTGCCGTCAATCAGATACTGAAGCACGAGTTCCCTTTCTATTCTTGAAAGAACATCAATTGCCATCTGCATTCTCCCAGTTTACAAAGTCAAAACCGTCTATTTTCCAGGAATCTTCAGAAAACACAAAATATACCGTCAGGTCGAGGAAAGATTTTCCCTTTATGAAACGGACAGGAACCTCGCATTCACTGTTCATCAGCGTTTCCATTCCTATGTAATAATAATCAAACCGTGACTTTTCCGTTATTGCATCAGGATTTTCGTCATCTTTTTTTAAGGGGAAATACTCATCAAGATCATTATTAAAAAGTGCAAGTTCATACAGCGAAGATGAAGCCATAAAGGAATCTGCCTCAGTACATGTTTTTACGCTTTCACAGAATTTTACCGTATTTTCCTTAACCTGCTGAGGCATATTTCTCGTATCAAGCGATGTAAAACCTGAAAGAAAGGGATATTTTTTATCTGGAGAAGATTCATAAACCCTTGCACTGACTGAAAGCGGTGAAAGCTTAACACCCGATGCAACGTCTTCCGGAATGTCGATTTTTTTTACAAGACGGTCAGTTTCAATTTCTTCTGACCAGGAAATTGACGATTCAAGTGCATCCGTCTGCGAACGGAGTGTTCCTTCTTCATCGGCAATAAAAGCCCCTTCCCCCGACGAACATGAAAAAAACATGAAATGAAAAGAGAAAAACAAGACTGAAATGTATAAGAAAGTTTTTTTCATATCCTTATTACATTATAACATAAATCAAAATCTCTTCAACAATTCATAATCAGTCAAATATTGTAAGACTTTCCCAAAAAAGCTATAATCACGTCATAATTCTATCAATTAATGAGGTACTTTCATGGCTCTCACTCTTGCCGAAAAAATCTTGCAGGAACACATCGTTCCGGAAGCATGCCCTAACATCGATTTCAAAAAAGGAAAACCTATCCCGCGCGGAGAGGATATCGCAATTCACATCGACCAGACTTTGACTCAGGATGCCACAGGTACAATGGCATACCTTCAGTTTGAAACAATCGGAATTCCACGGGTCAAGACAGAGCTTTCAGTTTCATACATCGACCACAACACCTTGCAGACTGATTTCAAGAACATGGACGACCACCGCTACCTTCAGTCTGTCGCAGCAAAATACGGTCTTTATTTCTCACGCCCGGGCAACGGTATCTGTCATCAGGTTCACCTTGAATCATTCGGAAAACCGGGAAAAACTCTGCTTGGTTCTGACAGCCACACCCCAACAGGCGGCGGAATCGGCATGATCGCAATCGGTGCCGGCGGACTTGATGTTGCAGTCGCAATGGGCGGCGGTGCATTCCACACTCCGATGCCAAAAATCTTCGGCGT
>DGTU01000039.1 GCA_002394465.1 Treponema sp. UBA4328 | reverse complement strand
AATGCAGAAATCCGCAACCACCCGATCGAAGTTGTAGGCCGCAAGCTGCGCGCCTACATGACAGCTATGAAACCGGTACTGTAAAAAATATGCGCGAGTTTGCCTAAGCAAACTCGTAGAGGTTCGCCGCAAGGCGAATCCTCCTAATGAAACCGGTACTGTAATAAGACGGTTGGATTTCTAAAACATTAAGATCAAATCCCGGGCCTACGGTCCGGGATTTTTTTTATTCCTTTCAGTCGGATAATGGACATAAAAAAGGTTCTGACTTATGTCAGAACCTTTTTAATCATCTTACGATTGTTTATCTTGCATATTCTACGATTCTTGTTTCACGGATCATAGTCAGCTTGATTCTTCCAGGATAGCGGAGGTCAGTTTCGATCTGTTTTGCAATCTTCTGTGCAAGATCCTTAACTTCACCGTCTGCAATCTTTTCGTTGTTGACGAGAATGCGCAGTTCACGTCCGGCCTGAATTGCAAAGGCCTTTTCAACACCCTGGAACTTTTCTGCAATTTCTTCGAGGTTTTCAAGACGCTTGATATAGTTATCAACAGTCTCACGGCGTGCACCAGGACGTGCTGCAGAAATTGCATCTGCAATCTGAACGATAACGGCTTCAAGTGTCGTTGCTTCAACATCATTGTGATGTGCCGCAATCGCATTAATGACGCGCTGATCTTCACCCATTTTGCGTGCCATTTCTGCACCGACTTCTGCGTGGTTCTGATCACTGTCAGCTTCTGCACCCTTACCGATATCGTGAAGGAGAGCTGCTCGTTTTGCAAGTTCCTTGTTTGCTCCGACTTCAGCAGCAAGCATCGTTGCAATTTCAGCAACTTCACGTGAATGCGTAAGAACATTCTGACCGTAGCTTGTCCTGTAGTAGAGTCTTCCGAGGGCACGGACTGCATCCTGATTCATATTGTGGATTCCGAGGTCAAAGAGTACCTTTTCACCCTCTTCATAAATCTTCTGCTGAATCTCACGGGTAACTTTCTGAACGATTTCCTCAATGCGTGCCGGATGAATACGGCCGTCAGTTACGAGGCGTTCAAGTGACTGTTTTGCGATTTCCTTGCGTACCGGATCAAAGCAGCTTATTACTACTGCTTCCGGAGTATCATCGATGATGATGTCTACACCTGTCAGTGTCTCAAGGGTACGGATATTGCGTCCTTCGCGGCCGATGATACGTCCCTTCATTTCATCACTTGGAAGTGATACTGTTGTAACGGTTATATCGCTTGTCGTTTCCGTTGCAAGGCGCTGGATTGTCGTAACAAGTATTTCCTGTGCCTTTTTCTCTGCTGAAAGCTGTGCTTCCTGTTCAATTTTGTTGAGCAGGGCCTGTGCATCATGGCGGGCATCGTTTTCAAGATCCTTGATGATGAGTGTTTTGGCTTCCTGTGCAGAAAGACCTGAAATCCTTTCGAGTTCAGCACGGTATTTTTCTTCCTGAACTGCAAGGGATTCTTCACGACGTTTCATTGCAAGGATTCTGTCCTGCATTTCTTTTTCTTTAACGTCGAACTCAGCGGCACGTTTGTCCACCAGTTCTTCTTTCTTGCTTACACGTGCTTCATACTTCTGAATTTCCGCACGACGGTCCCTGTTCTCCCGCTCCTGCTGGTTTCGTTCACGATAGAGTTGATCTTTTGCTTCAAGCAAAATTTCCTTTTTCTGAGCTTCTGCTTCTTTTATTGCATCCTGTCTTAAACGTTCTGCTTTTTGCTCCGAGGCTGAGAGTTGAAATCTGGCATAAAGCCAGCGAATAATCCATCCAAGAACAATTCCTGCAACAGGGAGAACGATGAATAAAACTATCTGTGTTGTATTCACTTTTTTTCTCCTTTTTGCAATTGTACATCCAGATTTTAAAAACAATTTCTGAATATACACTTTACTATTATACCAACAAAACACTCATTGTCAAACAAATAAATTTACACATCATAAGCGTTTCCTTTGAAAACAAAATGATTAATTGCTAAAAAACCGTTATGCTTTTATAATAAATTAGAGAGGTTATAAATGCAGATTGAAACAAGCGGAATCATACCGGTAATCCCGGAACAGCAGGATAATTCCATTTCACCGGTTTCAATCGGACTGGCCGTTGACGTCGGAACTACGACCGTTGCAGTCAGCGCATGGCAGCTTTCAAACAGGAGTCACCTGACAACAGTAGCTGCAAAAAACGTACAGGTACGCTACGGTCAGGATGTCATCAAGCGCATAGCCTATGCAATCCGGCCTCCCCTGAGGGGTTCTGCCCAGAACATTGAAAGCGGCTCTTCTGCCCTTCACTATTCAATCATAGTACAGCTCGAAAAACTTTTTACACAGATACTTTCAATATGCAACACTAAGCTTCCGCGCGGAATTCCGCCTTCTGTCAGCCTCATCGTCATAACGGGAAACACGACGATGTTAAGTTTTGTCGCAGGCGTTCCGGTAAACGGACTTGCAGCGGCACCATTTACCGCAGGTTCTCTCTTTAACCTGACTACAGAATGGGGAAAGGTCCGCACAGGCGACGTAATCGAAAACAAAGACAACCTCGACAATCCTACGGCTGATACTCTTCAGGTTTTTAATACGAGCGTCATCCCTGAAGACACAAAAGTTTATTTCCCGCCGTGCATCGGAGCCTTCATCGGAGCTGACACTGTCTGTGCAATGCTCTCTGCAGGCTTCCCGGTTCCGGGTGCTGAAACCGTAAACCTCAAACCCGGTGAATCGGCTGTAAAAGCTTCCCTGCTTCTTGCAGACATCGGTACAAATACTGAAATGGCTCTTTACATTCCTTCAACTGAAGACAAACCGGGAAAGATTCTCTGTACTTCAGCGGCTGCAGGACCTGCCTTCGAAGCAGCAAACATCAGCTGTGGAATGAGCAGCATTGACGGTGCAGTAGACAGGGTAACATACCAGAACGGGAACTTAAGGTGCCAGGTCATCGGAAACGAATTTGCACAGGGAATCTGCGGTTCGGGAATCGTAAGTGCCGCAGCAACCTTCCTCAAAAACAAATTTATCGACAAAAACGGAGTATTTATAAGGGGAGCTTCAAAACTTGGAGACGGTTCGACCTGCATCGAACTGACACCGGCCGTTTATATTTCACAGCAGGATATCAGAAACCTTCAGCTTGCAAAATCTGCCGTAAAGACGGGACTGCAGTACATGCTCGAAAAATCTTCGGGACTGCCTGTTTTCTGCATTGCAGGAGGTTTCGGAACGAACTTAAACCTTCAGGATGCATGCGAAATAGGACTCATACCGAAACAGCTTGAAAACAGATGCGTGGTTCTCGGAAACGGTGCACTTGCCGGAGCATCAGCACTTCTGTTCTCTCCGAGCCTCAGGAACAAGGCCGCAGAACTTGCCAGAAAATCAATTCAGATTAACATGGCTGCAATTCCGGGCTTTCAGAAAAGGTTCCTCAGTTACATCGACTTTTAATTCTAGCTTTTTATCCTCAGGAATACGCCGAGGATATTGTCGCTTTCATTTCCGCCGCGCGGCATACGCCTGAAATTTATTCCGACCTCAGGAGCAAATCCGTCCGAGTTGTATGAAAAGTCATAGGCAATTCCGAATTTAAATCCGTTTCCCCATGAACTTGACTCTGTACCCGGTTCACCAGGGAGTTCAATAAAGTCCGTACGTCTTCCCAGACAGTAGTTCACGGTACATGCAAGTCCGGCAAGTCCCGGATAAATCCTGAAGCCTGCATCAAAACAGTAATCCCAGCAATATACGTGATCAGAGCCCTTCCAGTGTGCGTCAAACGTCAAATCACCGCCGAGACAGAAATAAACGGGTCCGTTGAGGCGGACAAGATATGCGGCATCACCGGCCACAATAAACTGGCTTGAACCGGAAATTTTATCAATACGCTTACGTGCGGTGTCACCATAGAAAACATATCCCGAGCCGAGTCCGAACTCAACTTTATTCTTAGCGGATTCTTCTGCAAAAAGACTGAAAGCCGGCATTAAAAGTGCCAGTAAAAAAAGAATTTTCTTCATACCCTTATTATCGTCTATCCTGAAGGATTTTTCCATATTCTTTTTAAGAGTATTATAAAAAATCATTATTCTGATGCATATTCATTTGATGAGATTTCTTCTGCCCGCTAAAATAGACAGCGGAGGATTTAAAAATGAAACGTCTTGCTGGCGCATTTATTGCCGGATTATGTGTATTGTTTTCTGTTCATGCTCAGGACAGGAAAACTGAAGTCTGGGATTTCGGCGGAATCGAAGAAAAAGGTGCCGTAAATCACATTACAATTGCAAAAATAGATGAACTGGAAGTTCTTGCTGCCGACGGAAAATTCAGTCCGGGAGACATAACTTTCGGAGACCTGACGGTAAACGTAGAGAAAAATGACCGTGCATACTATGACGGAAAGAAGAATTACGGTTCACAAGGCTATGCTTCAACAAAATTCGAAGACGAATACTGCTCGGGCGGAATGTATTACTGCAACGGCAAGGGCGGAGAGGGTAAGCGCTATCTTCTTCTCAAAAACGTACGCTCAGGCGACACGATCACTTTTTATGCAAGGCTTTCAAACTCAGGCGAAGAAAAAGTTCATTTTGCCTCAGTTGACGATAAAGGCCAGAAAGAAGGAAGCCAGGACGAAACCGGCGTCTTAAGCACGACGGCAAAAGCATATACATACACTGCAGTTTCCAGCGGAACATATAAAGTCTACGCTGAAGCCACAGCAGGAAAGCCTGTATTCTTCAGGATTAAAAGGGTTCCGGGAGTCGAAGTTTCAGGAACAATTGCTTCACTGCCGCAGGGAAAGGCAGTACTTAACTTTGTAAATCAGGAAACAAAACAGTCCTTCCCGGCTTCAATAAGCGGAAGCACATACAAAACTTCACTTGCGCCGGGAGCATCATACACGGCAGTCCTTTCAGAAATAAAAGGCTGGGGAATTTCTTCACAGACCAAAGAGCTTGTCATCGCAGGAAACGCTTCCGGAGCACTTAAGAAAAACCTGACGGCAGCTGAACAGAAAACCTTTGAAATCAGCGGAAAAATAAACGGCATTGACGCTTCATACAAATCTTCAGACATGGAACTGAAGCTCCTGCCTCCTCAGGGAAGCGCATATCTTCCGGTATCAATTCCATGCAGGAAAGAAAACGGACAGTGGATTTACAGGGGTGATATTGAACCTTCCGTATCATACAGTGCAGTTCTTGAAGGCGCAAAAGACTATCAGATAAAGGGTAAAACAGATTTTGAAGGAACACAGGCCTTTACAAAAGACATAACCCTCGAAAAACGCCCGGTATACGAGGTTTCAGGTTCATTCTTCGGAGGAACGGAAACTCCTTCAGCCGTAAAATTCAAAAATCTTGATGACGGCTATGTTTACGAAGGAGCTGTCTCAGGCGGAAAATATTCAGCAAAACTCAGGGACGGAAATTACGAAGCAGATGCCGAAACTCCATCTTACAGGACAATGAACCACATTGTTGTAAAGGGAAAAGCCGTAAGCAAAGACATTAAGCTTTCTCCAAAAACAGTTTCCACAGCCCAGCTTAAACTTAAGAAAAAGATTACGGTCGGAGCAAAGAAAGGCGATTACCGTACGGTACGCGAAGCAGTTGCTGCAGCAAAGGCAATGGCTCCGAAATCAGAAGCAGACAGAATTACGATTCACATTGCACCGGGAGTATACCGCGAACAGGTTATAATCGATGTTCCTTACATCACCCTCATGAATGACACACCGGAAAAAGAAGTTAAGCTTACCTGGTATTACGGAATCGGCTACAGATACTATTCAGCAGACCTGTCAGGCTTTTACAATGAAGACAACGCATACGATAAGTTCAGTAAGGCACCTGCAGTCAAATGGGGCGCTGCAACTTATGTAAAGTCATCCGCAGAAGGCTTCAGGGCAGAAGGAATCACCTTTGAAGCTTCATTCAACAGGTACGTAACGGACGAAGAAATTGCAGACGGAGTTGAAGCAGACGGTTCACTTCCGTTTGTACGCAAACTGAATTCAGACGTAAGGTCAAAGGCCGCAACAGAACGCTCTGCAGCAATATGCGTTGAAGCTGACAGGGCTGAATTCCTTAAATGCCGCTTCCTCGGAGTTCAGGACACCCTTTATACGGGAAAGAACCTGACAAAACAGTATTACAGGAACTGCTACATTGAAGGAAATACAGACTTTATCTTCGGAGAAGAAGGAAATACCGTTTTTGACAGCTGCGAAATCTGCTGGAGCGGATACTCAGACACAAACCAGTCAGGCTACATCACGGCGGTAAAAAACTCAAAGGGCAAAGGCTATCTTTTCTACAACTGTCTGATCACTCAGGATTCAAACTCAAGGCAGGCTCCGGGTTATCTTGGACGCCCGTGGGGACCGGCTGCAAAGGTTGCATGGATAAATACAATCCTTTCATCTGAAAACGTAATCCTTCCGGAAGGCTGGACCGACATGAGCGGCAACAAACCTGAAAACGCAGGCTTTGCTGAGTTCAACACAATGTGGAATGATTCTCCGGCCGATACTTCAAGGCGAACACCGGGAAAAGTCCTGGCCTCTGCTGCAGGCTATGACATTGAAACCTGGCTTGAAGGCTGGAAAAGCGCATACTATACAAAGGGCATTTCAGGTGAGCCTAAACTCAAGAAACTTACGCTTACGACAGATGATGACATAAACACGCCTTACCCGGGACACACGATTACGCTCCACTACTCTCTCGGCAAATTCGATTCTGAAGACGAATCGCTGATTCAGTGGTACCGCGTAAAAGACGGAAAGGAAACCCTCGTAAAACAGAGCACAGGATTTGCTGACAAAACCTACCTCCTCAAAAAGGAAGACAGCAATTCCCGCATTACGGTTAAAGTTACTCCGAAAACCCGAGGCTCAAAGAAGCTCGCACCGGTAACTCAGAAACTTGAAGCAGAAATCAGGGAAGGATACGCCGTTCCGGCAAATGCCGCCAGGGACATTCCGCGCGCAGAAGGGAAGGTAAACATTTTCCTTGCTTCCGACTCAACCTGCAAGGACTACAGTGCACAGGGAATGTGGAGTCAGGGAAAGACGAGAAATGAAGGTGCATGGGGTGAATTCCTTCAGGCCTTCTTCAGTTCAAACGTAAGCGTACAGAATTACGCAAACGGCGGACGATCAACACGCAACTTCATAAACGAAGGAACGCTGGATAAAATCGCTGCAAACATTTCAAAAGGCGACTGGCTTTTCATCCAGTTCGGGCACAACGACTGCCACAACGAAACAGGCTATCTCGAAGACAGGTTCGTACCGCTTGGAATTCCTGATTCAAAGGGAATATATCCTGTAACGGAAGGCAAAAAAGTTCCGACACCTGCAAGTTATTCAGCAAAATACGGTGACCTCTTCTATTCATGGGACTGCGGCGGAACCTACAAATGGTATCTCAAACAGTACATTGAAGTCGCAAGAAAAGCCGGAGCAACACCTGTTCTCGTAACTCCTGTAGCACGCAAATATTTTGCAGACAAGGGAAAAATCCGCCTGAATCCTCATCACGACTCAGAAGACACAGGGAAGAAAAATCCTGCAGCAAAATACGCGACAAAGAACAACGCATACGTTGAAGCCGTAAAGCAGCTCGCAAAGGAAGAAAACGTAATACTCATCGACGGATTTGAATTCACGAAGGCGCTTTATGAAAAAGCCTATGCAGACAACGGAAACGATTCTCAGGCACGTGCAATCATGTCACCTGGAGACAGCACGCACAACAACAAGCTCGGAGGCTTTGCACTTGCAGCAGAGTTTGCAAAGGCAATCAAAAAGCAGATTCCGGAACTTGCACCGAGCATCATTCATCCGGCAAAGGTTATCGGAGAAAACGCCGACGGCTCACTGATGTTCACTGTAAACAGCAGCGGAAAAATTGAATGCGAAAATAAATACTGGAAAGAACAGATTCAGAAAAGCATGGATTCAATAAAATAAGTTTCCATTGTGGTAGTGCATAAGACGTCCTTTTATATTATTATTTCCTTCAGGAAGTAATAATATAAAACCGGAGATTAAACGTGAAAAAACTCATTAAACTTGCATCTTTAGTTCTTCTCTGCGCATTCATGTATTCTTCATGCGAAGACGTAGAAGAGGACGGAGAAGTATATAAATGGCTTCCGAAGGGTTCAAGAGCCTGCGGTGCATACTCACTCTCATATTTCCTGACAAAAACGGAACGCTATACAAAAAAACACGTAAAGGAAAATGCCGATATTTTTTATGCAGCCACAAAGTACGCTGAAGGAGAATGCGGAGAATATGAATGGCTTGAGGGCTACTGCAATCCGGTAAAGCTTACAGCCCTGACAGCAGCATATGCTGATGAAGCAGTATTAAAATTACCGCAGAATCCGCAGACTGAAGCTGAAATCCTGCTTACAGATATGGCAGCGGACCTCAGTTTTACAGACACAGAACTCTCAGCAGGATTTGAAAGCGAATTTTCAGACTATGACTACTGCATCGAAATCATCAAATCCAAACCGCCGTTAAAAAATGACCCGAGCCCTCTCGGCATTCATTACGTACTGACATACTTAAAAAACGGTGAACTGTACTCAAGGGATCCGGGTGACGGCAGTGAATTCAAACGTTCAGAGCTTATAAAAAAGCATAAAAGACGCAAGTACGCTTTCTGCAACGGCGGAATCTTCATCAAATACCGGCAGTAAGAGCCGATAAAGCGGATTCATAAAAAAAAACAGCCTCACATGAGGCTGTTTTTTTTGTCATTCCCGCACTTGATGCGGGAATCACTGGCAGAGGAAAGCAGACAGTTAAAGTTGATTTAAAAACCAGCAGATATTTCTTAAAATTTGCCGTAAAAAGAAGCGGCCTCATCAACACTCATATTACCCAGCATAACCTGATAAACGGCCTTTCTCATCTGTTCGTTTGCAGTATCCACAAGACCAAGTTCATTCAGATACAGCGGAGTTGAAGCACTCAAAGGTGAATAGATTTCATCAAAAGAATAGTCCTTTGAAGCCGTAATCAGACGCTTTATTTTTGCAAGATTATTGAGTTCCTCCGTTCTTACAAGAAAGCGCATGAATTCATTTACCGCCTGGAGATTTGCAGAATTTTTATTTACAGAAAAACCTACGGCAACGGAATTTACAAAATCACTTCCTTCGTCTGAGGCAGGAAAAGTGTAAAAACTGTATTTAAACGGGCTTGCGGAAAAAGCCTGTGACTGAGACTCCCGCTTTAATGTTCCAGAAACCGTATCGGCATCACACAGCATTACAGGAACATCTCCTTCAAAAAAGCGCATGATTACAGCATTGTATTTGTCTTTAATCAAGCGGCATTCTTCTAAATCAATAAAACCGCCCTGCATAAAATCCTGTACCCTCTCTAAGGCAGGTCTGAGATATTTACCTGCATCAGGCTTTAGACTGTTAAGGCTTTCAACTGCATCTGGCTTATTCAGGATTGATTTACAGAAATATGAATAAATCACCGGAAGCCCCATAAAATTATCTACATAGACCATAACCGGACTTTTATAACCTGCTGCCTTCAAACCGGAACAGGCATCTATAAGTTCCTTATAATTGCCTGGAATTTTAATTCCCTCTTTTTTAAACAGATCTTCATTTACAAGCATTCCGTAGGAGCCTGACAAAACCGGAACCATGGGAACTTTTCCGTCCTTTGTACGGCAGACAAGTTCACTTCTGAGTGCAGAAAGATCAATACCGGTCCTTTTTTTATCATCCAGATTTTCTGCACAGTCCAGAAGAATTTTATATTCCTCCCAGTCCAGCATCCATGGAAAAGTCATATAGATGTCAGGAGCAGCCCCGCTGGACAAGGCAGATTTTATTATCGTTCTATAGTTGTCAAGGTAAGAATAAGTCAGTTCAATTTCAGGGTAAAACTCATTAAAACGGTCAAACTC
>DGTU01000049.1 GCA_002394465.1 Treponema sp. UBA4328 | reverse complement strand
TCAATCGAAAAAAATGCTGACGGTGACTATGAATTAAAGGGTGCAGATTCGAAGGTAAGTTTTTCACTTAAAAAAGAGGGAAGCCTTGTACTTACATACAGTGAAAAGGGCAAGCCGAAAAAACTGACTTTCGTTTCGATCGACCGTGATATCGATGAACTGATTGAAAAGGAAAAACTCCGCCGCGCTGCTGAAATTGAAGGAATAAAGGCTTCAGGACCAGTTTTTGTAAGTTCAAACTACGGAACGATAGTCTTTGAAAATGACGGAAAAATTAAATGGAGCAGTTATTCAAAACTTGTTCCTGAAATCATCGGGAAAAATGCCGGTTCGTCCGCAACAGTAAGCATCGAATATTTTATTTCGAATCAGCTTAAGTCTGCTTATGACGGAGTCCTTACGGTACGTTTCTCCGGCATAAACAACGGAATCAATTTCCTTTATAAACTTACTGATAACGGCCTCCGCCTTGAGGATGCGGCAAGGGCTCCTGTCAGGGACGGTACTGTAACCGGCAGAAGTTCAAGCCCTCTGATCATGTTCTTCGAAAAGCGATAGGAGAATAAACTATGGTTACATGCAGTGCCTGCGGAACAAAAGTTGAAGAAAAATTCCGGTTCTGTCCCTCATGCGGACAGAATATGAATGCAAAAAATACGGTTGTTACAGTCTGCCGGCATTGCGGTGTACGCCTCCGCGGAACTTTCCGCTACTGTCCTTCATGCGGTCAGAAAAATGAAGCATTCCGTGAAGAAAAGGATATCGCAGTTGACAGAACAAAAATCAGGATGATTCCTGTTGCTGCCGGAAGCTTTACGATGGGAAATGCCCGCACAAGGTTCCTCCCGGTTGAACTTCCTGCATTCATGATTTCAAGCGTTCCTGTCATTCAGATGTTCTATGAAAAGGTAATGGGATGCAATCCGTCTAAAATAAAGGGACCCCTTAATCCGGTTGAAAGCGTTTCCTGGTTTGATGCAGTAATTTTCTGTAACCGGGTCAGCGAAATGTACGGATATAAACCCTGCTATTCAATTGACGGCGAGACAAAACTTGAAAAGATTGAACCGTCAGATTCAAGATGGAGCGGGGTTGCGTGTGATTTTTCTGCAGACGGATTCAGGCTCCCGACTGAAGCAGAATGGGAATTTGCTGCAAGGGGCGGCGAAAGATTCATTTATGCCGGCAGTGATGACGTCAATGAAGTTGCCTGGTACGGCGAAAACAGCGATATTCAGACTCATCCCGTTTCTGAGAAAAAATGTAATGCCTTCGGAATTTACGATATGTCCGGTAACGTTGAAGAGTGGTGCAACGACTGGGCTGCCCAGTACGGAGATACTGCACAGACGGATCCGAAGGGACCTGAAACGGGAACACTCCGCATAAAGCGCGGAGGCTGCTGGCTCGATGATGCACAGCAGTGTGAAATACGTGCAAGAAGTTTTGCTGCTCCGAATGCAAAGGCAGCAAACCTCGGATTCAGAATCTGCCGCCGTCAGTAGAACGGCTTAAATATCATTTTTCAGGAGAAATGTTATGGACATCAGCATCAATTCACAGGAATCAGGTTATGAGCTTACGATTGAAGTATCAGGCAGAATAGACATAAACACTTCTGCTGGACTTGAAAAATTCATCAATGAAAAGTTTCTGAATGTTTCATACCTTAAAAAACTTATTCTTGACCTGGCTGGAGTTACGTATATTTCTTCTGCAGGTCTTCGCGTAATTATTGCTACGCAGAAAGCCGTCAATAAGGTTCAGGGCGTGAACAGGCGTTCGCTTGTACTTAAGTCTCCGAGCGATTTCTGCATGCAGGTTTTTCAGACTGTAGGTGCAGATTCCTTCCTTACCATTGAAGCATAAAGCATAAGAACGAAAATTGAGCGTAGCGGGTTTTAATATTTACAATATCATTGCCGAACTCTGTTCTCATATCATAAATTCCTGTACGGAAGATTTTTTCGTCCGCTACAGCTGCGTATCAGAAGACGAAAAACTCAGGATTGATGAAGTAGTCCGCAGAAAAGTTAATATCCCGCACCGGCTTGAAGAGAAAGACCTCGATGAACAGTTTTTTACAAGCCTGATGGAACTCGTTTCAGAACTTAAGGCAGGCGAAGATGTATTTGCAATCGTAGGCCTTATCCAGATTCTCGATGACAGCCTTGAATCAATGCTCAGGATAAAAATTCAGGAATTTCAGGAAGATGATTTTTCCGTTGTCCTGAATACGAACCGCGAAACGACCGGAGTCGGACTTCTCCCTCGTACTTCCTGCATCTGGGAACGCAAGCACCGTCTTTCACACAGCTATAACCGCATGGATAATTTTCTGTTTAACATGCTTCTCATGGAAAATACTATCCTTGGCGAACTGATTGACAGGCATTTTTTTCTCAAAAAAGATCTTTTCCCGGAATTTGCAGAAAAACGTGCATTGAAGATTGCAGCAACGCCTCTCAGAATGGAACGTAATTTTGATGTAGTTCCCTACTCAAAGGACAAGGTTCAGTATTTCAGCATTTCCTATCATGAGGAAGATTTCTCAGCTGAGAACGAACTTGTATGGCAGAAAATCCTCACGGCAGGCGATAACGGCAGCGACATCATGGTTTTCCCGGAAATGCTCGGCAATCCTGAAATGACTGACTTTGTAACGCAGAAGTTAAAAACACTTGCTGCTGAAAAAAAATCCCGCATACCGTCGCTCATAATCCTTCCATCGTATTGGGAAAAGAAAGGCAATACGGTTACAATCCTTGACCGCTCGGGAAACATTGTCTGCAGGCAGAGCAAACAGAATCCTTTCAGGGCAGATCTCGGCGGAAAAGGCTATCTTGAAGGAATCCTTTCGAGCCTTGTTGTAAACATCTTTCACTTTGAAGGAATCGGCCGCATGGCAATACTTATCTGCAAGGACTTCCTTACGACAAAATACATGGAACAGCTTATGCGCTGCTTTAAGCTCACGCTGATTATTGTTCCGTCATTTTCAACCGGCTCCTATGATTTCAGGCAGTCTTCGGATCTTTGCGCACATGATGACTGCAACGTAGTATGGATTAATACCTGTGCTGCTTTTGAAAAAGGAAAGGAAGCAAACTTCGAAAACATAGGCTACGTGCGAAAGAGAATCAGCCGCAGTGACGATGAAGCGCAGAAACTTTCAAAAATGCCTGTATGTTCCGGGGTCTTCTCCGGAAAATGCATGCATGACTGCATTTATTATGAAACGATACGTGGAGTTTGAAAATGAAATTTCATTCGATAACAAAGGTTCATGAAGGAAAATTCATTACCCGCTACGACCTTGACTATGAAACCGCAAGCGGACGTCACAAGAAATATGAGATGATAAGCCGTAATCCTGACATTAAGGATTATGAAGGACTTCATGACGGTCATGTAGATGCGGTAGTTATGATTATGCATGATAAAAGGGGGGAACAGATTCTGCTTTCACGTGAATTCAGGATGGCACCGGGGGAGTGGGTTTATAATTTTCCTGCTGGCCTTATCGATAAGGGAGAAGATGCTGCTTCTGCCGCTGAGCGTGAACTCCGTGAAGAAACAGGACTCAAGCTTACCCATATAGATGAAATCTGGCTTGAAAGCTATTCTGCCGTCGGTTTTTCGAATGAAA
>DGTU01000097.1 GCA_002394465.1 Treponema sp. UBA4328 | reverse complement strand
TGGCAGATAAACGAGATTATTATGAGGTTCTTGGCGTAGGAAAGGATGCATCCGAAGCGGAACTGAAAAAGGCATACAGGCAGCTGGCAAAGAAATATCATCCGGATGTAAACCCGGGCAACAAGGAAGCCGAGGAAAAGTTCAAGGAAGCAACTGAAGCCTATGAAGTTCTCTCTGATGACAAGAAACGTCAGATTTATGATCAGTATGGTTTTGCAGGCCTTGACGGCGGTGCCGGCGGAGCAGGCGGCTTTGGCGGCGGTGGATTCGGTTCAAGCCGTGCCTTCCATGATTTCAGCGACCTCTTCGGCGGTGGCGGCGGATTCGGAGATATTTTTGACAATCTCTTTGGCGGCGGCGGTTCAAGAAGATCTTCACGCCGTGCTTCTCCTACGGATCCGAGACAGGGTGAAAGCCTCCGCTATGACCTTAAGCTTTCATTCAAGGATGCAGTTTACGGATGCAAGACAGAAATCCACTTCCGTCACGAAGAATCATGTACTGAATGTAAGGGAACCGGTGCAGCGAAGGGCAAAAAGCGCATAGTATGTCCTACATGTGGCGGCGTCGGTCAGATTACAAAGGGAATGGCATTCTTCCAGGTTCAGCAGACCTGTCCTACCTGCCGCGGTACAGGTTCAACAGTAGAATCTCCGTGTCCTAAATGCCGCGGAACAGGTTTTGAAGAAAAGACAAAAACCGTAACCCTGAATATTCCTGCCGGTGTAAGTGACGAAAAACGCATTACGATTCCTCACCAGGGAAATTCCGGACAGAACGGCGGACCTGCAGGTGACCTTGTCGTAATTCTTCACATCGAGCCGCACAGGTGCTTTGAGAGGAGTGATCAGGATCTGTACTGTGCAGTTCCGGTTACGATGGCTCAGGCTGCCCTCGGTGCAACAATCGAAATTACAACCCTTGACGGCAAGAAAGTTGAGTTCAAGCTTCCTGCTGGAACCCAGCACGGCAAGATGTACAAGATAAAGGGTGAAGGCGTACCGTATACAGGTTCAACAAGAAAGGGCGACCTTTACGTTAAAATGCTGATTCAGATTCCGGATCACATGAGCTCCAGACAGAAAGAACTTCTGGCAGAGTACGCAAAGCTTGAAAACGCTACTACGTCACCTCAGCCGGTTTCACTTTCATCACTGGACTGACATGATGCTGCCTGCACGTTTTGAAGAATATATTGCTTCCGCTTGTGACAGACTCGCTTTCCTTCAGGATTATCTGTCTCAGGGAGGAGTAAGTTCTTCTGTCATAAACGTAGCGGGCAGAAAACACCTTTATGTAAATTTTCCTGTTTCTTCATACGATCCTTTTTTTAAAATCAAGACAATAATCTGTCATTACGACAGGGTTGAAGGAAGTCCCGGGGCAAACGACAACAGTGCTGCAAACTTTGCCGCTGCTGATTTTGCCATAAGGCTCATGAAGGAAAAAAATTCCCATAACATCAGGATTTTCTTTACTGACGGAGAGGAACTCGGCGAAAGCGGAGTCAAAGGGCAGGGAGCTTTTTCACTGGCTGAACTGTTCAGAAAATGTTCCATTGCAGCTGATGATGTTTTTGTCTTTGATGCATGCGGACGCGGAACTGTTCCTGTCCTTGCACAGACGGGACTTCTTAATAATGCAGGCCTTTCATTCAGAAAGAAATTTGCCTCGCTTTTTTCCCGCACTCAGGAAATATTAAAATCCGTTTCACCTGAATCATGGATGACGCTTCCTGTTCCGTACAGCGACAATGCCGGCTTCCTCGCACTTGGAATTCCTGCAGTTGCCGTAACATTCCTTCCGCGCGATGAAGCCACTTATTATTACAAAAACCTCATGCGCGAAAAGAACCTTGCAAAAGCCGTAATGAACATGAAGCTTGATGATGAAGGCCTTTACCGCTTTAAGTATCAGGAGCTTTTTCCGGATACCTGGAGGCTTTTCCATACTGAATACGACAATGCCCTGAGCCTTACTCCGGAAAGCTTTGACCTTCTGGCAAAGATTCTTGATGCTGTTAAAGCCCTTAAAACTCCTGCGTAATCTGCGGAGTATTCTTAATTTTTCATTTGTATTCTAAAATCTTCTCAATTTTATTATTTTATGTTATATTGTTTTGTATGGATACATTATCAGACAGTTCAGTTGCTTCCCTTGCTGCAGAATTTGAAGCACAGGGAATAGGCGGTACGGTCACGGCTCTTGTTTTTCAGCTGGCAGTAATTATTTTTACTGTACGCATTTTTGGAAAACTCGCCGCTAAACTTAAAATTTCTTCTGTTCTCGGAGAGCTCGTTGCGGGCATTATAATCGGGCCTTTTGCACTCGGAGCAGTTTCCCTTCCGGGCTTTGAGAACGGTATCTTTCCTCTTTTTTCGCAGACACTTGCCGTTCATCCGGCCTTATATGCCTTTGCACAGATTGCCTCGATAATACTCCTTTTTTCTTCGGGACTTGAGACAAACCTTTCTCTTTTCATAAAGTATTCTGTTTCCGGCGGAATCATAGGTCTCGGCGGAGTAATCGTTTCGTTCGTACTTGGCGATTCAGCCGGTATTTTTATCCTGAACTTCATTGACGGGGATACACCGTCTTTTATGGATATCCGCTGCCTTTTCCTCGGAATCATGTCTACTGCAACTTCAGTCGGAATTACTGCGCGCATATTAAGCGACAGAAAAAAAATGGATTCTCCTGAGGGTGTTACGATTCTTGCAGCTGCCGTCTTTGATGACGTTCTTGGAATCGTCCTTCTTGCCGTTGTACTTGGAATCGTTTCTGCTTCTTCAGGCGGTGCCATGCCGAGCGGAGGTCAGATCGGTGTAATTGCACTCAAGGCCTTTGCCGTATGGTTTGCTGCTACTGCCGTTTTTATTTTGTTTGCAAAAAGACTTGCCAAATTCGTACGTCTCTTCGGCGGTACCGTTGATTTTTCGATCGCTGCGCTTGGAGTTGCCCTTGTGCTTGCGGGTATCTTTGAAAAACAGGGACTTGCAATGATTATCGGTGCCTATACGACGGGACTTGCACTGTCAAAAACAGATATTGCTCCGATCATTCAGGACAGGCTCTATTCGCTCTATAAGTTTTTTGTTCCGGTATTCTTTGCCGTAACGGGCATGAGCGTTGACGTGACTCAGTTTGCAGACAGCAGCGTACTTATCTGCGGTCTTGCCTTTACCGTAATCTGTATTCTTTCAAAACTCATCGGCTGCGGCGGACCTGCTCTTGCCCTCGGCTTTAACTTAAAGGGCGGATTCAGAATTGGTGCAGGAATGATCCCGCGGGGTGAAGTTGCACTTATTATCGCAGGAATCGGTCTCGGAGCCGGAATCGTTGAACAGAGGCTTTTTGGCATTGTAATCATGATGACTCTGCTCACGACGCTTTTTGCTCCTCCGATACTGAACATCTCGCTTTCTTTAAAGGGAAGGGGAACCAGGAAGAAGGTTGATTCGTGTGAAGCATGCATTTTTGAGTGGGATTTCGGTGACCCGCAGGTTGCTACTCTTGTAATGGACCTTGTAATCAGGGACCTCAGGGCAGAAGGATTCTACGTTCAGATTATGAGCATCACTGACGGAATCTTTCAGGCTCGAAAGGGTGATATATCGCTTTCAGGAAAGGTTGAAGAAACAAGGATAGTTATAGAAGCTTCAGAAAAGGACATGGGATTCGTTAAGGGCGAAGTTTATGAAATCATTCTCCGCCTCAAGAAATCAATGGAATCAATAGATGCACTCAGTGATACTTCAAGCCTTCAGTACGGCTTTACAAGTGCAGAAAACAGGGTAGGCTCAGTTCTCTTCCGTCATCTGGATGCTTCGTGCATAAAAATCTCGATGACTGCTCAGACCAGGGAAGAGGCAGTTGCAGAACTTGTTGACCTTCTTGCAGAAAACGGAAACATAGAAGACAGGGAAAATGTCATAAGTGCCGTACTTGAGAGGGAAAAGGCAATGTCTACAGGCGTCGGAAACGGAATTGCCCTTCCGCACGGAAAGACTGATGCCGTCAGGAAAATCTGCGTTGCAATCGGCATTAAACAGGACGGAATTGACTTTAATTCAGTTGACGGCAAAAAGGCAGAAATTATCGTACTTATAGTTTCTCCGAACGAAGGAACATCACCTCACATGAGGATAATGGCTGCAGTTACGGGTGCCCTGATGCACGAAGATGTTCGCAGAAAGATACTCACTGCACAGTCTCCGAAAGAAGTAATAGATATCCTTAAGGAAGCAAAAAACTAAACGTATTGCATATTTTTTCACCAGACGTTAATATTATTGCATAAATATACAATTATCATGCAATTATATGGTGGCCGGGCATGTCGTCTACAGACGCAAAGCAGCCGCCAGATGAGGTGTTTTATGGCAAAAGAGAAAGTAGTACTTGCTTATTCAGGCGGACTTGATACAACAGTTATCATTCCGTGGCTCAAGGAAAATTATGATTATGATGTAATCGCCGTATGTATCGATGTCGGTCAGGGCGATGACTGGGATGCAATCAAGGGCCGTGCGCTCAAGACCGGTGCTTCTGCATGCTATGTAGTTGATGCCCGTCAGGAATATATCGAAGAATACATCTGGCCGGCTCTCAAGGCAAATGCCGTCTACGAGGACGAATATCTTTTGGGCACTTCAACTGCCCGCCCTCTTATCGGAAAAATCCTCGTTGAGTATGCACGTCAGGAAGGTGCCGTTGCAATCTGTCACGGCGCAACAGGTAAAGGAAACGATCAGGTACGCTTCGAGCTTGCAATCAAGGCATTTGCACCGGATCTCCGCGTAATCGCTGCATGGCGTGACGACAAATGGAACATGGACAGCCGTGAGGCAGAAATCAAATTCCTTGAAGACCGAGGACTAGAAGTTCCGATGAAAAAGGACCAGTCTTATTCACGCGATGAGAACATCTGGCACATCTCTCACGAAGGTCTTGAACTTGAGAAGACTGAGAACGAGCCTAACTACAAGCACATGCTCAAAAACACCACTGTTCCAGAGGAAGCTGGTGACGGCGAGTATGTCACAATCGAATGGGAAAAAGGTATTCCTGTTTCATTGAACGGCAAAAAAATGAACGGCCTTGAGCTTATGCTTGAACTGAACAAAATCGGCGGAAAGAACGGCGTCGGCCTCGTTGACATCTGCGAAAACCGCTGTGTAGGTATGAAATCACGCGGTGTTTACGAAACACCGGGCGGAGCAATCCTTTACTTTGCTCACCGCATGATGGATCACATCTGCCTTGACCGTGACACATATCACTACAAGCAGCAGGTTTCACTCCGCCTTGCAGAACTCATCTACGACGGAAAGGTCTTCACACCGCTTTATGATGCCCTCATGGCATTCGTTGATTCAACCCAGCAGACTGTAACCGGCTGGACAAAAGTTAAGCTCGTTAAGGGACAGATCCGTGCTGCAGGAAGCGGCTCAAAATACAGCCTCTACAACGAGGATATCGCTTCGTTCACAACAGGCGAGCTTTACAACCACAAGGACGCTCAGGGCTTCATTACCCTGTTCGGTCTCCCGCTCAAAGTCCGCGCTATGATGGAGCAGAAGGTCGGAGAGGGCAGGGCAATCACCGAAAGCAAAAATTTGAAGAAGAGACCGACGGAGTAAGGAATATTTGTTCTGGCTTCCGCCAGAACAAAATTCGACAGAAGCATTCGCTTCTGTCAACACGTTAAATGTATAAGCCCGAACAAAGTTCGACAGAAGCATTCGTTGCTGTCCGGAGTATTTGAGCTGCCGTAAACGTCAGCTCAAAACTCGACAGAAGCTACCGCTTCTGTCTGGAGTGTTTGTTTAGTAGTCCGCAGTTAAATGCGGACTTTTTTTATGTTTTCTGTTTTATCTTTCCTGATATATAAATTTGACACCAGATATGACACCATGTATAATTTTATCATGTCGAAGTGGGATAAACTGCTCAACAGAATTAAGTCGCTTGATAAGGATATGCGCTTTGCTGAATTGAGTAAAATATTGCAAAGTTATGGATATACGGTATCGCAGCCGGCTCGCGGGAGCAGTCACTACACTTTCCGTAAGCCGGGATGTAATCCTGTTACCATACCGAATCATGAACCCATAAAAGTTGTTTATGTAAGGATGGTAAAGGAAATAGTTGAGGCGGAAGAAACTGCCGGAAAAGCGGAGGACTGATATGAGAACTTTAGAAGAATATATGAAATTGCCTTATAAA
>DGTU01000189.1 GCA_002394465.1 Treponema sp. UBA4328 | reverse complement strand
TCTGCATGGCGATTTTCATGCCCTCAGCGTATCGGTTCGCACGGTAACGGCTTGCCTGATACAGGAATTCAGGGTGAATTCCGACTCTTGGTAGCTGAGTTTCGATATCAACCTCGTGATGGCGGGCATAGTTTTCGTCACGACCGAATGTGTCCGGTACCATTGTGATCGGGTAACGGAGATATTTTTCAAGTTCTTCCGGTTTTGGCATGTTTGCCGGGACTTTTCGGAATACATCGTAGTCGTCCCATGAATAAATGAAGCGGACATTCTTGCCGCGGTCACGCAATGCGCGTACAACTAAATCAACCGTGATAATCTCGCGGAAGTTTCCGATATGAACAGTTCCAGAAGGTGTGATTCCCGAAGCACAAGTGTATGAATCACGCTCACCTTTCTGTTTAATGATTCTCTCAGCCTGCTGGTCAGCCCAGTGGCACAATTCTTTTTCGTTTCTAGACATAGTTCAAGTATTATAGTAAAAATCGGGCTGTTATACAATTAAGCAGGCTTAAATCACGAGTTCGAGGATCTTTTGGGCAAGTTCTTTGTTTGTATTTCCGGAGGCAACGCATTCTGATTTTGCGCTGAGAATTTTAAAAGGATGAACTGTCGCAGTCATTTCGCTCAGGTCGTTGTATACGACGTAGTCCGCATTGCTGTGTGCAAAAAGCTTCCCGACAGCCTGATTTTCTTCTGCTTTACCCGCATTGTTCAAAAGCTTAAAGCAGATGATTTTTGCAGATGCGTTTCCGCCCTCTTTCGCCCATTCGTGAAGGCGGTCTGCAATCTTCGGG
Organism: Treponema sp. UBA4328; assembly: GCA_002394465.1. Classification (GTDB taxonomy): domain Bacteria; phylum Spirochaetota; class Spirochaetia; order Treponematales; family Treponemataceae; genus Treponema_D. The sequence goes on along the minus strand of DGTU01000189.1, from coordinate 17,605 downwards.
GAAGCGCGGAAGGTTACGGTCATTTCTCCGCCTGAAGGAAGTTTCTCCGCATTCTTTCCAGCTTTTATTGTTTTTCCGCCGGTGGTTATCGTGTCAGGAACAAAATCGCTTACGGCTGCCGCATGAATTACGCAGTCATAGCTTTGAGACGTAAGCTCTTCCCTGATTCTCTGCGCAAGCTCTTCTCCAGTCTGATAGAGTATTACCTTAACAGAAGGATTTTTCGTTTTAACCGCGCTTTCAGCAGTTATGAGGCATACGTCATTTTTCCTTGAGGCAAGTTCATCTGCAAGAACAGCGGAAGTTCGCCCTGTTGAGGAGTTTGTCACAACCCTTACGCTGTCAATGTATTCCCGGCATCCGCCGCCAGTAATCAAGATTTTCATAGATTTTTTTTAGACGCTGATAAGCGCAGATGAACACAGATTTTTTATCTGCGTGTATCTGCGCAAATCTGCGTCAAATATTCTCCTTTATGAAATCAAGCATTCGCTCTGGAGAAATCAGTTTTCCAGGGCCTGTCGTTCCGCATGCAAGAAGCCCTTCTTCCGTCGGCAGAATCTTTGTTCCCCAGGATTCGAGTTTTTTTAAGTTTTCCTGAGTAGCCGGGTGAGCGAACATGTTAGAGTTCATCGCAGGGGCGAGCAAAACAGGCTTTGCAAAATTGTTTGCAAGGAATGCTGCTCCGAAAAGGTCGTCGCTGAGGCCTGATGCCAGGCGGGCAATGCAGTTTGCCGAAGCCGGATAAACGATAATCAAATCCGCCCAGTTTGCGAGCGTTATATGAGGAATGCAGTCAGGCTTACGCACGAACATGTCAGGAGTAAGGGCTTCCCTGCGGCTCAATCCCTCAAAAACTGCCGGCTGAAGGAATTTTAGCGCGCCTTCAGACAAAGTTACCTGAATTTCTGCCCCGCACTTTTTAAGAAGGCTCGTAAGCTCACATGCCTTGTAGCAGGAAATGGAGCCTGTCACGTGGAGGAGTATATGTCTGTCTTTTAATATTTCATTCTGTTCCATTTCAAACGCCCTTTCAGGAATAAAATTCCTGCCTGATTATTTCAAATATTTCTTTGTCATGTTCTTCAAATTCGAAGTTTTCGTTACGTGCAAAAGCAAGGGAATACGCTCCGTCTTTTTCCGTAAAGAAAGGAATAAACTCACTCATTCCCTGTTCAAAATGAAGCCAGCACACAAGATATATAAACTGTCCGCCTGAAGTATAGCCGGCCTTGTCCTTGAGCGGAGTTGCAATTTCGACCCTGCTGATGAAGGTTCCATCGCCCTCTTCGTCCTCTTTCTGAATATCAAGGACAGATTTATACAGATTGTATGCCTTAAGCAGCTGCTGTTCGTCCCGGTCTATGCCTGCTGCCCTGTCAGAATTCTTTCCAAGTGCTTCAAAGGGAGATTTATATATACGGTACGTTGCGGCAACTGAAGCAGTAAGGCGCTGAATGCGTTCCCTGAGCTGACGCTGAATGACTTCATTTTCTGACTGAGGAACGGTTCTTTCCGCACCGGGTGATTTCCGGAACCTTGAAAATTTCTGAGAAAATGAACTTACGGCCTGTGAAAGCGTATTTGCCATTATTTAAAAAATCCTTTTTCCCTATTATAATATGAGCATGTTTTAAAATCTATTGAGATTTAAAAACAGGAGGAAAAAATGAAAAGAATTCTTGCTGCAGCAGTTCTGTTTTCAATGACGCTGGCTGCATTCACTCAGGAAAAAATCTGGCTCTGGCCGAAGAAAATCGGCCCGGGTTCAGAGAAAGTCAAAGTCGAACAGAAAGAAGAAGAACGCGGAGGCGCTAAGGTTCATGACAGGGCAATTTCAGGCGTAACTCAGCCCTACATGGAAGTTTACAGGCCTTCAGGACAGTCCACAGGACAGGCAGTGCTTATAATTCCGGGAGGAACCTATCAGCGGGTCGTCTATGACAAGGAAGGCGTTGATTACGTAAAGGCCTACAATGAAGCCGGCATTACATGCTTTGTGCTCGTTTACAGGACACCGAATGACGGTCACAAAAACAGGGAGACAGTTTCGCTTCAGGATGCGCAGAGGGCAATGAGAATCATCAGGTCACGCGCAAAGGAATTCGGAATTGACGAAAACAAAACCGGCGTAATGGGCTCTTCTGCCGGCGGACATGTCGCTGCAAGCCTCGCAACGAGATACGATGAAGAAACCTACAAGGCTGACAAATCTGACAAAAACAAAGACGGCAAACTTATAAGTGCAAAACCTTCATTCCAGATTCTGATTTACCCGGTAATTACCATGCAGGACGGAGGAGCACACGAAGGAAGCCGCACTTCCCTGCTCGGAGAAAAACCTGATCAAAAGGCAAAAGATGCCACATCCTGCGAACTTCTTGTAAAAGAGGATACTCCGATAGCATTTCTGTGCTGTGCAATGAATGACAAATCAGTAAATCCGGAAGGCAACATTCTTCCCTACTGGAAAGCCTTAAGGGCTGCTAACGTACGCGAAGAACTGCACATATTCCCTGCAAGCGGCCACGGATTCGGAGTCATAAGCGCCTCAGGAACCGCAGCCCAGTGGCAGTCACTTTCAATTCAGTGGCTGAACACTTACGTTAAGTAAAATCAGTTTCCGAGAACCATGCGGTCGTTGAGTTCACCGGCCGCACCGAATTTATTGAGAAGGTCTTCAACCTTAAGGTTTTTCTTTTCTTCACCGCTGACTTCGTAGATGATTTCACCTTTCATCATCATGATGAGGCGGTTTCCGTACTGAATTGCATGGCGCATGTTGTGTGTAACCATGAATGCCGTAAGATGATCCTGACGTATAAACTGCTCCGTAAGTTCAAGAACCTTTGCAGCCGTTTTAGGATCAAGGGCAGCAGTGTGTTCATCAAGAAGAAGAAGGTCAGGTTTTTTAAGGGTAGCCATAAGAAGCGTCAGAGCCTGTCTCTGTCCTCCCGAAAGAAGTCCGACCTTGCTCTTCAATCTGGTCTCAAGTCCAAGGTCAAGCAGTGCAAGTTTTTCACGATAGAGTTCCCTTTCACGTCTCTTGATTCCCCAGAGAAGGCTTCTTTTCTTTCCGCGGCGGTATGCCATGGCAAGGTTTTCTTCAATTTCCATGTTTGCAGCAGTTCCCATCATAGGATCCTGGAAAACACGGCCGAGATACTTTGCCCTCGTAAATTCCTTCTTGTAAGTAATGTCCTTTCCGTCGAGTAAAATATGTCCTGAATCAGGCTGATGAACTCCGGCGATAAGGTTGAGGAGAGTTGATTTTCCGGCACCGTTCCCGCCGATTACCGTAACGAAATCTCCGTCATTAAGCGTAAGGTTTATGTTCGTAAGTGCACGTTTTTCCGTGATAGTTCCCGGGTTAAATGTTTTTGATACGTTTTTAATCTCAAGCATATTAGTTCAGTCCCCCGTTTGCCCTGTAGCGTGCGGCATAATTTCTGATAAGTCCCTTTATAATAGGAACTGCAAGCGCAATTGTAATAATCATTGATGTAAGCATTTTCATGTCACCCGATGGAAGTCCGAGCTGAAGGACAACTGCAATTACGATCCTGTAAACGACCGTTCCGAGAATTACTGAAGCAAGCGTAAACCAGAAAGAAAGTCTCTTTGCAAACCAGCCGAAAAGAGCCTCTCCAATTACGATGGATGCAAGTCCCTGAACGAGGGTTCCGGTACCGCCGTTTATATCGGCAAAGCGCTGATACTGTGATACAAAGGCACCGCTGAGGGCAATTACGCCGTTTGAAATCATAAGTCCGAGTATGATCATTTTATCGGTATCTACGCCCATTGCACGAACCATCTTAGGATTGCTTCCCGTTGCACGGATAGAAGAACCGATTTCAGTTCCAAGGAAAAGATAGAGTACAAGAACAATAAGCACGCACAGAAGACCGCCGATTATGAGCGTTGCTGCGTTAATTGAAAGCGTAAGGTCAAAATAGTTTGAAGCAGCAGCCTGAAGGTTTGTAATGAGCGTGTGGTCCTTGTTCATATATGTAGATGCAAGGCTTACGTTCGGTTTTCCCATTATCCTCAGGTTAATCGAAAAGAGCGCCGTCATTGTGAGGATTCCGGCAAGAAGCTCATGCATTTTAAGTTTTGTATGAAGGAATCCGGTTATAAATCCGGCAATCATTCCGGTTCCGAATGCAGCAAGAAGTGAAATTCCAGGGCCGTATCCTGATGTAATCATAACTGCACATACTGCACTGCCAAGAACAAAAGAACCGTCACAGGTCATATCTGCAATATTCAGTACCCTGAAAGTAAGGTAAACGCCCAGCGTCATTAAACCCCATAAAATACCAACTGAACAGGCTCCGGGGAGAGCGTTCACAAACGAAACAATATCAAAATCCATAATATCTGATTATATCATGTATCTTATTATGTGCAAAGATGATGAAAGATGTTATAATAGATGACATGATTAACTACTGGCAGCAGGAAGACGGTCTTCTTGTAAAAAGGGATAAATCAAAGCTCGACTCATCAAAAAACCTCTGGATCGATGCACGCAACGTTTCAAGCGCAGACATTGATCTCCTGGAGAAAGAATATAACATTGACCACGAGCTTCTGCTCGACTTTATAGACCCGGATGAACTTTCACGAATCGAAGACTGGGATGACTATATTGCTGCCATTATCCGCCTTCCGGTTTTTTCACCGAATGCTGAAGTACGCTATCATACGGCTCCTGTAGGCGCAATTATTTTCAAGAAAATAATCATAACTATATGCTGGACAAACTGCGAAGTCTTAAAGGACCTGAGCGAAAACAGGATAAAGGGCCTCATGCTTTCGGATTTTCCTGCATTCATCACGCGCATTTTAAGCCGCGCAGATACAATGTTCCTGCGTTACCTCAAGGAAATCAACCGCAGGACAAACTCGATTCAGACAGAATTTACCGATTCAATGGCAAACTCCGAACTGATCAGCCTTCTCAATATCGAAAAATCACTTCAGTTTTTTACTACATCCCTCAAGAGCAACCAGCTTCTTCTGGAAAAAATCAGGCGTACTAAAATCCTCCGCCTCGATGCAGAAGACAATGACTGGCTTGATGACGTTGAAATCGATAACCGCCAGGCTATGGAAATGGCCGACAACTATTCGGCAATTACGGCCGGAACGATGGATGCCTTTGCAAACGTTATTTCAAACAACATGAACGCCAGCATGAAGAAACTTACCGTTGCTTCGATTGTTTTAATGGTAATATCGGCAATAACGAGTTTCTACGGCATGAACATCAGGCTTCCTTTCGGAGGCGAAAGGAATGACTGGCTCGGCTTCATAGTAATTTCTGCAGTATGTGCCGTATCTGCATTCATTTCCCTGTTCCTTATGAGCTGGGACTACAGGAGAAGGCATATACTCAAGCGGAGAAAAAAATGAAAAAAAGTATCTTTGCAGCATTAACTGTCCTCTGTACGCTCAATTTATCAGGATTCGAGAGTCTCTCGATGAAGCGGCTCGGTCCCGTAAATGACGCCATGTATGACACATTTGTTATCGGAGACGGAAACCAGTCATACACTGCAAAACGCTGGATTACTCCCTTTGAAATCAACCGCTGTGAGACGACATACGAACTCTGGTACAAGACAAGAAAAAAGGCAGAATCAGAAGGCTATATTTTCATGAATTACGGTCAGCCGGGCTCACGCGGAAAATGCAATTCAGAGCCGGATGATTCGACCCGCTGGCAGCCGGTTACGATGCTGACCTGGTATGATGCAGTAATATGGTGCAATGCGCTCAGCGAACAGGAAGGCAAGACTCCCTGCTACACTTACAACGGCGAAATTCTGCGCGATGCTACGGATACTGCAAAATGTGACCTTGCAAAATGTAATTTCAATGCAGACGGATACAGGCTCCCGACAGAAGCAGAATGGGAATATGCAGCACGTAAAACGGATGCCGGCTTTCAGTCAGGAATCCTTTACAGCGGTCAGGTAGATGCTGCAGGCCGCGAAGACTATTCAGTTCCGGAAACAGAACTTGCCTGGACGGATGCAAATGCCGACAGGACTCATGTAGTCGGAACGGCTGGAACACCTTTTGACATAACAAATCCCCCTGCCCCTGGAAGCGGAAATGCAAACGGTTCAGGTCTTTTTGACATGAGCGGAAACGTACTTGAGTTTACCTGGGACTGGATGGGACGCTACATAGACATCGATCCAGGCTGCAGGGCCGTCGGAGCAGAATACGGAAGCCACCGCGTAAGCCGCGGAGGAAGCTGGAGTCCATATACTCCTTTTGCAGCAGCAGGAGACCGTTACAGCTACGACCCGAACGAATGCTACAGCTACATGGGATTCAGAATCTGCAGGACCGTCAGATAATTTTAAACTCATTGTAGGAACGTGTCTGTAAAAAACAGTTCACGCTTTACAGTTCAAGCAGTTCAGCCTTTGTAACGTTCCACCTTCCCTCAGAATCTTTTTCTGCTTCAACCCAGCCGTATTTACCTTCTGCAAGTGAGCCCGGATTAATTACAGTCGTATTCTCAAGCTTCTCAACTCCGGCACTTTCATGAATGTGTCCGGTAACGACGAGGAAGGGTGTACGTTTTTCAATATAGGCACGGAGCTTTTCACTTCCGACATGAATTCCGTTCGGGAGAGCATCACAGGCCGTATCTTTAGGAGGATTATGCATTATGAGTACAAGATTTGACCAGCGGCCCTCTTCATCTGCGCATTCATCCGAAGAATTATCTACGACATTGTAATCAGCAAGTATTTCATCTTCATCACGCTCAAAAGGAGTCGTTCCCGTAAACTTCGTTCCGCCGCCTGAACCGCATACGGCAATTCCGTCACAGAATGCGAGGGTTCCTTCGGCGCTGATATCTGCAGCTTCAACTTCAGAAAGAAAATCCGGATTATCGCAGTTACCGATTACCGAGAAAATATTTTCGTGCTTTGAAACGAGCTTTTCAAGGACAGGCTTTCCGGTTTCTTCATGCTCAAATTTTGCGAAATCGCCTCCAAAGAGTACAATGTCAGCCTCTTTAAAACGAGAATCAAGCCTGTCGAGATTATCAAGATCTCCGTGAATGTCAGACAAAACTAAAAATTTCATACAATCCCCCGGTAAATAAGTTTTCTATAAGTCTTTCATTGCGTTTCTGAGTGAACGCATCTGCTCATGAGTTCCGATGGTAATCCTCAGATATTCTTCAATCCCCGGAGTTGCAAAATGACGTACGAGGATCCCCTGTTCCTTTATTTTTCTGTAGGCTGCTTCACCGTTTACGCCGTCTTTTCTGCAGAAAACAAAGTTAGTCGAACTGTCAGTAACGTACCAGCCTTTTTCACGGAGGAAATCTATGAATTCGTCCCTTTCAAAGGCTACGCTTCTTGCACATTCTGCATAATAACCGGCATCTGCGCATGAAGCGATTCCTGCCTGCTGCGAAATAAAGTCTACAGGAAAGTGATTGAGCGAATTTTTTACAGTAGTAATATGACCGATAAGTTCAGGAGAAGCTACCGCATAACCAAGCCTCATTCCGGCACCACACAGGGACTTTGAGAAAGTCCGTACTATCAGGAGATTCTTAAAATCCTTAAGGAGCGGAATACAGCTTTCACCGCCGAAATCAACATAAGCTTCATCAACGACGAATACCTTGTCTGCCGGAGCATTTTCAAGCATTTTCCTTACTTCTTCACGTGATATGGAAAGGCCTGTAGGAGCATTCGGGTTTGCAAAAATTATTCCGGAATCAGTTTTATGTGCCTCAGAGAGCATTTTATCAGTGTTGATCGTCCAGTCTGAATTCAGCGGAATTTTATTCATCGGAATATTATAGAATCCTGCATAAACCGGATAGAATGAATAGGTATGTTCAGGGAGAACGACCGGTCTGTCTGAACTGAAGAATGCATAGAAAACAAAGCTTAAGACTTCATCGCTTCCGTTTCCGCAGTAGATCATGTCCGGAGTAACGGTAAAAGGAATTCTGTCCCCTTCTGACGGAGAAACCCTGGAGCCGCTGCCGTTTTTTCTTCCGCCTGAAAGTTCTGCACGTGCAAGGACTCCGCCGGTTTCATTAAGCATGCGGGCAACTGCAGCCTTGAGTTCATTTGAATCAGGGTCAGGATAAAGTGCCATTTTTGAGCCGTATTCCTTTGCCGCCTTTTTAACCGTCTTTGTTACCAGCGGTGACGGAGGATACGGATTTTCATTTGCATTGAGCTTTATATAAACCCTGTCTTTAGGCTGTTCACCCGGAACATACGGGTGAAGGTTCTTCATTCTGTCAGAAATCATTTTTATCATACCTCAAAACTTTTTACGCCTGACAGGTCAAGCGTAGCAAAAAGGTCATCAATCGTTTCACGGCGGCGGATTTCCTTTACGGTTCCGTCAGAACGCAGGAGAAGTTCACCGCAGCGGAGCTTTCCGTTATAGTTAAAGCCCATTGCCCTTCCGTGTGCCCCTGCATCGTGGATGATTACAAGGTCACCGCGTTTTATTTCAGGCAGTTCCCTCTGAACGGCAAATTTATCGCAGTTTTCGCAGAGAGAGCCTACTACATCGTAAACATGGTCTTTAGGAGCATTTTCCTTTCCGCTGACAGTAACTTCATGATATGAACCGTACATTCCCGGCCTCATCAGATCTGCCATGCACGAATCAAGTCCGATATATTCACGGTAAATGTGCTTTTCGTGGATTGCCTTTGCAACGAGCCAGCCATAAGGACCTGTAACCGGACGGCCGCATTCCCAGCAGATTTCAAGAGGATCAAGTCCTGCCGGAACAATAACCCTGTCATATTCTGCGCGGATTCCCTTTGCAACCACATCGTAGTCAACGGCCTTCTGATCAGGCTTGTATGGAATACCAAGACCGCCGCCGAGATCTACGAATTCAATCCGTACTCCGGTCTTTTCCTTTACTTCTGCGGCGAGCTCAAATACGAGCTTTGCAGTATCCGTAAAAAAGTCAGGATTAAGTTCATTTGAAGCAACCATCGTATGAAGGCCGAAATGCTGAACGCCTTCTTCCTTACAGATTTTATATGCTTCAATCATCTGCCCGCGGGTCAAACCGTATTTTGCTTCTTCAGGCTTACCGATGATTGAGTTACATCCGTGTTTTGCAGGACCCGGATTATAGCGGAAACAGATTGTATCAGGAAGTTTGCCGCCAAGAGCGTCTTTTAAGAACGGAATGTGGGTAATGTCATCGAGGTTTATGATATTGCCGTGTTCGTATGCATATTTATATTCAGATGCAGGAGTTTCATTCGACGTAAACATTACATGCTTTCCCTTTATTCCGCTCAGGTCAGAAAGCATGAGTTCAGGAAGGCTTGAACAGTCAGCCCCGCAGCCTTCACTTGCAAGAACTTTCAGAATATACGGATTCGGACAGGCCTTAACGGCGTAATATTCCCTGAAAGACGGGAAAATAGAAAATGCCTTTGTAAAGCGGCGCATATTTTCGCGGATTGCCTGTTCGTCATACAGATAAAACGGAGTCGGAAATTTCTCCGTAAGCGCAGTTAATTGTTCGTGATTTAAAGGAAAAGTTTTCATGATTAATCATTTTACATTTTTCTTTTAATTATGAAAATATGTGTTAGAATATTAGCGGAGTTTATGAAAAAAAAGTTTTACGTAAGTGCAGGAATTGAACGATTTTTCTCATTTTTAGCAAGCGTTATATTAATAATTGTCCTGAATATTGTATTTACGAACACCCTTTTTGAAAAAATCAATGCAAACGAAGAAATAAACTACATAGAAAAATGCGATGATCTTGCAGAAGACTATGCTTCATCAATTGAAAGCGGCCTGCTCAACCTTGAATCGCGCCTCGACCTTTTCTATGCAAAAATCGCCTACAAGGACATTTCACCGGAGGAAATCAGTAAATTTCTCAAGGATGAAGCAGCAAATATCCGTCCGCCGTTTTCAATGGTAGTCTATGCAGATAAAAACGGAAACTCCTGGAATTCTGCAGGTAAATATTATGACATCAATGACCGCAATTATTTTCAGATGATTATATCCGGTAAAAAAACTTTTTATGTAAGCAATATAATTGAATCCAAGTATGATTCAACCCCGAGTATTGTTCTTGCAAGACCTGTATACGATTCAAACCATAATATCTCCGGCATGCTGTTCGGAACATGCCGTATAGAGGATCTTCAGAACTTCTTTATGAACATAAAGATTACGCGCGGTAAAAAATTCGTCATTGCTGACAACCAGAACCGCTTTATAACGCATTATGACAGGCGCTGGGTTAACTGGACCTACAGGCCGTGGAAATGCGACGAGAAAATATTCAATACGACAGATAAAAGATACGTTGTAAAGGAAACCTATTCGGCAGACGGCGAGAAAATCTATCGGTTCGTAAAAAACATCCCGAGTACAACCTGGTTAATCTCAATGACCGTCACGGAAAAAGAATTCTACGAAAACATAAATGACAGAAATCAGTATCAGAACATGATTATGTTTATGATAATTGCAGCACTTCTGGTAGCGCTCTTCCTTGAATTCTGGGTTCATTCCGTACTCGAAAAAAAACAGCTTCTTGTATCTCACATAGATCCGATTACACATCTCCCCACCCGCACGTTTTTTGAACATAAGGCTTCCCGTCTCCTCAAAAAATCTTCTTCATCCAAGTTTATAATGATTGAATGTGACATAAGGGGATTTAAGTTCATAAACAAAACTTACGGAGAAGAAAGGGCAAATAAAATCCTCTATGAATTTTCAAAGATTCTGGCCGAATCAATACCCCGGAGAACCAGCCTGTTCTGCCGCGGATATGCAGATAATTTTTATTATTTCGGAAAAATCAATTCGGTTCACAGAACCATGAAATATTTCAAGCAGAAGGTTGCACAGATGAACGAAGTCATCAAAAAGCTTGAAATACCCTTCTCACCGAAATTCGGAATCGTCTTCCATCTTCCGAAAAAGAATACCGATGCTCCGACAATTCAGAAACTTATAAGCCACGCAAATTTTGCCAAATCAGAAATCAAGGACAACTCACTCCAGCAGTTTGCGCTCTACAAAGAAAAGACGATGGATCACTTGTCAATGATCAACAAGATTGAAAACCACATGGAAAAAGCCCTTGTAAACGGGGAATTCTTCGTCATGTACCAGCCGAAAGTTGACCTTAATACGGATAAGGTTGTCGGTGCAGAAGCCCTTGTAAGATGGCAGAGCCCTGAACTCGGATTCATGCCGCCAAATACATTCATACCGATTTTTGAACGCAACAATTTCGTCATCAAGCTCGATTTTTATGTTTACGAGCAGGTCTTCGCCTTTATACGCAAGTGTCTTGACGAAGGAAAACCTGTCGTGCCGGTCTCAGTAAATATGGCCCGCAACCACAACAAGCCTGACAGTTTTGTCTACAGTTTTACGACCCTGCTAAAAAAATACGACATTCCGCCTCACCTCATTGAAATTGAGCTTCTTGAACGCTCATGCATGGACAAAAACATACTCCGCGAAATTACGCTCATGCTTCAGAACGAAGGCTTCAAGGTTGCAATGGACGACTTCGGCTCAGGTGAAAGTTCACTCAACATGCTTTCATCAATCCCGGTCAACATCCTCAAATTTGACCGTTCATTCCTTTTTGCATCAGATTCAAAGGAAGGACACCTTGATGAAAACTCAGAAAACTTCATCAAGACGCTGGTAAACCTCGGTAAAAACATGAAAAAAGAAACTGTTTTTGAAGGCGTCGAAACTGAAGAACAGCGCAACTTTCTCAGGACAATCAAATGCGACAAAGTCCAGGGCTATTTCTATTCAAAGCCTCTCCGCGAAAATGATTACATTGATTTCCTGAAATCCCACACTTGAACTGACAGAATTTTAACTGAATTTCAGGCTTAAATTTGCAAATTCGATTTTTCGGATTAGAATTAAAGGTATGAAATCAGGTTTGCGCAACAGATTTTTTCTTTCACTTGGTACAACAGCTTATATTCTCTGTATTATCGCAATCAATTTTTTTAATTCGATGAGCAAGAGCGGCCGCGTAATAGCAATAGGCTCATTCCAGCTTCCGGCTGCATCAATACTTGGAATCTTAATCACATTCCAGACAATCATTGCAGTTCTCCTGATTCTCGTTAATTACAGGCAGGGAATCATAATCGTCATTTCCCTGCTCGCCTTCTCATTCGTAAGCGCACTGATTCCGATAATCAGATATTCCAACCTTTCATCCCTTCCGGGAATTACGAACGTAATACTTAACGCAACTCTTGCCGTAATCCTCTATTATTTTTACAGGCGTACTTCAGAAAACAGTTTTACGGATTACCTGACAGGTCTCGGAAACCGCCGCAGTTACGTCCGTCATATCCATGTACAGCTTTCCCAGAGCAAGCCCTTCTACGTTACCTGTATCGAAATACAGGATTTCAAGCACATCAACAATACATTCGGCATTCAGGAAGGTGACAGCATAATCAGGCAGATTTCAGCCAGAATGAAAAAACTGCTCACGCCGGATGATACGCTCTTTATAATTACAGGGGCAACATTTGCCGTCATCTCAAGAAACATTGCAAGTTCACAGGAAGCGCAGGAAAAATTTGAACAAATCATAAAACCAATGTCACTTCATCTTTCTGCAAAAAATTATGATACTCAGGATGAAAACAGCATGTGCACGGTTTCGCTTTCTGCAGGAATGGTATACATTGACTCGCCGAAAACAATAAAGAAAACAGCAACGGCTATATTTAAAGATGCCGAAACAGCAATGCTCGTCACTCAGAAAAATGACAACAGAAAAGTCTGCATATATGACTCAACGATGGAAGATGCAGAAGAAAAACTCAAGGAAGCAGAATTCCTTATCCGTGAATCGCTGGAAAAAGACCTTTTCTATCTTGTATATCAGCCTCAGTACACTGCGGAAGGAAAAAAGCTCCGCGGATTTGAAACGCTCATCCGCTGCAGAAAAACAGACGGTACGATAGTAAGTCCGGCCTTCTTCATTCCGGCTGCAGAAAAAACAAACCTCATCACAAAAATAGACGCATACGTCCTCAGGCGTGCAATGTGCGAATTCAAACCGCTGCTCAATGCAATGAAAAAACCGTGCATTCTTTCCGTCAACGTATCTGCCAAAACCATTGCCGGCAGAAAATTTGCCGGAAGAATCAGGGAACTGCTTGAAGAAACAGGCTTTCCTCCGGAATCACTTGAAATTGAAATTACGGAATACTCTTTTGCAGATTCAATGGAAACGACCATCGGAAACATACTTGTACTCAGGGATCTCGGGGTTCAGATTGCCCTTGACGATTTCGGAACAGGATATACTTCAATTGCACAGCTTATGAAGCTCCCGGTAAACCTGCTCAAGATTGACAAGAGCCTTATCGATGACATCGAAACAAAACAGACGATGCGCGACATGGTAGACTCAGTTATTTACATGGGCCATCTGATGAACTGTGAAGTAATTTCTGAAGGCGTTGAAACGGAAAATCAGCTTACCCTGCTCCGCCAGCATAAATGTGATTTCATTCAGGGCTTTATCTGGGGCAAACCGCAGGAATTCTCAGACGCAAAACAGATCTGCCTCGCACAGTAGTTTTGTATAAAAAAAATAACCTCAGCCGAACATCCTGTTAAGGAAGCCGGACTGAGGTTTTATTTTATATGCGTCTATCCTCGTCTAATTAGTCAAAAAACCCTTTAGCTTTCAACAACTCAGCGTTGAGGATACCACCGAGAGCGGCACCACGCTTTGTGTTGTGGCTCAATGCTACGAACTTGATGTCAAATACGTTGCACTTACGGAGGCGTCCGAGTACACATGCCATGCCTTTTTCTGTGTCACGGTCACGGTTTGGCTGCGGGCGGTTTTCTTCTTCACGGTAAACAATCGGGTGCTCTGGTGCTGAAGGCAATTTGAGCTTCTGTGGAAGAGACTTGAAGTTTGCCCATACTTTGAGGACTTCTTCAAGGCTCGGCTTTTTGTCTTCCGGAAGATCGAACTCCAGGTTTACGCTTGCCGTATGTCCGTCAATTACAGGAACACGTGTACAGGTTGAAGAAACAACAGGACCTGCCGCATTCTCAATCTTTCCGTCTTTTACGGAACCAAGAATCTTGAGGCACTCTTTTTCTGTCTTTTCTTCCTCACCACCAATGTATGGAACAATGTTGTCAATCATATCGAATGACGGAACACCAGGATATCCTGCACCAGAAACTGCCTGCAGGGTCGTTACGATCATGCGTTTAACCGGATAGCCTGCCTGCTGCAAAGCATAGAGAGGCATCATGTATGTCTGGAGTGAGCAGTTTGGTTTTACTGCAACAAAGCCCTTGTCCCAGCCGTGATGCTTTTTCTGCTCGGCGATTACGTCGAGATGTGAAGCATTGATTTCAGGAATCAGCATCGGAACATCTTCAGTCCAGCGGTTTGCACTTGCGTTAGAAACAACCGGGATTCCCTCTGCGGCATAAGCAGCTTCAAGAGCCTTAATTTCGTCCTTTCCCATTTCAAGGGCAGAGAAAACGAAACGGCACTTTCCGAGAGCGGCTTTCGGGTCATTTGCATCCTGAACGATCAGATTCTTTACATCTGAAGGAATGTTTGCACCGATAAGCCAGCGGTTTGCGACAGCCTCTTTGTAAGCCTTTCCGGCTGAGCGTGGAGAAGCTGCAACATAAGTTACCTTAAACCACGGATGATCTTCCAGAAGCTTAATATACCTCTGGCCAACCATTCCCGTTGCACCAAGTACACCAACATTAATCTTATCTGCCATAATAATTTTTCTCCTGAATTTTTGACGCAGATGCACGCGGATGGACACAGATAAATTATCTGCGTGTATCTGCGTTTATCCGCGTCTAATTTTACAAATCCGCAAGTTTGCTATGCAAACTCGGCCACTTTAGCTTTGCTAAAGTGCGCACTCTTTGAGTGCTTTTTCGATTACTTTCTTTGCGTCGTCTGTTACGTCAACCAGAGGCAGGCGGCAGACTCCGGCAGGAAGTCCCTTGAAGTTCATCGCATATTTGATTGATGTCGGGTTTCCGTCAACAAAAGCTGCCTTGAAGAACGGCAGGAGGCGGTAGTGAATCTTTCTTGCACCTTCAAGATCTCCGTTAAGAGCCTTGTTTGCCATCTCAGTAACGATTGCAGGAGCGAGGTTTGATACAACAGAAATAATTCCGTCTCCTCCGAGAGCAATAAGCGGCAGAGTAAGTCCGTCATCTCCGCTCAAAACGGCAAAATCAGGCTTCTTCGACTTAATCTGAGCAATTACATCCATCATCTGATTGACGTTTCCACTTGCTTCCTTTACACCAACGATATTCGGAAGTTCTGCGATTCTTACGAGAGTGTCAGTCGTGATGTTAGTGCCTGTGCGGCCCTGAATATTGTAAACAACGATTGGAATTCCAACCTTTGAAACTGCCTCGAAATGGCGGAAAATACCTTCTTTTGAAGGCTTGTTATAGTACGGAGTGACTACAAGAGCTGCATCTGCTCCGGCTTTTTTTGCGCGTTCGCAGTATTTGACTGCATCTTTAGTATTGTTGCTTCCGGCTCCGAGAACGACAGGAATTTTTTTGCCCGTTTTTTTCTCGAAAGATTTGACTTCTTCCATGACAATCTCAATGAGTTTGTCTTCTTCTGAACCAGGAGCCTCGTCCAGAGTTGGGGTCTCTGCTGTAGTTCCGAGAGGAACCAGCCCGTCAATTCCCTGCTCCAACTGAAATTTAACGTTAGTTCTGAATCCTTCATAGTCAACAGAACCATCCGCATTCATCGGAGTGATCATAGCAGTAAGTGCACCGCGCAGTTTTAACATTTTCAACCTCGATTTGCTGAATAATTGAGTATATTCTAATAAAAAACCGATTAATTGGTCAAATAAAAATTTCAGTCAGTAAGGAGTCCGTTTGATTCGGCGTAGTTAAGGCATTTTTCATTCCATTCCTTTCCGCCTTTCAGGTCGAATTCAGTAAGGAAGAGCTGCCAGTTCGTACGGTTAAGGGTACGCTTGCCGGTTACGAAATCCAGGACACCCTGCTCATAGAACTTTTTAAGTTCATCTGGAGGAGAAGGAATTCCGTCGGCTCCGAAATTCTGCGTCCATTTTTTAGACTGCATTTCACGAAGATATTTTAAGGCACTCATTTTTCTTCCGTTCTTTGTCGTCCAGGTCGGATAGCGTCCGGCAAGTTCAATGTCAGAATTATAGAAAACAAGGTTTCTCAGCTGAAGGATAGGTGCCATCTCTTTTTTTGAATAGGCTTTTTCAGGATTAAGGAGCCCTTCAGTCGTAACGTTTCCTTCTGCGTCGAGAAGATAGTTTACGCCTTTAACGCCGAATCCCAGGAGCATATAACCTTCATTTGAACTCATCCATTCAAGGAGCTGTGCAATTTTCTTGATTTTTCCTGATTCACGGGCTTTTTTTGAAACGGCAAAAATTCTGTGTCCTGAGTTCGTATAAACTCCGACAGAACTGTATGCCTTTGGTCCGACCGGAGGATTTACAACAATCCATTCTCCTTCAGGGAACTTTTCATCAAATGCACTGTAGTTGTTCTCAAGGGCAAGGGCTGCGTTCTGTTCACGCATTATGCCGAATGCTCCCCTCTTCCATGCATCACGGAAATCATTTTTATTGTAAACTGTCCAGTTAGGATCAATTACCTTTTCGCTTACCATGCGGCGGACAAAATCAAGCGCATCATAATAATCATTCTTGTAAATATTAAGTCCGGCTGTTTTTGCATTCATGTCAAAAGTTCCTTCAACACCGAATGCTCCGAACAGAGGCTGGAACCTGGTTCCAAGACCTTCTTCATTCTTACGCAGTTCAAGGTATGCACCGTATCCATAGGTATCCTGTCTTCCGTCTTTATCAGGATCTCCGTAGGTAAATGCCCTCATTACATTGAGGAAATCTTCAGTAGTAACAGGAACCGGCAGGTTAAGCGCATCAAGCCAGTCTTTTCTGATAAGGACGCCTTCATTGCGGGCAATTGCACCGGTCTGTGAAAGTGCATAATGCTTTCCGTTGTGCTGGTATGAGTTTCTTGCCTCCATTCCGTACAGGAGGAGTGAACGCTGAGGCATAAGTGCGTACATGTCATCGACAGGAGAAACCATATCCATTTCGATAAGCTGGTTCAGTGCAGTGCCGCTTACCGTAAAGAAATCAGGAAGACTGTCATTTTTTGCAGCAGCAAGTATGATTTTATCCTGTTCAGCGGCCTTTGACGGCAGTGCTGTCAGGGAAAGATTGATTCCCAGTTTGTCACTTACGATGTCATAGACAATCCAGTTTGCAGGAGGCGCACCGGCTTCACCAAAAGCAGGACTGTAAGCGATTTCAATGTTAATGTTGCTGGACTTTCCTTTTTTTGCAGAAAATGAATATTCAACGGCAAAAGCAACCGCGATAAGAACGGCAACCATAGCACCAATCTTAAGATAATCTTTCATAATAAAACCTCATTTCTACTGTATCATAATTATCAGGATATCGCCACTTCAAAAGAAAAGGGAAAGATTC
>DGTU01000139.1 GCA_002394465.1 Treponema sp. UBA4328 | reverse complement strand
CAGGCAAAAATACTGATTCTTCAGCACATGAGGTTACCGTAAAGGTTAGTGCTGTTTACGGAACGACCACAAAAGAAGAAACCTGTACCGTATCTGTTGCGGCTGTAGGAACACATATTGAAAACGCACTTACAGCACTTACACTCGACGCAAGTACTTCAACCGTAGCTCCGGACGGTACTGTCGTACTGACTCCGACTGCCACATACACAGGCTCCCTTAATGAAAGCGACTTTACCGTAAGTGACTGGGCTCTTTCTTCTTATGAATATGCGGACCTTAAAGTGCCGGGTACCTTAGAAGCGCGTCCACGTTCTGCTCTTGTATTTACCGGCGACAATAAAAGCATCCTTCAGGCAGCAAACACTACCACAAGTTCAAAGACCGTAACTGCAAGCGTTAAGGTAAGCTATGGCGGAGTTGAAAAGCCTGCAACCTGCAATGTAACAATCCAGCCTGCAAAGGTAACCTCCGTTGCAGTCAGCGGAACTACAAGCCTTGATGCATGTGACGGAACTACAACTCTGACAGCAGACGTTTCAAAGAACGGTAATCCTGCAACTGTAACTTACAGCTGGGCAATTACTGACGGAAGCGATTATGCTGAAATTAACGGCAGTGCTTCTTCATCATCTGTAACAATTAAGGGCACAAATACAACTTCTTCTGCTCACACTGTAACCGTAAAGGTTATCGTAAGCGACGGAACAAACAGTGTATCAAAGACCGTACAGGTGAGCGTGCCGAAGGATCCGAATAATACTTCAAAGCCTGCCTTGTATCCGGCAAAGGGTGAAACTGCCGCTTATGCTGATACACAGCTTATTTTAACATTTACAAGTACTCCGACACTCGTTTCCGGTAAGTCTGTAAAAATCTACACTTCAAGCGGAACCCTTGTTGATACAATCAATATCCTTCCGACAAGTGATGATACACAGTCAACTCAATCAGGATATTCCATTAATACAGGTAATCAGCAGCTTGTCCGGGTAAGCGGAAATTCTGTTTATATTCAGCCGCATTATAACGGCAGTTCAAGTGCAACAAAACTTTCATATGGAACAGGCTATTATGTTGAGATTGATAAGTCTGCAATTACCACAAGCGGAACTCTTGTTGGCGGAACTGCATGGAACGGCTTCTCAGGCTCAAGCGGATGGACATTTACGACAAAGAGCAGTCCGTCAATTTCTACATCATCAGCAATAACTGTAAGCAATGATACGTCTTCAACCGACGCAGACTTCTTCTCTGTATACGGAGCTTTGTGTGCTGTGGGAAAGAAATCAAGCGGAACTTATGAAATTGACGTTGCAGCAACTGAAGATCCTTACTATGAATTGATTTCAGTACAGAGCAGCGGTGCAAACGTAGTCATTAAAGGTCAGGGAAGTGAAACTTACGGAAGTGATGTTGTAATTGAATACGTTAACAACGTATATATGAACAATTCTACTCATACTC
The DNA here is from genome assembly GCA_002394465.1 of Treponema sp. UBA4328. Taxonomy (GTDB): domain Bacteria; phylum Spirochaetota; class Spirochaetia; order Treponematales; family Treponemataceae; genus Treponema_D. The sequence goes on along the minus strand of DGTU01000139.1, from coordinate 10,086 downwards.
GTGCAGTATTCTATTACAAGGGAAGCGGTGACCTTACTCTTGAAAACATTACGATAAAAAACCTTACTGAAAGAAATGTTTCGTACACAGCAGACGGTTTACATGCTGCAAGTGAATACCAGGCAGAGGCTCTGACATTCTATACAAGTGGAAACCTTGCAGCATATAACTGCAGTTTTGTTTCTAAGCAGGACACAATTCTTTTGAATTCAGGACGAGCTTGGTTCTATAAGAGCCACATTGAAGGTGATGTTGACTTTATCTGGGGCAGTGCGACCGCCGCTCTTTTTGAGGAATGTGAAATTGAATCAATTTTAACAGAAAAGTCAGCCTATCTTACGGAAACAAGAGTCGGAACTGTAGGCGCATCAACTGTTGGAAAGGGATATGTATTCTTAAATTCAACAATAAAAGGTAACGGCGGAAGTAATGCGACTTATCTTTCACGCCTCGCCTCTTCAAATGCAAAATCTTCTCCTTCAAAAACAACTTATGATCAGGTTGCATTTATCAACAGTACATTTGATTCTTCTGCAAAAGTTGACGCTTCTCTTTGGGTGGCAACGGATGCGAAATATCCGCGATTTATTGAAAAAGACAGTGATGGAAATGTAAATGTAGGCTGGAAGACATACGGCAACACTGGAATTACGCCGGTAACGACTGAATATGCAGGCGAAATTACGGATGCTCTTTATGCTGTTGAGTATAACGGCCGTTATGCAATTCTGAACCGTCTCTACAATGTTGACTATGAAGCATATCAGACTAATTCTTCCGTATGGAGCCTGACTTCACTTGAAAGTGAATTCTCTGCTTCAGCAGATGCTTCAAAGAACAATGCCTTTACGGAACCTGATACTTCGACAAGTACGACAATAAAATGGGATTTTACTACTATTGCAAGCGGAACTACATATGAAGGTAAAACCGGAACATTTGCTGCTACTGCAGGAACGGGAACTCTTTATGTAGACGCCACAAGCGGAAAAATCGCTACCCGCGGAACTGATGCCCAGTTTAACAGCGGAACGATTGCTTATATTCCTGCAAGTGCTGGGGATACGGTCAGCGTTACCCTGTACAACGGAAACTATACGCTTGGCACAACTACAGCTACATCTGCAACGACAGAAATTACAGTTGCTGCAGGTGACCTGACCACGTACAATGGAGTTTCATGCGTAGCCCTTACGGCAACAGGAAGTGAATATCTGTATTTGATTTCGGTAGTACCTGGAAACGGGGGCAGCAGTTCAGGCCAGGAAAAAGAAGTGACGGTAACATACTTCCCGTCATCTGCTTCTTCGTTCTCTGCTGCAGGTACTTCCACTGATACTGGAATTGTAACGGCCGCAAATGCAGCAGCCTCAACAGAAACGGGAGGAACTTTAACGACTGCCTTTGGAACTGTAAACAGTGTTCCCGGTCATTATTATTCAACCGGTTCTGTTACAGGTAATTCAGGGGATACAATTCTTACCCTTACTTTAAGCCTTACTGCTGTTGAAGACTTTACGATAAAATCTGTTACCGGAAGTTTAAATGAATCGGCAACAGGTAATATTTCAAGAACTCTTACAGTCGGTTCAAATGCGGCGCTTTCTCTTGGAAGTGGAAAAGAAATAACTCTGAATGAGACTGGCATAAATTATGCAGTAAGTGCAGGTAGTACTGTAAATCTTGTATTTACCACAAGTTCAACCGCAGCTTATTCCGGAAAAACTTTCAAGCAGCTTTTTAAGGATATTGTGATAACGGTTTCCACAACTGCTGAAGGAAGCGGCGGCTCCGGCGGAAGTTCAGGCGGTACTTCTTCCAGTGAATACATCATAGCTGACGGCGGAACAATTACTGATTCTGACACTTCAGGTGCAACAGGTACACTTGCAATTTCTTCAGGTGACGTTCCGACGGGATATGCGGGTGTCGGCTATGCAAGTGCGTACGGTTCTTTAAGCTGGATTACACAGACTGTTTCAACCCGTTCTGCCTTAGTTAGTGCGGCAAATCATTCAAGCGGCAACTACCTTATCATTGTTGACGGTATGATTGACATGACTGATGGAATGCTGCCTTCTAAAAGCGGTGAAAGTACAACAGCCCTTGACAGTTTTGTAAACACAAAATCGAGCGGAGCGTATTCAACTTATGAAGCGTGGGTTGCTGCCTATGCAAAAGCCTGTTCCCTGACAAGTGATGACGAAACTGAAAATACAACTGAGGGGTCCGGAAATACTACTTTGTACAGCAAGCTCTGGGCCTTAAGCAATGCCTACAAGAGTCAGATTCAACTTAACATCAAGTCAAACACGATTATTGTCGGTAAAGATGCTTCCAGCGGAATCAAGGGCGGAACCTTAAGCATGAGCGGCGTGTCTAACGTACAGCTCCGTAACCTTATAATCCAGGATGCTTATGATCCTTTCCCTCATCATGAAAACGGCGACGGCTACAACGCCCAGTGGGATGGAATCGTAATTCAGGGAGACTGCTCTTACATCTGGATTGACCATTGTACGATTCAGGACACAATGACGGTTTCTCACGTTAAAACCGGCGGAACTACGACAGAAAAATGGCAGACTTATGACGGTCTTTTAGACATTAAGGGAAATGGTCAGAATATTACTGTTTCTTACTGTAAGTTTAAGAACCACGACAAGACTTCTTTGATTGGTAATACAGATAGCACTGAAACGTATACTAACTCAAGTGGTACAAAAGTTACCGTTACCTCAGGCTATAGAAAAATTACCTACCATCACAATTACTTCTACAACTGCGGTCAGAGATTGCCGATGGTTCGTTACACAACAATGCACCTGTACAACAACCTGTACAAATCATCTTCACCCGATTATACTCAGCAATATGCGGTTGGCGTAAGGACAGGTTCAATTATTTATTCTGAGAATAACTATTTTGATACCGGTATTCTTTATGCATTCAGCGGTGATACTTCCAGCAGTAAGGTTGGAACATTCTATTCCAGCGAAGATAAGGCTGATAGTACTGTAACACTTTATAACTCAAGCAAAGGAATCTCTGCTCCAAATGGATCTTCCGTATTTGCTACTTCAGTTGGCGCTTATTCTTACACTGCAGAGAGTGCTGCAACCGTGAAGGCTAATCTGCCTAGTGAGGCGGGAACCTGTACTGTAACGATTAACTAGGCGAACCTGTTATAGTTTACATAAGCAGTCCTGTCTAAAAGGCAGGGCTGCTTTTTTTCTGTCATTGCCGGGCCTGACCCGGCAATCTATTCTCGAGTTTCTGTATGTTAGCCCTGTCTAATTGAAAATATTCGGCCGAATATGTGTATGTTATCGGTCGAATATGTGTACGTTATCGGCTGAATATGCATACATTTATTGCTGAATATGTGCACGTTTATTGCTGTATATGCATACGTTTATTGCTGTAAATGTGTACGTTTATTGCTGTAAATGTGTACGTTTATTGCTGAATATGTGTACGTTTATTGCTGAATATGTGTACGTTTATTGCTGAATATGTGTACGTTTATTGCTGTAAATGTGTACGTTTATGATATGCACCTGAAAAATGACACAACTTCGGGCACGGCAGACTTCTTGAAGCTGCAATTTTTGCTGACCAGTTGGAACCATACCGAAAGGTAATAATAATTTAAAAAAACTGTTCTTTTAAGGATTTAACGTTATAATTTTAAGCAGTTATGCTTAAAGAAAAGCTGGGATTTATATATCATCCTGTGCTGCACAGAATCAGAAAACTGACTCTTTTTATCAAACCAAAACCTCATTTTTATCTGACAGATGAGATAAGAAGAAACCGGATTTATGTCGATGTTTCGTGGCTTCATGCTGATGATCAGAAAACCGGCATTCACAGGGTAACTAAAGAAATCGTTTCGAGAATCACAAAATATAATCAGGGCTTCGACGTTGTCTGTGTTTATTCGACAGATACTGTTTACGGATATTTTGAGTGTGAAGGGAATAAGCCGGTAAGTTTTAAGAGTGGTGATATATTTTTTGTATTGAACCTGTATTTTAAATATGTCCGCTTATATGACAGCCTTTTTAAGAATTTAATCCGTTCAGATATTCCGGTATTTTTTTATCTGCATGACCTGATTCCAGTAAGATATCCGGAAACATTAGAGAAGCAGACTTTAAGGTATTTTACCAGCCATTTAAAAAGAATCATTAATTACACCGGCATTATCTGTAATTCAAAATCCACCCGTGATGACCTTGAGAACTGGCTGCGGGAGAATCCAGGCGTTAAACGCAATGAAAAACTGTTTACCGGATACTCACTTCCGGGCTGCAGTTTTCACAAAAGTATACATGTTAACAGCGTTTCAGCGCAAAAATCTGATTCTGTTTCTTTTTTAATTGTTTCTACCGTTGAGCCGAGGAAAAAATATGATCAGGTCATAAAGGCATTCAATCTTTTATGGGAAAAAGGCCTTGATGTAACGCTTACGATAGTCGGTAAAAAAGGCTGGAAAGTCTGTGAGACTGTAAAACTCATTGAAAATAACTGTCAGTACGGGAAAAAACTGTTCTGGTATAATACCGGTATTTCTGACAGGGAGTTAATCGAAAAATACGAAAATTCAGACTGCGTCATTTTTGCTTCCATGGCAGAAGGCTTTGGGCTTGCGGTCGCTGAAGCTGCATATTTTAAAAAGCCCCTGATTCTGCGTGACCTTCCGGTTTTCAGGGAAACAGCCGGGGAAAATGAAAGGACATCCCTTCCTTAAAAAATGCATGGAATATTATGAGCATAATGATTTTATAAAGGCAGACGGAAGCCTTTCTACGACTTTTATTGCTCCTGATATATTTGCATTCTGTGCCCGGGATTTTGGATTTAAATACAAAAATACTGAGCAGCATCTTCAGAATGATATGACAGTTTATGATTCTTCATATTTTGCCGGAAATTTATATGAAACATCAGACAATAATTATGCAATTCATACCTGTAACGGTTCCTGGCGGGATGTAACTTTGATGAGCCGGCTCAAGGATGACTATAAAAAGGTTAAGATTCTACGCAGGCTGCATCTATAAAGTTCATGATTCCCTTTACGGAGTTTTCCCAGGTAAAGGCTTTTGAACGCTCTAATCCCTTTTTAATTAATTCATCCCTTAAGCTGCTGTCAGAATAAAGTCTTTTATATGCCTTTATATGTTCTTCTTCACTTTCAGGATCTATCATTACTGCTGCATCCATACAGATTTCAGGCAGGGAAGTTGTATTTGAAGTGACAAGAGGACAGCCTGAGCTCATTGCTTCTAAGGCCGGTAAACCAAATCCTTCATAAAGGCTTGTAAATGAAGTCCATAAGGCATTGGCGTAGAGAACGGGAACTTCATCATCTTCAGCATATCCGGTGAATTTAAAATGAGTGTGCAGCTCTTTATCAATGTTTAATTCTTCCAGCAGATTGTTATAGCCTGAAGAAGGACCTGTAATGACATAATAAAAGTCCGGGCAGCCTGTTTCTTTTATAAAGGCAGCAAATGCTTTTATCTGTTTTTTTAAGTTTTTATGTTCAACGAGGCTTCCGATGCTGAACATATAGGATTTCGATTTTAAGTTGTATTTCTGAAGTATTTCGTCATTTTTCTGCTGAGGGAAGCCTTCAAAAAAACGTTCATTAATGCCGTTGTAATTTACAAGTATCTGCTTTTCACTGACAAAACTGAATAATGAGAGCAGGTCTTTTTTAGTATTATCTGAAATACAGATGTATCTGTCGTTTTTGTTAATGCCTTTCCATGCAATATTCATCCAGTTTTCTTTCATATGAAGATATGGCGGGAATTTTGCAGAGATAAAATCATGAATCATCAGAAATTTCCTGATTTTTTTGTTGCAAAGAATGCATTCAGGTGCCTTCCGGAACGGTGAAAAGAAAACATCATAAGAGCTGAAAAACAAATAATCTGAAATAAAAGAAATCGCTTTATCAAACACAAGAAGAGATTTAAAGAAGCAGACCGAAGCTTTTCTGGGGATTTTCAGTAAAATTGATTTTGTCCTGAGTGATTTTAAGAAATCAATTTTATTTGAACAGAATCTGTTAAAGACTGACTGTTTTTTAGTTTTAACGGGCATAGAAGGATAATACTTCTCTGCAAATAATTTTAAATTGTTATAGTATTCGTTTTCACAAAAAAGAGTAATTTCGTATTCAGTGTTCAGTGCAAACTGCTTAAGTATCTCAACGGCAACAAAGTAGATGCCGCTTCGCCCGAAAGACTTTTCATTAAAACACGAAAGAATTGAAGCTTCGAATAACAGTTTCATATCAGCCTTCTATCTCGTAGAGTTTTACGTTAAACCAGATCTGGCCTTCAAAAACTCCGAGGTATTTATACGGAACGTGAAGATGCTCTTCGAGCCTGATGCGTTCATGGTATTCAGAATCGTCAGGTGTAATTATTATCGCTTTTTTGATGTCATTAAGTTTTCCGGATTCATAAAGCTCTGTCGTTTCGTAATAATCGTGAACCTTGTAATCAGTCAGGAAAAGGGCAGTTCTTACTGGATACCAGAACAGTTCGTAAACTTCATATTCTGTTGAATAATTTGCCCTGATATAGTCTGAAGCAGCCTTTATTGAGGAAAAGTTACCTGTTATATCATTTTTATTTGGCAAAGGATTAATGAGAAACAGGCCTGCAGCAATAATCAGCAGGGAAGATTTTGACGCTTTAATCTGCCCTGAAATCCATAAAGCGAAGAGCAGGAACGTAAACCACATCATAGCCCGGTTCGGTGCACTTGCATCCCAGATAAAAATGGAAAGCAGAATCATCCAGAGGTATGAACATAAGAGTATGCAGAAGGCTTTTTTGTCCTTATAAAAAATGAATGCAGACATTCCGCTAAGGAACAGAACAAACGGAATCCACAGAGATCTGGCAATACCTGAGCCTGAAAGAAAAGTAATCGGACCTGAAGGGTTAAACCTTATTAAAGATTCCTCGCCGGAAAAACTGTTGAGCAGGGGCTGACAGGCAGTAGCGCATGCAATAAGAAGGCCAATAAAAATAACTGCAACGGCATGTATATGATTTTTTTTCTGTTCAGGAGTATAGGTTTTCCATGGAATAATTACGTCCTCGATAAAAAAGAAAAGACTGACTATACCTGCGAAACCTTCTGCATATGCATGAGTATTTAAAATGCCTGCAATCAGAAGTCCGAACAGCACAGGCTTAATCAGCCAGGAAATAATGCTCTGAGTCAGGAGAGGGCAGCCGGCTTTGGCAAAAGGCATAATAAGCAGGTACCAGGGCATAAAGTGACCTTCATATTTCATATAAAGAAATAGTTTCGGGATGCTCAGGTTTTTTGCAAGCCACCATGCATTAATTTCATCAAACCAGGGTTCATGAAACAGTACCGTAATAAAACTGACCGCGGCAGAAAAAATACCCGCTGCAAGAAGAATGTACTTTTCATGTCTGTTTAACTGATTCATGAAGATAATGGAAAAAACAAAAACTCCGGCACAAAAAAACTTTAATGCATTCTGTGGAATAGTTTCATGCCAGTGCGCCGCATCCAGTTCACGCCCCTTAATGATTTCTCCAAGAAAAATAAGCAGATCCTGAACGGAAGGAATAAGGGATAAAAAGTAAACGGCGAGGGGAAAAAAGACAAAAACACAGGCGCTTTTTAAGAGCGAGGAACCGTCCACGAATGGCATAAGTTTTTTAGAAGAGCTTTTGATGAATTGTGTCATACAGATTAATTTTATAGGAAATGCAGGTGTTTGTTCAAATCGAGTTTAATACGCGGTGGTGTGTATTTTAAGAGGGTAGAATAACCTTCACCACAGCCCCGCCGTCATTTTCCAGGCGGACTTTTGCCCCCAGCACCCGGGAAATTGACTTTACGATGCTCATCCCGATTCCGCTTCCTTTTTTGTGGGATTTGTCGCCGGAATAAAAACGGTCGAAGGCTCTTTTTAACGCTTCTTCAGAAAAACCTTCGCCGTTGTCGCGGATAAAAAGCGTAGTTTTCCGGCCCGATTTTTCTGCTCCCAGCGTGATTTTCAGGTTCTGTGAGTTTGAATGTTTTATCGAGTTTTCGATTGCGATGCTGAAAATCTGGCAGAGCAGGTTTCTGTCTGTTTTGATGATGTAGTCGTCTGGAAGCGGGATAATTTCAATCTGCATATCTGCGCCATTTTCCGCTGGCCTTGCGCTCAGCTCTTCCTTGATTTCTTCAAAAAAGTCCCGTACAGAGATGTCTTCTTTCTGCACTTTTGTAAGGCGGTTTTCAAGCCGGGTCAGCTCAAGCAGATTCTGTACCATCCGCGTCATGCTGCTGCTTTCTTTTAGAATCAGTGCAAGAGATTCGTCAAAACGGCCGTCATCTTTTTCGAGCAGTTTTTTTCCGTGCCGCCGGAGCAGGTCGGCGTGACCTGAAATGACTGCAACCGGCGTTTTAAGTTCGTGACTCACATTAGCGATGAATTCTTTCTGTGTGTCGTATTTTTTTTCGAGTACAATAAAATAAAGGGAGAAGGAGAGGAAGAGAAACAGCAGCAGCGGAATAAGGACTTTGAGGAGCGAGCGGGGAAATATCGAAAAGAGCACCTGTGAAATCTCTTTTTCAGCAGGAATAGAAACCTGAATGCAGATTACTTTTCCGTCAGAAAACACATAGCTTCTGCACAGGTAGAGAATGTCCGTACTTTCTTCAGTGACGGCTTCGTTTTTAAGGGAGTATCTCTGAACCCCACGGGCAAAAGGCAGGGGAGGAAGCATCGCATCACTTGCCGCAAGAACCCTTCGGGAAGTCCGGGCGTAAATCACATAGTCAATGTCTTTGTGCGAAAGCTGAATGCCTGTATAAGTCCCGTTCTTTATCTGTGCAAAGATTTCTGAGGACGCTTCTTCAAGCCGTTTTGACTGACTGTCACGCATGGAAATCCGCATTAAAAAAAACAGGTTAAGGGCGAGAATGAGAAACGCAAATGTAAAAACAAAGGAATATTTTACCGCCTTTTTCAATCTGCCTTCTCCATCTTAAAACCAACGCCCCTGACCGTAGTGATGTATTCAAAATCAGAATACTCACGGATTTTTTTGCGCAGAGTACTTATAAAAATATCGAGGTTGTTGGGATTTGCCGCATGATTTTCACCCCAGACCTTATCCAAAAGCGTATCGCGTTCAAGCACGGTCCCCACATTCTCCATCAAACAGTTCAGGAGCAGGTATTCAGTCTTAGAAAGTTCGATTTTCGTATTTTTGACAGTCACTTCCATTGAAGCCTGGTTTAAAACAAGCTCCCCGTTTTTCTTTAGGGCAGAAGCGGCCGTATCAGCGTTTTCAAGTGCTTCTTTTGCCTTTTTCACTTTTTCTGAACGTCTCAAAACAGCGTTTATTCTTGCAAGCAGCTCTTCAATCTTAAAAGGCTTTGTAATGTAATCATCAGAACCTAGATTTAAGCCGGTCACTTTGTCATCAGTTCCATCGCGGGCAGTAACCAGAATTAACGGCGTGTCTTCATCGTGCTTCCTTATCCGCCGCAGAACTTCAATGCCACTGAGTTCCGGAAGCATTATGTCCAAAAGTACGAGATCTGGCTTTTCAGCGGCAAACACTTCAAGCGCACTCCGCCCGTCCAGAGCCACACAAACTTCAAAATCTTCCAGCTCCAGTTCGCTTTTAACAAAAGAGACGATTCCTTCGTTGTCCTCAACAATCAGAATTTTTGGCATAGGTCATTATAGCACGATTTTTGTCGCTCCGGGTCGCTCCCTATATATTTTTTTATAGAAATCTTATAGATAATTTACAAGCACTTTCATTCGCAGGGCTTTATGATTAGGTTACGAATACGGAGGTATTTTATGAAACTATTTAAAACCCTTTCTGTTGCCGTGATGTCACTCTCGCTTCTACTTCCGGCATTTTCCGCCACAAAATACTCAACCAATCCCGACGAGTGCGTGGACGGAGTATGTTTTGTTCCTCAGTACGCTGACGGCGGGCGGGAAAATTACGCAATCGTCTCGCCGGTCGGTTACCACGATGTTCCGATGATTACCCAGACAAAGAG
>DGTU01000066.1 GCA_002394465.1 Treponema sp. UBA4328 | reverse complement strand
TTGGAAGAATCTTACCGCGTTCAGTAGTAAAGCGCTTAAGACCGTCTGAATCTTTATAGTCAATCTTAGCCTTGTTAGCACAGAAACGGCAAACCTTCTTGCGGAAGAATGTTTTACCCTTGCCTTTTCCTGTCCTTTCCTCGCCTTCACGTCCGTCTGACGCAGCCTGTGTATCTGTCTCAGAGTTGATTTTCTGCTCAACTTCGTTTGTTGCGATTTCGTCTGACATATTAGTAGCCTATTAATTTTTCTAGCTTAGACATTAAAATGGAATGTCTTCAGGGAATCCCGAATCATTACCGCCAAAACCACCGTCATCATATCCTGAAGAAGATGACATATCACCAGCTGGCGCAGGAGCTGCATTCTGGAATCTCGGAGTGAACCCCCCGGACTGCTGTCCGCTATTATCCGATTTTCCGCCCAAAAGCTGTACGTTATCTGCTACGATGGTAACTTTGCTGAATTTCTGGCCGTCTTTTTCCCAGCGGTCCTGTTTAAGGTGACCGTCTACAAGAATCTGCTTGCCTTTCAGCAGGTAAGGCTTTAAGTTTTCTGCGGTTTTTCCCCAGATTGTTACATCAAAAAAATTTGCCTCATCAACCCACTGATCTCCATTCTTGCGGCTGCGGTTTACTGCAATGCTGACATTTGCACGTGCCTGACCTGAAGAAACATAAGCAAATGAACGCTCATCGCTTCCGACGTCCCTTGTAAGACGTCCAACAATTACAACATGATTTGTATCTGTCATTTAATCGCCTCCTGTTTAAAGATCCCGGGTTTTGAAATTAATTATTTTGATTTTTCTTCGTCAAGCTTTACGAAGAGGAATTTAAGAAGATCAGCATTCAGTTTGAACTGGTTGTCAATCTCAACAAGTTTTGCAGGATTTGCGCTGATTGTGAAAAGAATAAAACGACCGCGTTTCTGCTTTTTGATTTCATAAGTCAGATCGCGCTCTCCATACGGTTCTTCCTTATCGATAGAAGCACCGAACTGTGCAAGAACAGAACGAACTTTCTCAGTTCCTGCCTTGAATTTGTCTTCCGATGTCGGATAGACAGTCATAAGCTCATACTTTCTCATTTGTATGTTTCTCCTTATGGACGAATGGAAACCACATACGTAGTTTCAAGGGGTTTATGAATGTTAACATTTTTAACGGCGTAAGGTCAATATCCTAGACTTTTAATAATTCAAGGGATATACTATAAGAATGAAAAAATACCTGTTTACACTCTTCATTGCTTTTTTCGCACTCAGTTCATCTTTTTCAGGCGGCAGGAGCGACAAGATTTTCAGGCTTGTCGAAACCGGTACTGCTGCAGAGATAAAAAAAGAAATAAGATACAATTCTGACAGCATATATTCAGTCCGCGGTCCGGAAAAAGAAACCCTTCTCATGGCTGCTGCAAAAAGCGACCGTAACGCTGAGATTTTCAAACTCCTCATAAAAGCCGGGGCACAGTCTAAAATCAAGACAAAAGGCAAGAAAACAGCCCTTATGTATGCCTGCCAGTACAACACACACGACGACGTAGTCAGACTCCTCATAGAAGACGACGCTTTCTTAAGCTCAACCAAACGAAGCAAATGTCTTGAAAAAGACAAAAACGGAAAAGACTGCTTTGACTATGCACAGGAAAACCAGAATAAAAATGAAATTATAGCGGTCCTCAAAAAATACGCACCGCTTCCTGAAAAATATTCCGGTTCACAGGAAAACCAGACTTCAGAACCTGAAACACCTCCGGCCGCTCCGGAAGAAGCTCAGGAATCTACTGAACCTGAAGAAGCTGAAGCAGAAACTACTGCTGAAGCTCAGGAACCTTCAGTACCGGAAGAAGAGACGTCTTCACCTCCGCCTGTTCCGAACATTGAAGATACTGTTCCCGAAACAGAGCCTGAAGTACAGCCTCCTGCCGCAGAAGAAAGGCCTGCACCACAGGCAGAAATCACTGAGCCTGCTCCAGAGGAAATACCGCCTCAGCCTGCCGAAACACCAGAACCGGAAGCAGCACAGAACGTTCCTGAGACAATTCCAAGTCCTCAGGTAAGTCCTTACAGACAGGAATACCTTTTTGACTATGCAGAAATGAATGACGATGAAGAAATCCCTGAAGAATCAGTGGGATTCAACTCAAAATACAATTACATTCAGAATGCAGACAAAAAAGATTTAAACGGCCGCACTCCTCTCATGAAGGCTGCAAAAGAAGGAAACGTTTCACTCATGGAAGACCTCCTCTATTCAGGAGCAAACATAAATGCCCAGGACAATGACGGCTGGACCGCACTGATGTTCGCCGCACGCTTCTCAAGAAACGAAAAGGCAACGGCCCTTCTCATTAAGAAAGGCGCTGACGTAAAGAAACGCAACAACTACGGACTTACAGCCCTTATCCTTGCTTCAGGATTTGCAGAAAACAGCTCGATCGTTAACTTCCTCCTGACAAACCGCTCGGTTGCAGAAAACGAAGTACGCTCGGCATTTATCTATGCAATTACAAATGACGCGCCGATATCAACGGTAGATCTTTTCGTCAAAAAAGGCCTTAAAATCAACATCGCCTACGACGGAAAAACACCGCTGATGTATGCTGCAAAGACAAACCGTTCAACAAAGATTATCGAATACATGCTTAATACGGGTGCAAAGACTTCATACAAATCATCTGAAGGCAAGACCGCATTCCAGTATGCAAAGGAAAATGCAAGGCTCCCTCACGACGGAGTATACTGGCGTCTTAATTCAATGGAAAACGGTAAAAACTGATGCGCATCACTGGCGGAAAACTCAAGGGACGAAACATTAAGTGTCCGGACGGAATCATCAGGCCGGCAATGGACCGCATGAGGGAATCTGTTTTTGCAGTTCTCGGCGACCTTTCCGGCAAGTCATGGCTTGATCTTTTTTCAGGCAGCGGAACGATTGCAATCGAAGCCGTAAGCCGCGGAGCCGTAAAAGTAGACCTCTGCGAAAAAGACAAGATTAAGGTTCGGCAGGTACTTGAAAACGTTTCAATCACCGAAAAAGAAATGAACGTACGTATAAACTGTCATTTTATGGCAGTTGAACTCTTCGTTAAAAAATGCAGGGAACAGTTCGATTATGTTTTCTTCGATCCGCCGTTTCCTTACAAATTCCGCCTGGATTTACTCAAAAAAGCAGATGCAAACGGAATTCTCGCTGACGGAGGCACCCTCATGATTCACTATCCTGAAGAAGATCCGCTTCCTGATCAGATCGGGAACCTTGTACTCAAAGACAAGAGGGTTTACGGACGCTCAATAGTAAATTTTTACACAACAAATGCAAATAAAATTGGAAAATAATTGAAATTTAAAAAAATTATGTTAGAATTTAAAAAGAGTTAAAATTGGCTGACAGCAAAGAATTTCTAAAAGTTGTAGACACCCATTCTATACCTGACGGTTTCATAAAAGTTACGGATAAACCTGTAACGGCACTGACTTCAGAACAGAAAGCCGTGTTAAACCGCAAGGGCAACGTGCTTTTCAATGATGGAAAATACAATGAAGCAGCAAGGATTTTTGTCACGACAGGCTATTCTGACGGATTAACCCGCATCGGAGACCTGTACATGAAAAACGACAAAAGCCTTACGGCGCTTAAATATTATATTCTTGCAAAAAACAGTCATAAAGCCGGGCCGATATACGAAAAGATTTCAGTTATATTGGCATGTCTCTTAAAATGAGGATTTAAAAATGAATGATGAAATTTTAACAGAAGAATTCCAGATGCCTGCAGCAATCGATGCAGCTGATGAAAAACTTTCAAACGAAATCGCTGAACTGTCAAAGCAGGGCTACCAGTTCCTTAAAGACAACCAGATTGACAGGGCAAAAGAGTCATTTCGAAAGATTCTTGACATTGAAGACAACAACAACTATGCACTCGTAGGACTCGGTGACAGTGAACGCAAGCACAACAATTTTAACGAAGCAATAAATTACTATTCAAAGTGCCTTTCATTTCATCCGGGCAACAACTATGCCCTCTTCGGTCTTGCAGACTGCTACAAGGCATTAAACCAGTATCACAAGGCAATTGAAATCTGGGAAC
>DGTU01000142.1 GCA_002394465.1 Treponema sp. UBA4328 | reverse complement strand
CCATTACGCCGCCTTTTTTGACCATATCTGTAAGCATGGCAAGAGCCGCAGTAGTTCCAGGACATCCCGCTCCTTCAAGGCCGATTTCTTCGAGGATTCGGGCAACGCTGTCACCAACGGCAGGAGTCGGTGCGAGAGAAAGGTCGAGAATACCAAAATCAACGCCGAGACGGCTTGCAGCCTCAGCCCCGACAAGCTGACCCAGGCGCGTAATTTTGAACGCCATCTTTTTGATTCCCTCGGCGAGTTCGTTAATCGGCTTTCCCTTGTAATCGCGGGCGGCGGCGAGTATTACGCCGGGACCGGAAACACCGACATTGATTACGCTGTCAGCTTCACCAGGTCCGTGGAATGCACCTGCCATAAACGGATTATCTTCTGGAGCGTTACAGAACACGACGAGCTTTGAACAGCCGTTGATTGCACAGTGAGCACTTGCTTTAGAAGTCTTTTTGATTGTCTCGCCCATGAGCTTTACGGCATCCATGTTGATTCCGGATTTTGTAGAACCGACATTTACGCTAGAACAGACAAATTCCGTGCTTGCCAGAGCCTCCGGGATTGAATCAATCAGAATCCTGTCAGCAGGGGTGATTCCCTTTTGAACGAGGGCTGAAAATCCGCCGATAAAGTTGATTCCAAGTTCTTTCGCACATTTATCGAGGGTTTTGCAGTATTCAACATAAGAAGCAGCATTGCTGGCCCCCGCAACGAGAGCAATCGGAGTTACGGAAACACGCTTGTTGATAATCGGAACGCCAAGCTCTTTTTCAATGTCCTGACCGACTTTGACGAGATTTCCCGCCTTTTTCATTATCTTATCATAAATCCGCTGATTGGCTTTTTTAGGGTCAGAATCAGCACAATCCAGAAGGGAAATTCCCATGGTAATACAGCGCACGTCAAGCTTGTGGCGCAAAAACATATTTACAGTTTCCTGGATTTCAACGGGAGTAAAGAGCATAAATCACCTCAGGTAAATTTTAGTTATCATATTCTATACATATTTCAGGAAAATAAAAATATCTTCTTGACGGCAATTCATTAACAATTTAATATATCAATATCTTTATTCGTGTTTTCAATAGGAGTTTTTTATGGCAACACTTTCATCAGCAGAAAAAGCTGCTCTCCGTGACAAAAAATCAGCTAACAGACAGGCTGCTTTTGATAAACTTCCAAAACTTGTTCAGTTGCTTATCGGCCTTGTAGCTCTCGGCGTAATCTGTGCAGTTGGCTTCGGTTTCTTCTTCGCCGTTGATATTCTTCTGCTGGATCTTCTTTAATCAATAACTTTGAACTTACAGGCACTCCGCTGAGGAGTGCCTTTTTTTATCTTTCAATGATTTTATACATCGGATCGCATCCAGGATGAAGTTCAAGTATATGCTTTTCACATTCGAGGACTTCTGACGGATCATGCGTAACATGAAGCAGGCTTGTAGTTCCTGTTTCTGCAACAGTTTCAAGAAGATCGAGAATTTTCTGACGATAATTATCATCAAGTCCGTGACACGGTTCATCAAGGATAAGGACCTTCGGACATTTTACTGCTGCCCTGATGATAAGGACTGCCCTCTGTTCACCATAACTCAGGCTTGAAAAAGATTCCTTTTCACGGCCCTCAAAACCAGCAAGCTTGAGCCACTTTCTGGCCGCAGCAATTTCTATATCAGTTTTTGCCTCATATATTCCGATCGTATCCCTGAACCCGGAAATAATGACGCCTTCAATGTCAGTTGAACCGACCATCCTGTATTCAACATGCAGGCGGTAACTTACAATTCCGAGCTGTTTTTTTATGTCCCAGATTGATTCTCCGCTTCCCCTCTTCATTCCGAAAAGATGAACGTCATTGCAGTAAACCTGCTTGTTGTCACCGGTAATAAGTTCGAGTATCGTAGTTTTTCCTGAACCGTTCGGCCCGCGGATAAGCCAGTGTTCACCTTTCCTTACAGTCCAGTTCAGGTTCTTAAGGACATAATTTCCGTCCCAGCCGACATTAACATCATTGAGGCGGATTAAATCATCGTTTTCTTCTGATGAAGGTCCGTTTAATGCGGCAGTATCTTCCTGAATGTCCCTGAGCTCAGTTACAAAGGCATCTTTTCTGGAAGCCCGGCTCTGACTGTCTTTTTCTTCCCGTTCGGCGAGAAGCTTTTCGTATTCACTGCGTGTTCCGCTGAACCGGACATTTCCGCCGGCAAATTCAATTACGTTAGTAATGCTGGAAGGAATTTCATGATACCTTTCCATTGCAAGAATTATATACGGCAGGCTCTTTTTTTCTGAAATTCTCTCGAAGAATTCAAGCAGAATCCGGCGGCTGTCAGCATCAAGTCCGCTGAAAGGATCGCTGAGGATAAGCAGTTTTTTGCGGCTCAGAAGACATCGACACAGAAGTGTACGGCGTATTTCGCCAGTCGACATGAACTGAAGGCCGCGGTCCAGGATTTTTTCAATTCCGCACAGTTTAACTTCCGGGAGAGTTTCAAGGCGCTGTGCAACCGGAGGAAGCGGAGCATTTTTATGTTTAGCATCAGGTCCGCCGAGAACTTCACAGATAAACCTGCGTCCCGTACGGCCGATGTCGATTCTGTCCATATATTCGCTTTCATCAAGTTCGCGTTCTTCTTCAATCAGGCGGGCTGCTTTTTCCAGACTGACAATTTCAACAGAATCCCCGAAAGAATTTTCATAAATGCCGTCACCTGAATTAAGCTTCATCTGAAGTTCGCCGGCCAGAGCCCTCAGAAATTCATTTTTACCGCCGCCGTTCGGACCGGTTACAAGCCAGGTCTCACCGTCATTCATCTGCCAGTCAAGCTGCGGAATGTATGTCTTTTTAATGTCCTGAATGCTGCAGTTTTTTACGGAAATAAGGGAATTCTTGTTCATAACAGGCAAATTATACTGAAATCGGCTGATCAACCGCTATATATTTAAGCAATAAAGTCATATTTTATATGTTTTTTTATAAAATCTTCATTTAGTTTTAAACCATTGGAGGATTTACAATGAAGAAAATTTTAAAAGTTTCAGCCGCAGCCCTTGCGTTTTTTTCCCTCTCTTTTTCTGCATTTGCAGCCGGGGACAAAAAATACGTAACACAGGAAATCAATGCTGCTAACCGCTGTCTGCCAACATTCTATGAGTCAATAAAAAGCCGCTGGACCTTCTCGATGGGATACAAAGACGGAGTTGATATTGCAAAATGGAAGGCTGACGGTCTTGCCAAGGCCAGGGAACTGATTATTCAGGAAACTGACAATACGCCTTTTGACATGGTTGTACTTGAAACGGAAAAACGTGACGGCTATGTTGCACAGAAAATCGTATTCAACATCAGCCAGGACAGCCGCGTTTCTGCCTATCTTCTGATTCCAAACGGAAAGAAGAACGAAACCTTCCCGGCAGCCCTTATGCTCCATGATCACGGTTCAAACTTCGAAATCGGTAAGGAAAAAATGGTAAGGGCAATCATTTCTGACAAGGATGTTGCCAAAATCTTCAAGATTAAAGATAAAAAAGAGGCAAAGGAAGCAGCCAAAAAACTTCCACCTGAAAAGAAAGCCATCTATGACAAAATCAAAAACTCAGAAAGCTGGGCAAACACCTACTTCTCTGACCTTTACCCGGGCGATGAACTTGCAAAGCGCGGATATGTTGTCCTGAGTTTTGATGCCCTCGGATGGGGAGACCGTTCAGTAAAGAACTTTACGACAGAAAGCCAGCAGTCACTCGGTTCTAACCTTTTCAACATGGGAACAAGTTTTGCCGGAATCATCGCACAGGAAGACTGCCGCGCAGCAAAATTCCTCGCAAGCCTCCCTCAGGTAGACAAGAAAAAAGTTGCCTGCATCGGTTTCAGTATGGGTGGATTCAGATCATGGCAGCTCGCAGCAATCAGCGATGACATCACTGCCGGAGTTGCAGTCTGCTGGTTCGGAACAATGAAAGGTCACATCATTCCTGGAGACGGACAGCTCAAGGGAAATTCCGCATTCAGTATGCTTCACCCGACAATCGCAAAATTCCTGGACTATCCTGACGTAGCCGGACTTGCAGCTCCTAAACCAATGTACTTTATCGGCGGTGACATGGATGCCGTAAACCCGAATGATGGAACTAAGGAAGCTTACGAAAAAGTACACAAGATCTGGAAGGCAAACGGCGCAGAAGACAAACTCAAAACCGACCTGATTCCAAAAATGGAACACGCCTTCCCGGCTGAGCAGCAGAAATCCGCCTTCGACTGGCTCGACAGCTACTTCAAAAAATAAAATTAAAACCCTTTAACTTAATGCGGGTCTGTGCCCGCATTTTTTTTAAAAAGAATTAATTTCGATTCGTTTAGGATTAATTTCAATTGACGGGAGGGAGCGGAAAGGCGGGCAAAAACACTCTGTTTGTGGATGCTGCAAAGCGGCATTAAATGGATTCCATTGCCACAAACAGCGTGTAGTGCGCCAGCGCACGGTTTTGACCCGCATTTATGCGACCGGTAGTCAATTGTAACCATATGAACAGCTGATTCGAAATTACTGCTTTTTTTTAAAAATTTTTTTATTTTTTTCTAAAGTCTTTTTTTCTATCTCCGAAATATAAAATATAGGGTGGTAAACCCGGGGAACTACAAAAAGCGGCGGCTTTAAGTAGTAATAGAACCAGATCTTACAAGGAGATAAATTATGGTTATTAATCACAATATGAGCGCAATGTTCTCACAGAGAGCAACAGGCCTTACAGAGCTTAGCAACCAGAAGAACATGGAAAAATTGTCATCAGGTATGCAGATTAACCGCGCCGGTGATGATGCTTCAGGACTTGCAGTTTCTGAAAAAATGAGGGCACAGATTCGTGGTATGAACCGTGCTTCACGCAACGCACAGGATGGTATTTCATTCATCCAGACTACTGAAGGATATCTTCAGGAAACAACTGATATCATGCAGCGCATCCGCGAACTTGCAGTTCAGTCTTCAAACGGTATCTACACAGACGAAGACCGCATGCAGATTCAGGTTGAAGTTTCTTCACTTATCGCTGAAGTTGACCGCATAGCTTCTGCTGCTCAGTTCAACGGACTTAACATGCTTACAGGACGTTTCGCACGCCCAACAGGTGAAAACGTAGTTACTGGTTCTATGTGGTTCCACATCGGTGCTAACATGGATCAGAGAACACAGGTATTCATCGGTACAATGACAGCTGCAGCTCTCGGACTCCGCAACGTTGGTTCTGAAGAGATCATGTCAATCGCTGCTCCGGATGATGCTAACCGCGCAATCGGAACAATCGATGAAGCTTTGAAAAAGATCAACAAACAGCGTGCTGACCTTGGTGCTTACCAGAACCGTCTCGAAAAGACAATGGTAGGACTTGATGTTGGTGCTGAAAACCTCC
>DGTU01000091.1 GCA_002394465.1 Treponema sp. UBA4328 | reverse complement strand
GTTTTTGCCCGGACCCCACTCATCACCGACCATTTTGCGGAAGTCAGCCCATGAAATGCTGTCGAGTGGCTTTGCATCCGGATTCTTGCGCGGATCATCAGTATATACTTTTTCAATGTTGCTCAGGTTTACTACAGTATCTGCATTGAATTTTTCAGCAAGAAGAACTGCATCATTGTCGGTAGAAAATCCCGGTTTCCAGCCTGCAGCAAGAAGAATGCGTCCTGTAAATTCTTTAGCAGCAGTCGGATCAGTTACGACCTCTTCCCTGCACAGGTCACCGAAGCAGGCCTTTACGAACTGTGCGTTGAGGCGTGTTGCCATGATTCCAATCCAGTCAGCCGCATTAACGTCACCGTCCGGAGCAGTTCCCGTTACGTCACGGAAAGCCTTCTGGTAGATGCGTGCAGGACCGCCGCCGCCTACAACAAGAATAAGCTTGTCTTCAGGTTTTTCAGCAAGGAAATCCTTGATCATTGCGATGAACTTTGACACAAATTCCGTGTCAGGATATTCAGGGGCTACGATTGAGCCGCCTACAGATAAAACTTTTGCAGACATAAATCCTCCAGATTTAATTGTTTAGTATAATCAGTATATTCCAAGTACAACAGGATCATTCCAGAGACTGCTGTAATTTACGTTTCCGCTGCTGCTCTCTTCCCAGATGGACTGAAGTGCATAGGTCTTGGGCCTGTAAACATTGCCCGCATTTGAAAGGACAGGACGAAGGTCCCTGCTTCCGCGCGAGAATTCAATATGCTGGCCGTCCAGGTTACCGAAATAGAATTTCTTCGGATCTGCAACATTTCCGAAGCCCCTGTATTCCATTCCGGCTCCGAGTGCAGTATCAGCAGGAATCCAGCCGAAATTCTCTATATAAAACTCAGTCCACCAGTGGTTCCGTGAGCTTTTATCAGCACTTACAAGTATTCCGGAAACAGGAAGAGCAGGAATTTTCGCAGCACGAAGGAGAGTCGTATATGCAAGGGCAAAATCATAGGCATCGCCCTTTCCTTTGCTGAAAATTGACATTGGATTTTCCTTTGCATCACGGAGCTTTTCAGTAACTTCAATCTTTTCAGTCATGTAATTATAAATGAGGCGGGCTTTTACGTACGGATTAGTTTCATTCTTTACGATATCCTGAGCAAGATTAACTACATCATCGTCATTGCATTTAATAAGCATGTCAGGTGCAAGTGCATGAACATAAAGTGCCCTGTTTTTTTCAGTGTAAGGCTTTACGCTTTTTTCATTTACAGAAGTATTAACTCCATAGGAATAAACTACGAATTTATGCGTAAACCGCATCTTCTTTGCTGAAGAGCGGGAAAGGTCTATCAGATGACAGATCGTATTGTCATAGTTTTTCATCGCAGGTTCAGGCAGGCATTCAGTAACTTCATAATAAGGCTGCCTTGAACTTTCATACGGAACCGGAACGCGAAGGACAAGTGAAGAATTCTGCCTTGAATTAATGTTCTCAACATCAGCATTCATCTGAATTACATAAGAACGGAGATTCTGATAGGTTTTAGTTCCGGCAGGATTTTTAACGTCTATTGCAAACTGATTGCTAAGGCCTTTTTCTGTCTTAACGAAAAGCACTCCGCTCTCCGCCCCGTCAGGAACCCTGAGCTGAATTTCAGTATCGCTCCAGACCTCATAGTCAAAATTTTCTGCACGGGCACATACATGCTCAAACGGATTTACGCTGTCGCCGCTGCCTTCATCAATGTTCTCTGTTAAATTAACGGCTTCCCTCTGTGTCGAAAAATAAACAAGACTGGAATTCCTTGCCGAGCCGAAGTTGAATCCGGTAATCGTTACAAGGGAACCTGTCGTAACGGATGCAGGAGAAACGGATGCAATTGACGGCGCGAGGCTCCTGAGGTTAACCGGAACTTCAACCGGAATTCCTGATTCATTTGCAAAGAAGCTGTTTACCCTTGAGCGTCCGGCTTTTGTTCCTACGATTACAAGTCCGTCCTGAACGTTTGTCGGAAGAATCAGCCTTATCCTGTCATCCTGCCACTGAAGGTAACTTGAAGCCGTAACCCTGCTGCCACCGATTTCAACATAGCCTGACGAACGGGTTGAACCGAAATTCTTTCCGTTAATTATCATTATGTCGCCCGGAGAACCGAACTGCGGAGTAATTGAAGTAATCGACGGAATCTTCCTTGCCTGAAAAGTTGCAAGCGTAATAACACCGATTACGGCAAATACGGACAGTACAATAACTCCGAATCTGAACAAAGGATATTTTTTATAAAGAGATATGAAAATGTTTTTAAAACTCACGTTATCTTCCAATAAGCCTGTTTTTCGGCATGCGGATTGAGCCTGAGTTTTTTACCGTATGAGTTTCAGGCATGCTTACGCTGAAATCAAATTCAGAAGGCTGTGATTCAACCTTATTCTTAAAGACATCTACGGAAGTCAGCGCTTCATTCAGGTTAAGGTTTTCGATAATCTGAGAATTTACGATTGAATCATTGAATTCTGATTCGCCGGAAGCAGCGGTCTTTTCAGTTTCAGAATCATTTTTAACTGCAAGTGCAAGATTTTCAGATGCTATGCTGCTGTCCATTCTGACCGTATTGCTGGCAATCGGCTTAAGCGGTGCAGATGAAACCGGAAGGAACGACTCCTGGGCATTCTGAGCCGGACCGTAATAGAACGGAACAAACATAACCAGAAAAACAGCGGCTGCGGCTGCAATCGAAACAGGCCATTTAAGGATTTTTCCTGAAGATTTTTCCGTCTGGCGTACATTGCGTACATAGCGCATCTTTGCCTGAAGACGCTCAAAACTCTTTTCGAGAAAATCATCGCTGAGCTTTATGCTGTCGCTGTCTTCACGCAGCAGTTCAGAAATTCTGTCATCATCTTCATGAAACATAAACGTCCCCCACATCAATTAATTTTTGCAACTGTTCCCTGGCCCTGAATACCCTGATTTTTACGTTGCCCTCAGTTATACCCAGAACCTTGCCAATTTCCTTATAATTCAAGTCTGCATATTCACGGAGAATCAGTACTTCCCGAAGCTTTTTAGGAAGTTTCGCAAGTGCTTCAACTGCATGCTTACGGCTTTCCTTTTTGATAACTTCAGTTTCTCCGGAATCAGATTTGCGTGTATCTTCATACAAAACCTTCTGATATGCGGTGCGTTCACGGGTCTTGCGGCCGGCATAGTTGAGGCTTGCATTCTTAACGACACGAATCAGCCAGAATTTGGCATCATCGAGCGAAGGAAAAACCATCTGCTTTTCATTGGCCTTGATATATGAATCGTGAACGAGGTCTTCTGCTGCATCTTCGTCGTTTACAATCCTGAACGCTATTTTAAACAACAGCATCATCGTATTGTCATATAAACGGCGGAAATCTGCAGGATCAGCAGCATTCAGCAGTTTTCCGTTTGAATCCACACTATTATTAAACATCAAAAATCCCTAAAGTTACACTTTTCTAAGAAAATAATAAGAATTAAGATTAATTTCTCTTCCAGGTCACGCCCTGAGGTGTGTCGATAATCGTAATTCCGCGCGCAGCAAGGTCGTTTCTGATCTGGTCGGCCTTTGCAAAGTCCTTTGCCTTCTTTGCCTCAGTTCGTTCTGCTACGAGTGCGTTAATTTCTGCGGCTTCAGGATCACCTGCATGGTCATCGGTGTGTGCCTGGGAGAGCTCAGTCTGTTTTGCTGCCAGGGCGAGTGCATTTTCGATTACTGAAAGGGAAATTACCTTATCCATTACAAAGATATCTGAGAGGGCTTCAAGAGCCTTCTGTCCCTTGCCGTTAGAAGCCTTCTGCAGGGCAGACAGGGCCACAGGAGTTGCCAGGTCATTTTCAAG
>DGTU01000042.1 GCA_002394465.1 Treponema sp. UBA4328 | reverse complement strand
GGGCGGAAGGAGAAGTTAATCCGTCAATGAACTTAAGCGTAACGTCCATTGAACCATAGTTACCGCTGAAAGCAAAGGCATTTATAATTGCGCAGAAGAATGCGGCAGAAAAAAGAAATGCGAGTATTGTCTGTATGCGTTCCCTGAAAAGAAAGAAAATGCATGACGGCCAGAAAACAAAAAATCCGAAGCTCATCCAGAAGGAAGAATGCAGGAAAGCAGACGGAGATGTGCAGCTTTCTATGTTTGAAAATTCCTGAACTGAACTTAATATAAGCTGCCCCGGAAGAACGAGACCGTTTAAGATGCACAGGCCTGCAGCACTGATGAAAAAAAGGATGAAGCGGGCTCTTTTGTCTGCTGATAACGAAGCAAAGGTTTTGTCACTTAAGTGAATGAGTCCCTTTACATAATAAGGAACCGGCAGACAAAGGAGCAGGAACAATACGGCATACATTCTTTTTCCCAGTCCGGCGCCGCCGTCATAAATGAAAAGAATGTAAATGCAGAGGACTGAAACGGCACAGACCATGCACAGGTAGAGGACTTTTAGAGGATCCTTCATTTTGTAGAAAATGTTTTTTACAAGTGAGAAGACGTTGTTCATTGTCCAGTAAAGTACAAGTCCTGCCGGAGAATCATAAAGAACAACGAGGAAGACGGCTGCCATTCCATAAATCTGAAGCTTTTCACGGATTCCGTGACCCTTTGAATAAACTGCTCCTGAGATACAGTTAATGAGCGTCATTGCTATCGGAAGGATATTTACGTTGAATGAACCGATTGTAAAAACTGCATCCGGTTTTCCCATGTCACGGATAAAGAAAAAACTTTTTCCCATTAAATCCGGCAGGGAAGAAAGCGTGTGGTATGCTGCAAGAAAGAAGGGAATCTGAATGAGTATTCCGAATGAAGAGCGCAGTGCCATGATAGGATGGTAGTGATTCTGCCTGTAAAGCGTGTTGAGCATCATGTACTGCTCGTCGCCTTTGAATGCCTTTTTAATGCGGTCTATTCTGCCTTTCATTCTGGCCTGAATGTCCCGTTCGGTTTCCTGCCATTTTTCAGCAACAATATAAAGCGGAAGACAGAGAAGGGTTACCGTAAGGCTTACGCCCAGAACTGCAATTCCCGTATTTCCGAACATTTTGCTGAAAATTCTGTATGCGATTTCTATAATCTGTGTGATTGGCGAAAGTATTGTGTCGTATAGGATTGTCGTAAGCATTACATAAAATAATAAAGTTTTTTGACGATTAGTGCAACGAAATACAAAATTCTAGTTTCAGCGAAAGCATTTTTTGATATAATATAGTGTTATGTTATACGATTTGATTATCAGTCCCATTGAGACCGTCGTTGAATGGTCTTTCCTTTTTGTAAGGGATAAAATGCCTTTTCTGGGCGTTCTTGGTGCAGTTGTCGGCGTAAGCCTCATAATAAATTTTCTGGCTCTTCCGCTTTATAATGTTGCAGATGCAATCAAGGATAAAGAACGTGAGCTTCAGTTAAAGCTGCAGAAACAGGCTGACAGGATTAAGAAAGCCTTTAAAGGTGATGAACGCTTTATGATGATGCAGACAATGTACCGTCAGAATCATTATCATCCCTTCTATTCACTGAGAAGTTCCCTGTCAATTCTCATTGAAATTCCTTTTTTCATCGCTGCATATCATTACCTTTCTCATAACGAAATCCTTCAGTCGTCGAACCTCAATCTTGGTTTCATGACGCTTAATCTTGGTGCTCCTGATCATCTGTTTAAGCTGGGACCTGTGTTCATAAACATTCTTCCGATAACGATGACACTGATAAACGTCGTTTCATCGATGATATATTCCCGCGGGGCACCGCGAAAGGAACTCATTCAGCTGTACGGGCTTTCCCTTGCCTTCCTTGTACTTCTGTATGAATCTCCGAGCGGACTTGTAATTTACTGGATCTGCAACAACATTTTTTCACTCTTTAAGAATATGTTCCAGAAATCAGGCTACGGTTCTAAGGTCGTATACGGAATTTTCGCCTTCCTGCTTTTTGTTCTGTGTGCAGCAATTTCGCTTCAGAAAAGGGTTTCAACAATAAATGTCGTCATCGTATGGATTATAATGGCGCTGTTTATTCTGGTTCCGATTCTGGTGCGTACCCGTTTTTATTCTCAGTATCAGTCTTTTACCAGAAAGATTGACGAACTGGCAGCAAAAGATATTTATGCACCTGTATTTTTTGTTTCTGCGGCGGCGCTTGTTCTTTTTACCGGCTTTGTGCTTCCTTCAAGCGTAATTGCAACCAGTCCGATTGAATTTTCATGCCTCGGAGAAACTGACAGTCCTTTCAGTTACGTTATTTCAACATTTACTTTTTTTGCAGGGCTTCTTTTTGTCTGGCCGGCAGTCATATACAAAATGTTCGGTAAAAGGACAAAATTTTTCCTGAGCCTGATTTTTTTCGTTCTGTTCATCTGCGCCGTATTTAACGTATACGTATTTGACTATGATTACGGAAACATTTCCCAGTCTTTCGCATTCGAGTCCCGCGTAATTTTTGACAACAAGGGATTTTTCTATATAGTTCCGCCGCTTCTCGTTATGGCAGCAGCCGGTGTTATTTTTATCCTGCTTAAGTTCAGAAAATTCCGCAGTCTCGTGCTTTCAGTCCTTTTCAGCGTGTGCATTGCAGAAGCTGCCCTCGGTATATATAAATCTGACTTCATTATTTCCAAATGGAATGACAATAAGGAAAACCTTCTTGCTGCAAAAAATGCAGGAAAGCAGAAGGATATGACTCCGGTATTTAATCTTGCCCGTGCGGATTCAGGAAAAAAGAATGTCGTAGTAATTTTCCTTGACAGGGGAATCAGCAGCTTTATTCCGAGGTTCATGGAACACTGGCCTGAACTTAAGAAATCTTATGACGGATTTACCTGGTATAAAAATTCATTAAGCTTCGGAAATTTTACGACTGTAGGTGCTCCTGCGATGACAGGCGGCTATGAGTATTCTCCGGAAAAAATCAATGAACGTCCGGATGAACTTCTGCGTGACAAGCACAATGAAGCAACTCTTGTTATGCCAAAACTCTTTCTCGACGCCGGTTGGAACGTAACGGTTACTGATCCGCCGCTTCCTAATTATTCTGAGAAAACTGATTTAAGCGCATTCAAAAAATACCCAGGGATAAAGGTATCGGAACTTGCCGGAAGATATGACTCAAAATATCTTGAAGCAATTAATTCTGCAGGAAGGGAAGCTGATAAAATCTGCCGCAAGCAGGCAAGAAACTTCTGCCTCATTCAGGTGCTTTATCCTAAACTCCGGCAGTATTTTTATAATATCGTAAAGGATGCAATTAACGAAACGAGCTTTGAACATAACTATGCTTCACTTTATTTTTTTAATGAACTTACTGAATTTAACAGTGACACAGACAGCTTTTTCTTTATCGAAAACGACGCGACACACCCTGATTCAGACAGGCCTGACTGGGGAGCAGATGACCAGCTTCTGATAAGGGAAGGAGAAATTAAGCCTTTCTATGATTTTAAGGATTCAAAGGACCTCGTTCACTACAGGGTAAATGCCCTCTGTATACGTGCAGTCGGCAGGTGGCTTGATTTCCTTAAGGAAAACAATGCCTATGACAATACGCGCATTATAATTGTTTCTGATCATGGAAGGGGAATCCATCTCGAAGAATATAAGGATTTTAAAGATTACGAGGCTCCGGCTTTCTTTGCTGCTCTGCTGATGTTCAAGGATTTTAATCAGCACGGTCAGATGAATGTAAACGGCGACTTCATGATGAATGCTGATACCCTGTTTCTTGCAAAAGAAGGTCTTGGACTTTCTGACGTTAATCCGTTTACCGGTAAGAAACTTGTTCAGGAAAAAGACGGTGAAGTTCATGTTCATTATGCGGAAACTACGAGTCCGACAAAAATATATGACAATAAGACATTCGACCTCAAAAAGAAAAACGGATGGGCTGTTAAGGATAATATTTTTGATGCTAAAAACTGGCGCAGGCTTGAATAGCATATTTCATTCCTGTGTTTTTTAGTGTTATAATCAGAGTATGTCTAAGGAAACTGTAGAATCCATTATCAGAAACAAAAAAAATGCCTCAGGGGAAGAAGTTGAAGTATTGAATTCCTTCTGTCCGTACAGGATCTGTCCTCTCGGGGCACACGTTGATCATCAGCTCGGTCTTGTTACGGGATTTGCACTTGATATCGGTACAAGGTTTGATTATTTCGTTACGGAAGACGGTGAAATTGAAGTTTATTCAGATAATTTTGACGGAGATGCAATCGGTCACATTGATGATGAATGGGAAAGACAGTATACATGGGCCGATTACCTCTTTGGTGCCATAAAAACGTTAAAAAAATCATACACCATAACAAAAGGTCTTAAGGGAGTTCTCAAGGGTGACGTACTTGGCGGAGGCCTTTCTTCTTCTGCAAGCGTAATCCTGACCTACATTAAGGTTTTTTCGAAGATTAACGGAATCAATCTTGCCAGTCCTGAACTTATAAACCTTGCGATTGACGTTGAAAGAAATTACATCGGAGTCAATGTCGGTAAGCTCGACCAGAGCTGCGAAGTTTACTGCAAGAAAAATCACCTGCTTTTCCTTGATACAAAGACGGATTCAACAAAGCTTATTCCGTTTTCAAAGAATATGCCTGAATTTGAGATAGCAGTTATTTTCTCCGGTGTCGAACGCCGGCTTGCAGGTTCAGCCTATAATACACGTGTTGATGAATGCAAGGCTGCAAGTTATGCCCTCAAGGATTTTGCAAAACTTGAATACGGAAAGTTCTGTGATTCATATCTCAGGGACGTTCCTGCAGGAATTTACCGCCAGTACAAAAAAATGCTTCCTCATACCTGGGCAAAGCGTGCCGAGCATTTTTACGGTGAAAATGAACGCGTAAAGAAAGGCATTAATGCATTTCAGAATGGAGATTTAACAGAATTCGGAAAACTGATTTTTGAAAGCGGCCGTTCCTCAATTGAAAAATATGAAACCGGAAGCCCCGAACTTAAAGCCCTTCATGAAATTCTTGAAACTACAGAAGGCGTTTACGGCGGAAGGTTCAGCGGTGCCGGATTCAACGGATGCGCTATGGCGATTATAAACCCTCAGTTCAGGGATAAAATTGCAGAAAAAGTGAAGAAAGAATATCTTGCAAAATTTCCGGCACTGAAAGATTCGTTCAACATTGTATTCTGTAAGACTGCGGACGGTATCGGCGTATGAAATCAATAATTCTTGCAGCAGGCTATGCGACACGCCTTTATCCGCTGACTAAAGATTTTCCTAAACCTCTTCTAAAAGTTGGAAACCTTTCAATCCTTGACCGCCTCATAAATGACATCGACGGAATCGGACAGATAAACGAGCACATCGTCATTTCAAATCATAAATTTTTTGAGCACTTTGTGAACTGGAAGAATTCCCGTTCATTCAGCAAAAAGGTTACCGTTCTTGATGACGGTTCAACGGAAAATGAAAACCGCCTTGGTGCCGTAAAGGACATTCTTTTTGCAATTGAAAAATGCGGTATTGATGAAGAAATCCTTGTTCTTGCAGGTGACAATCTCCTTGATTTTTCACTTAAAGAATTTGTTTCGTATCAGGACGTCAAGAAAACAGCCTGCATCATGCGCCATTTTGAAGGTGAAAAGGCAAAACTGCAGAAAACGGGCGTTGCAGTCATAGATGAAAATGATAAAGTCATAAGAATGCAGGAAAAACCGGCTGAACCCGCTTCAAACTGGGCCGTTCCTCCGTTTTATATTTATACAAGGCAGGACCTTCCGTATATAACAAAAGCCTGTACGCCTGATGCTGACGGGCATATTGAATGCGGAACTGATGCGCCGGGGGATTTTATTGCCTGGTTCTGTTCCGTACGTGACGTTCACGCATGGCTTATGAGCGGTTCAAGGCATGATATCGGTGACTTAAAAAGCTACGAGGAAGCTCAGAAACTGTTTGCAGAATGACACAGCTTGAAAAATACTATAATAAATTCAAGGAAGACCACAGGCTTACGACCCGTCACGGGCAGGTAGAATTCAGGGTATCGATGAAATACATCCTTGATTTTGCCGGCCAGTTCTCACGTTCAAATAACGAAATAAAAATTGCAGATATCGGGGCCGGAACGGGCAGGTATTCCGTTGCACTTTCACGCAAAGGCTTTGACGTTACGGCAGTTGAACTAGTCGAACATAACCTTAAAATCCTTGAAGGACGGCATGAAAAGGTAAAATGCTGGCCGGGGGATGCGAGAAACCTCAGTTTCCTTGATGACGAAAGCTTTGACATTACGATTCTCTTCGGTCCGATGTATCATCTTCATACAAAAGAAGACCGCCTCAAGGCCCTTACTGAAGCGAAAAGAATTACTAAGAAAAACGGCTTTATATTCGCTGCGTATGTTATGAACGACTATGCAATAATTTCGTACTGCTTTAAGAAAAAAAAGATTAAGGAATCACTTGCAAGTCTGACTCAGGATTTTCATACCATTACGAGTGAGGAAAAAAACCTTTACTGTTATACAAGGCTTGAAGACATGACTGAACTCAATGAACTTGCCGGCCTTAAGCGCATCAAAACGATTGCCCCGGACGGAGCGGCAGACTATATGCGCCGTGAACTCAACAGTCTTGATGAAGAAGAGTTTGAACTGTTCGTAAAATATCAGCTTGCTGTGTGTGAAAGACCGGATCTTCTTGGTGCAAGCAGCCACACTGTAGACATCCTTCAGAAACTGTAGATTTCCTTAAGTTCTTCAGTATAGTTTCCCTCATCATCGCGGATTATAAGCGGCTCACGTGTAATTTTTGAATCCTGTTCTGCTGTGGCTTTCCGGTAATGAAGAAGTACCATTGAAGCTTCTTTTGAAGGGGAAGGCTTAACAAATCTCTCCTGAATAAGAGAAAAAGGGTACTCAGCTGCCGTTGCATAAATGTCTTTGATGCGGGAAGGCCTGTGAATCATAAAAAAGTCTCCGCCGTCTTTAAGGACATGAGATGAAGCGCGGAATACGTCTTCCAGCGTGCATTTAAGTTCCTGCCGGGCCGTCATTTTTTCGATGTTTGAACTCTGCCTGCCGTCTGACGTTTTCATGTATGGAGGATTACAGGTTACGGCGTCAAAACTTTCTGCTGGGAACATGTTCTGAGCCTCGCGTATGTCGCCCTGAAGGACTTTTATATTCTGATTCATGCCGTTAAGTCCGACTGATTTTAATGCAAGTTCAAAAGGCCTGTCCTGAAGTTCAAGTGCAGTGTAAGAAGCCTTAAAGGGGAGTTTTCCTTCGCGGTTTTTCATCAGAATCGGAATAATTGCGTTCCCCGTACAGAAATCAATGATTTTAACGTCTCCATTGAGGTTTCGTGTAGCAAAATCTGCCAGGAGGACTGCATCCGTTCCATAGCAGAAACAGGAAGGATCCTGTACGATTTTCAATCCCTTAACATGAAGCTCATCAATTCTTTCGCGGTCTGTCTTCATAGTATTTAATTATTCCGTCTGAAACGGCCTTTGCGCGTTTTTCAAGGCTTTCGCTTGAAGTGGAGGTGTACTGGTTTCCGAGTTCAATGTCGACTGTCGGAATCGTACTGTAACTTGTCTGGGTAAGGTCTGATTCAAGCCTTCCTGAAGCATACACGGGAAGGCCTGCAGCTTTTATTTCTGAGATTATGCTTTCTCCGAGTTTCGTGCTCATCGGCTCATGGGCCTTTACGTTTTTGAGGAATTTAAGTCCTTCAGGAACTGAACAGTAAAAGCTTCCCTTGTCAGTTTTTGATGAATCACTGTCAAAATGTATTGAAACATGGATGTCTGCATGATTGTTTGCAATTACGGTGCGTGCAATATTATCCAGCTGAACGTCATCACCGTCCCTGAGCATAAGCACGTCAAATCCGTTTTTAAGCAGGAGAAGCTTGATTTCTTTCGTTACCCGTAAATTAGCAGCAGCTTCTCTTGTTCCGTCGTTAAATACCATTCCGTCGCTTATGGCCATTGATTCAATGCTTCCGAGGGGATTTGTTCCGGCAGTGATTTTTGGCGTTTTATCTGGATGGCTGTAGGTTTTTACGAGGTGTCCGCCTTTAGTTCCGTGGCCGGCATTGAGCGCAACCGTTATGTTTCTTTTTGTTTTAGCAGGAGATTTATAGAGTACGGCACTTCCGGATGAGATTTTAGAGAACTCTGCAAATTTGTCTGAAGGATTTAATCTGACTTCAAAATCAGCAAAACTTCCTTCATCAATAAGCTGCTTGCCGTAATCAAGGGCTTCAAGCCAGGTAAGTCCGCTTTTGCGTTTTACGTCGAGGGTATTTATATTGACTGAACAGGCGTCAATCTTTGTATCGTAGTATTTGTCGTCAGGATAATATGAACCTAAGGCGCTGATTACGTAATAGTTTCCTTTTTCCTTTCCGAGATACATGAAAAC
>DGTU01000188.1 GCA_002394465.1 Treponema sp. UBA4328 | reverse complement strand
AGAAGGTTTGTCTGCTCTGCAATTGATGCAATTACGGCGTTTGCCTCGCTGAGGAGCATTGACTGGTTTTCAATTTCAGAAATTTTGGTCTGAAGTTCTTCCTGTGTTTTTGCGCCTGTCTGGGCATCTTCTTCAAGCATACCGAATGAAACGGCCATTTTTTCAACGGAACGGTTTACTTCACCGATATTGCCGATCATCTGTTCAACTGCACTTGAAGCTCCCTGTACGGAATTTGCCTGTGAAGATACAAGCTCTTCGAGGGATGAAATGCTTTCAAGGATTCTCTTTACGTTTTCTGCAGTCTGGGATACTCCGTCGTTCTGGGATGCAAGGTTTCTTCCTACACCAACGATGCTTGCACTGATCTGCGTAATTGCAGCCATTGTTGCACTCGTCGAATCATTCAGCGTTCCGCCTGCTTCAGTGAGGGCATTTTTTGTCTGCTTCATGCTTCTGATGATTTCCTGGAGTTTTTCCGAATACATGTTGAAGCTTTCAGCAACATCGCCTATTTCATTCTTTGACTTTACGCTGATTCTCTGTGTAAGGTCAGCCTTTCCCTGTGCAATCTGTTCTGCATTGTCACTGATGCTGTTGCGGATAATTTTAAGCGGACGGATAATTTTTCTTGTTACGAAACCTGTTCCGAAGGCAACGAGGATTGCAAAGATAACGCAGACTGTTACGGTTGTATTAAGCGTGGTAAAGAAGGTTTCATATACGGTGTCATACGGACAGAGCGCAATAATCTGATAACCGGTTTTCTCATTCGTAATTTTTCTGGTCAGATATGTATCATAGCTTCCGCCCGGGACTTCAATTGTTCCCCTAATTTCCGAGCCGGAAAAGAAATCTGCAAGATCCGGGATTCCAACTTCCGAAATATTCTTGAAATTGCTCTTTCTGATTCCTGTATCTGCAAGAACAGTTCCGTCCTGCTGAATCATCATAAAGAAGGAATCTTTGCCAAGCTTCATGCTGTCAAGAATCGTAGTAAGGGTTTCAAGGGAAACTTCAATCGAAGCATTTCCAATAAATTCGCCGCTTTCATCGTAGGCACAGCGGGTAATTCCGACTACGGTTGTTCCGACGGTAGACGCAAAGGCATCCGTAATCATAACCTTTCCGTGTCCGCTGCTGGCAGTTTCATACCAGCCGCGCTTTCTCGGATCGTATCCGCCGTTCATCGAACTGTCGAAATTGGTTGCATATCCGCCCCACTTCGTTCCGATGTAGATTTCTGCGATGTCACTGTCATTTTTAGCAAAGCTCTTGCACACCCTGCGGATTTCTTCTTACGTACGGCTTTTTTCATACTCAAGAATCTGTACAGTTCCGGTCTCATTCACAAAAGAATGAATCGTATCATCAGCAGCCTTAACTGCATCAGATTCTGCGAATACGTTAAGCTCAGCTTCCTTTGAATTGAAAAACATGGAAATCGAATCAGAGAATTCCGTAATTGCCGTGTCTGCACTCTCGTAAAAATTATCAAGACAATACTGTGAAAAGAAATGACCGGTAACATTTGCAGCAAGTGCTACGACCAGAAGGATTATAACTGACACTCCGATTGAAAGTTTAGTTGCAATTGAAACGCACTTTCTGTTCATGATTTACTCCGTATTTAGTGGCTGATATATTTTGTTATACAGAAAATTTTAACGCGAAAGTATCAGAAAAACACGGTTTTCTGCATTATTTAGCATTGTTTTCTAAATTATTCAAAGCAGGTACGGCCGCCCCACTCCTTTGAGTGCCCGCGTTCATGTGCAATCAGCGCATCAAAATCTGCCATCGGGCTGCAGTTTTCTTCAATCTGCCGGGCCGTCACATTCAGCCGCCTGATACAGTCACTTTTATCGTTATAACCGAGCCTGGATTTTTCGATTGCGTCGCCGAGGATACGGATTGATTCATCATATATTTTCGTAGTTACCGGAAACGGATGACCGTCTTTTCCGCCATGTGCAAAACTGAAGCGCGCAGGATCATTAAAGCGGTCAGGAGTCCCGTAAATTACTTCGCTTACAAGCGTAAGGCTCTGAAGGGTTCTCGGTCCGAGCCCTGGAGTAAGCAGCAGGGATTCAAAATCCTGATTATTGTTTTCATATGCAGTTGCCAGAACTGAACCAAGCCGTTTAAGGTCAACATCCTCAGCACGAACTTCATGGCGGGAAGGCATGATGAGGTTTCTGTCATTTCTTACCTGAATTTTCGTTCCCTCAAAATCAAGTTCCACCTGAGGCGCATAATCCTGACCTGAAATTCTGGCAATTTCCCTCATCATTCTGTCGGGATTTTCCTGAGTAAGTGAAAGAATGCTCCCGCGGGTATCTTTTGCTTCTGAAGCCGTAAGGTTAAGTATCTTTCCCTGATTTTCACCGGTTACGCCTGAATGAGGCTCCTCGACGAATGAACGGAGGTTTTCAGAACTCCAGTGATACCGTCTGGCAGTTTTTGTTCCGGTATTCATGCCCTGCTGGACTACTACCCAGTCTCCCTCATCACTGAGGATAAAATTATGCATGTAAAGCTGGAAACCGTCCTGGACTGCACAGCCGTCGACTTTTGCCGTAAGCTTACTTGCGTTCACGAGGGAAGTTCCGTCAAGTCCTGTTGCTTCAGAGAGATACAGAAGTTCGTCAGGTGTCTTTCTTGAATACTTTCCCCTTCCCCCGCATATACACAGTCCGAACTCGCGTGCCCTTTCGTTGATTCCGCGCTTAAGGGCATACATTACGCTGGTTGTAATTCCGCTTGAATGCCAGTCCATGCCGAGAACAGCCCCAAGCGACTGAAACCACAGCGGATCACTCAGGCGGCGGAGAACTTCTTTTTTACCGTAATTAATTAAAAGAGACTCAACAATCTGTGTTCCGAGAAGCTTCATTCTGTCGGCAAGCCATCTCGGAACCGTTCCCGTATGAAGCGGGAGATCAGCATGACCGGTACGTCTGAGCATTTACTGCCTGAAGGTTTCTATTTTTTTGACGAAGAAATCAAGGTTACTGCCGACAAAAACCGCACAGTAACTTACGATGATTGCAGCAAAGACGACATAGTAACTGATGAGAAGGCTCTCTGACTGAATCCAGCTTGAAAAAATGCCGAAACAGCTGAGGAACAGCACCATAAGTATTCCGCCCAAAATCCAGCGGAACATCGAAACCGGATTTTTCTTGAAAAATTTATCGCTCCATTCCGGGCTTACTTCCTTCATGATTCCCTTGAGTTCATCATCTGAAAGCGGCGAAGTTACCTTGAGGGGTCTTGCAGCAATACGCTCAGCCTCAGTCAGATAGTGAACCTGACGGCGGCAGTTTTTGCACACAAGCATGTGCATTGTCATGGAGAGCGGCATCCTTTCGTTCTTGTCGAGTTCAAGGAACGAATCCATTACTTTCTGGCATTTTTCGCTATTCATATAAACCTCTCAATTTTTCCCTGAGTATTTTTTTAGCCCGGAAAATGTATGATTTTATCGTATTCATCGGAAAATCCGTTATGACTGAAATTTCTTCATAAGACATGTCATAGAAAAAATAAAGTTCAAGGCAGATTCCGTTGTTCTCAGGAAGCTCCTTTACGGCCTCGTTTACCGTTTCAGCCGTCATCTTGCGTATCTGCATTTCTTCAGGCGTGTAATCACAGTCTTCAAGAATTCCTTCATCTGCGAGGGAAAGATATTCTTTTTTTCTGTTAGCAGAATTAACTGCCGTCGTCCAGGCTATTTTTACGAGCCATGTTGCAAAACTCGAATCGCCCTTAAAGGACGCAAGGTTGAGGAATACTTTGATGAAAACTTCCTGGACAAAATCATCCGTATCAGCTTCATTGCGGAAAAAACTCATGCCGAGGGCATAGACACGTTTTCTGTACAGACCGGTAAGACGCGCTACGGATTTCTGATCGCCTGAGAGAATTGAGCGGATAAGTGAATTATCCCGTCTCTGTATAATTACCTGTTCGATTGTACGGACAGTCTTATTTCTCATCGCTGCCCGTTTTCTTAAAATCAGGATTTAAGTTGTAGAAAATTATAAGGCAGATTCCGATTACAAGCGGAATGAGCCCGCCGAGAAGTGCCGGAGAAGAGCCGTGAGCCAGTGCAAAAAAAGCAGACAGCAGAAGTCCGACACCGATGAGAAGGATTCCTATCAGAAGTGAAAATGCCTTGTAATCAAAATGTGATTTCTGGTAAGTTCCCATCTTTATGCGGAGTTTATTTTCATGATGATGCCACAGCGTATAGAAAAAAACTACGATGCCTCCGATTCCGATTCCCACGATAGGAATTATCGAAATGATTATCTGTGCAGTACTGTTGTTCATATTAACCTCGTCTCCTTAAAAATTATTTTATGAATTCATAATCCCTGAAATATATTGCGCTCACCCTGCCGAGGACAAGGGAAGCATTTATTTCATCAAGAATATCCGACTTTACGTTAATTTCTCCGCGGTTTCTCAGTTCCTTTTCCGTTCTGGATGAAACGTAATCATATATTATTGCCTTGATTTTGCGGAGTTTGGTATCAAGTTCTTCATAGAATTCACGGTCATCACCGTCATACTCAAGCCACGGCGAAATGACTGCCACGCTGTAATTATCATCGGAATCAGGCTTTGTAGGTGAGCGGATCTGACCTATCATGTCATAAACCTTGCTCTCGGGATGCTGTTCTAGGACTGCCGACGGAAGGGGATCTGCCTTTCTGAATTCCCCGGAAAGAGATGCCTTTCCTGTCAGAAGGCCGATGAGGGCTATAAGGATAAAAGCTCCTGCCGATGCAGCTGCAAGGATTCCGAGGAACTGGTTCAATGTGAGGCCCCGGACTTTATCATTCAGTCGTACAAAAAACATGCTTTATTTTATCAAATCAGAGCGTATTCTCTCAAGCAGATTTTCAAGCCCCTGCCTTTCTTTTACGCTTATTTCAACGGAATCGGGGAATGCTTCCCTGAGGCACGAAATCTTTACAGCATCATCTTTTATGAGGTCAGTCTTGTTCAGTACGATGATTTTCTTTTTGTCAGAAGCACCCGTCTCTTCAAGAACCTTAAGGACAACTTCATACTGTTCAAAGGCCTTTTCATCAGATGCATCAATTACTATCAGAAGTATATCTGCATAAAGCGTTTCTTCCAGCGTAGACTTAAAGGCATCGACAAGTGAATGCGGCAGGTTTGAAATAAAACCTACAGTATCCGTAAACAGAAAAACATTTCCTTCACGGTCGGTGAGCCTGCGGGTCTGGGGATCGAGGGTTGCAAAAAGCTTGTTTTCAACAAAAGCTTCTGCTCCCGTGAGGGCATTCAAAAGTGATGATTTTCCGGCATTCGTATATCCGGCAAGGGCACAGCTTACAAGACCTTCCCTGGAGCGTTTTTTTCTCTGATTACTGCGGACCTTTTCAACTTCCTTAAGCTGTTTCCTGAGTTTCTGAATCCTTTCGCGGACCTGTCTCTGGTCAAGTTCAAGCTGCTTTTCACCGCTTCCCTTTGAACCGTAGTTTCCGCCGCGCTGACGTGCCATATCGCCGTACATGTGGGCAAGTCTCGGAAGCGAGTAAATCATTCTTGCAAGTTCAACCTGAAGGACGGCTTCCTTAGTTTGTGCCCGCTGTGCAAATATCCTTAGGATTACTTCCTGCCTGTCAAAACACGGAAGCTTCGCCAGTCTTTCCCAGTTACGCTGCTTTGTCGGATCAAGTTCCCAGTCAAATATGATGCAGTCACACTCAAGTTCATGCGCCAGTGCACAGATTTCCTGCGCCTTGCCGCTTCCCATTCCGTATGCCGGCCGGACTTCAAGCCTTGTGAGGGAAAAACTTCTTGCAGTTTCCATTCCAAGCGTATCGCACAGCCCCTCAAGTTCATCAAGGGGAACTTTAGGTGCGCCTATCAGAAGGCAGCGCGTTTTTCTGTTTTTTTCCTGTTCAATTTCAATCATATTACTTATACAGCAGGAATATTGCAGGGATTTTCTTTACCGGAGGAAGCGGAGTTTTTTTCCACTGTGCGACAGTCTTTGTCGAAATAAACTGTTCAGCCGTAGTCAGCCCGCAGGCAATACAGAGTTTTGTATCCGGACGGCATGCGCTCAGAATGGAAGAAATCATCTGTTCGTTTCTGTACGGAGTTTCAATGAAGATCTGTGTCTGGTTTTCTTTCCAGACTTTGTTCTCAAGCTGATGCAGTTTTGAAGTACGTTCATTGGGCTTGACCGGAAGATAGCCGTTAAAGGCAAAATTCTGTCCGTTAAAGCCGCTCGACATAAGGGAAAGGATAATCGAATTCGGTCCGACAAGCGGAACGACAGGAATATTTTTTTTGTGGGCAAGTTCAACGGCAAGGGAGCCGGGATCTGCAATTGCAGGACAGCCTGCTTCGCTTATTATGCCGGTATCTTCACCGTTTAAAGCCGGCTTCAGCATATAGTCAATGTTCGTCTTTGAATCAGTATGTTCGCTCAGTTCATAAAACGTAAGGGAATCTATGTCTATTCCTTCCACTGCCCTTACAAGAAACCTTATGGCGGATTTTTTATTTTCAACGATAAAATGCTTTATTGAAGCAATGATTTTCTGATTGTAAGAAGGAAGAACCTGATCAAACGGAGTATCTCCGAGAGTCACGGGAATAAGATAAAGGCTTGCACTCAATGTTAGCGTTCTCCGTTTTCGGCTGAAACTTTCTTGTAGAGGTCAAGCATTTTTCTGAAGGCTGAAGAATCTTTTTTAAGTTCACGCGAGCCTCGCGTAATCTTGCACAGCGACATATTGTATTTTCTGGCAATTTCACGCTGCGTCGTTCCCATATCAAGTTCCTGAACCAGAATCCAGCGTCTGGCGATTTCTTCCGTTTCGGTTTTAGTCAGAAGGCAGTTAAGGAATTCCTTTATTAAAACCGGATCCCCGCTCCTGCTGATAAGGGTACATATTTCGTCGAGACTTTCTGAAAGCTTATTCTCAAGATTTTCTTCACTCATACACAGATAATAGCAGAAAAAAACTATAAATTAAAGCACCGCACTTTATGATTTTCTGCAGTCTCCGTAAACTCAGGGATTTCACTCCTGCAGCGTTCAGTTGCCTTAGGACAGCGGTGCGCAAAAGGACAGCATTTAACGCCGTCAAGCACGGTTTTTACTTCACCCTTTATGTTTTCTGCCCTTCCGGAAGAACCTTCGAACAGGAGCTTAGTATAAGGATGAAGCGCAGCTTTATAAAGGTCAGCGGCCGGCGCTTCTTCCACTATGACACCCGAATACATGACGCCTATCGTATCACAGAAATAGCAGCACACCCTCAGGTCATGTGCAATAAAAAGAAAGGAAAG
This sequence comes from Treponema sp. UBA4328, assembly GCA_002394465.1. Taxonomy (GTDB): domain Bacteria; phylum Spirochaetota; class Spirochaetia; order Treponematales; family Treponemataceae; genus Treponema_D. The sequence goes on along the minus strand of DGTU01000188.1, from coordinate 12,165 downwards.
GTTCCTCTTCTGCCTGATGTCCTGAAGAAGGTTGAGGATCTGCCCCTGAATGCTTACGTCCAGTGCACTTACGATTTCATCACATATAAGAAGGTCAGGCTTCATTATAAGGGCACGGGCAATTGATATACGCTGTCTCTGTCCGCCTGAAAACTCAGACGGCTTTCTGTTAAGGTCAGAACGGTCGAGGCCGACTTCTTCAATCAGTTCCTCAGCTTCCCTGCGGGCTTTTTCTTCACCCGGCCAGTAAGGGGAATTCCTGTAGCCGTCAGTTATTATCGAATATATGCTCATCCTCGGATTGAGGGAACGCGAAGGATCCTGAAAGACATACTTCATTACCCTGCCGGTAAAATCAATCGTTCCGCCGTCAGGCCTGTACATTCCTGTTATAAGACGCGCCGTGGTGCTTTTCCCGCAGCCGGATTCGCCCACGAGCCCGTAGGTTCTGCCCTTTTCAATCTCAAATCCTGCATCATTTACAGCGTAAACGAATTTGTCCTGACGGGCAAAGAATCCTGCAGCGAGTGAGAATTTTTTAGTAAGGTGTTCAGCCTTTAAAACGTATCCGCTCATTTATTTTCCTTCAGGGCTTCCTGTTCCTTTTTCCAGCGGGCAAATTCTTCTTTTGAACAGTATTCTATCTTAATCTTTCCGTCAGACTCATTTACGGAAAAAACAGAATTCTCTGAATAATTTTCAACGAGCCAGTCATCATATTCCGTCCAGTCTGCGAATTCTTTTACAGTTGATTCCATTTTATTTTCCCCCGCCGTTTCCGGTCATTTTATGGCAGTTCCATTCAGGTTCAGTGCATTTTTTTTCTGCATACAGGCATCTCGGAGCAAAAGGACATCCCGGCTCCGGATGAGAAGGATCCGTAACGCGTCCCGGAATTGAAACAAGCTTTTTTGAAGTATAATGCATTCCGAATTCCGGTGTAGATGCCAGAAGGGCCTGCGTATAAGGATGACGCGGATTTTTCATTATCTGTTCACTCGTTCCGCTTTCCATGACGAGGCCGCCATACATTACTGCAATCCTGTCACAGAAATCAGCAACAAGGTTTATGTTGTGACTGATAAATATAATCGAAAGTGAAAGCGTTTTATTCAGTTCCCGAAGCAGGCTTATGATCTGAGCCTGAATCGTAACGTCCAGGGCAGTCGTCGGTTCATCTGCAATCAGAAGCCGGCAGCCCTGTGCAAGCGAGAGCGCAATGCCGATTCTCTGAAGCTGTCCGCCTGAAAACTGATGCGGAAAATTCTTTAAGCGTCCGGCAGGATCAGGAATTCCGACCTGTTCAAGGAGCCGTACTGCCTTTTCACGCGCTTCTTCCTTTGTAATGTCCGGATCTGAATTTCTGAAGGTTTCAAGGAATACGCTTCCCATATTCTGAAGCGGATCAAATGAACGTCCCGGCTCCTGGAAAATCATTCCGATTTCTTTTCCGCGGTATGAGCGCAGTTCTGCCTGACTCAATGAGGCAAGGTCCGTAACCTTATTCTCCGAATCCCGGTAAAGAATCTGCCCCGTAACTATTGCATTTGCCGGATGAAGACCGGAAATGGCAGTCGTAGTTACAGTCTTTCCGGAACCAGACTCACCTACAATACCGAGGATTTCACCTTTTTTAACGTTTAATGATACCCCGCGGACACTCTGTATGAGCTGCTCATTCCGTCCCGTTCCTGTCAGGAATGCAACCCTGAGGTCACGGATTTCAAGAATATTGTTTTCATCAGTTTCAGCCGCAGGGATATTTTCTGCTGAAGAGTTTTCCTGTGAACGAACGAAGCGTCTCTTCTTCCATTTTTTAAATACGACGTGGTTCGGGTCAAAGTAATCGCGCAGCGCATCTCCGACAAAGCTGAAGCCAAGCGTTACTATCAGCAGCATATAAACCGGAATCAGCAGGTTAGGATAATTTTTAATCGCAGTCCAGCTCAAAACATCCCTGCTGATAAGGCTTCCCCAGCTGACTGCAGGATCTGCAATTCCAAGTCCGAGATATGAAAGTGCCGTTTCACTCATGATAAAGCCCGGAATCGAAAGCGTCGTACTGACAATCAGAAGACTCGCCATCTGCGGAATTATATGCCGGATTATGATTGAAATTCCCCGTATTCCTTCAAGCTGTGCGTTCTGAACGAATTCCTCGCGCTTTATTGCATGAACCATTCCCCTGAGCGTACGGGCAGTTCCAGGCCAGCCGATTAAAGACAGAATGAGCGTAATTACGATATAGCTTTCACCGCTGTCCATCCTTGAGTTTAAGAGGGAACGCAAAAAGAGGATAAGGTAGAGTCCCGGAACGAGCATGAAAAACTCACAGACACGCATTATCAACCAGTCAGTTTTTCCACCGTAATATCCGGCAAATCCACCGAAGATTACGGCCAGGAACAGCGAAACAAAACTTGCAATAAAGCCTACGGTCAGCGAAATGCGGCTTCCGTAAACTATGCGCGAAAAAATATCCCTTCCGAGCCGGTCAGAACCAAATATATATACAGGATACGGATCTTCTCCTTCTTTTTCACTTTCAGTGCCGAAAAGGTGGGTTTCACAGTCAAACAGTCCGAACAGTCTGTAGGGTTCACCCTTTACAAAAAAATGAATTTTATGGGTGCGGTCTCCGACTTCTGCAAATTCCCATGTAAGCGGATTCAATGAGCGGTATTCCCTGGCATAAAAGCCTGACAGGCCGAGCGAAAGATTTGCAGGGTGATATGAATCCTGTCCCAGCTGTGTTACCGGAGTATAAGGCGCAACAAAAGGAGCAAAGATCATCACAAGATACAGAAATGCAATGACTATAAGCGAAACTAAAGCGACCGGTCTTGCAGTTAAATAACGGAATATCTGTTTCATCAGTTTTTACCGTACCTTATTCGTGGATCTACAGCTGCAAGGAGAATATCGCTTACGACCATTCCGAGCAGGACAAGAAAGCTTATGAACATCGTATTTGCAAGAACGAGGTTAACGTCCTGGCGTACGACGGCATCATACATGAGGTGACCGATTCCCGGATATGCAAAGATGATTTCAAGAATCAGTGAACCGGAGAAAAGGGAGGCAAGCAGGTTTGCACTTCCCGTAATGTAAGGATTGAGCGTATTGCGGAAGGCATGATTAAGATATACCCTGCGCTCTGAAATTCCCCGTGCACGGAGAGCCGTTATGTACGGAAGTCCCATCTGATCAAGCATCGTCGAGCGGATCATCCTCATCGTACTTCCGATTCCGCCGATGAACGAAGCCAGAAGCGGCAGGAAGATGTGATGCAGGTAACTGAAAACAAACCTCGCAGGAGCTTCCGTGAACGTAAAGTCAGGATATGCCTTGACCGGAAAGAGTCCCGTACTTGAAGCAAACAGCTGGAACAAAAGCAGCAAAAGCATTCCTGGAAAAGCATGAAAGAACAGTGCAAAAAAGGTTGCCGCCGTATCAATCCGCGTCCCCGCCTTGCTTGAAAAATATACCCCGAGGATAAAAGAAATAACCGTTATGAAAACCAGGGAAAGGAGGTTCAGCACGAGGGAATTTATGAGGCTTGATTTTATCAGGAATCCGACCGGCGCCCTCGAAGGATAGCTTATGCCGAGGTCTCCGTGCAGAAAAACCCTCTCAAGCCAGTCAAAGTACTGTGCCGTAAAAGTCTTGTTAAGTCCCATTTCTTCGCGCATTTTTTCAAACTGATCTTCATCAAGCGCCCTGTCTGAATATGAGGCTCCAGGTCCTTCTCCTCCGGCCTGTGTAAGGAGCTGCTGCTGCATGAGCTGGGTAACGACATCTCCCGGGGCAAGCGCCATGAGTCCGAAGAGAGCCCAGCCGAGAAGAAAAAGAATTACGGTCATCGTCATAAACCTTGAAGTTATGTACGACAGGAGAGGAAAACGTGCCTTATAAACTTTCCACGGATTAGTCACTTTTTAAGCATCCTGAGCAATTTTTTTATCAATTACGTATATTTTAAGCGCAACGAACAAAATAAAAAAGGCAAAAGCAAGCAGAAAATCATATATATTCTGCTTAATGTATTCCGTATACAGTCCCTGAAGTGTCAGCTGTTCGTTAAGAGCCGTATTAAGCAGAATGTCCTTGACGCGGCTTGCCCCGCAGCTCACGAGAAACAGAAGAGAAGCGAGTACTGTTTTCCTGAAGTTTCCCTGAAGGTTTCTTATGAAGCGGTTAAAAACAAAGCCTGAAAGCAGGACGAGGATTACATCGGGAATAAGACTTACGAAAGCCCCTGAAGCAACGGAAGAAATGACTGCCGTAATAAGTGCAATGAGGCCGGCAGTAAATCCGGCAGAGCAGGAGGCCATGTAAGGCTCCCCGAGAAGCATAAAGATTATTCCGGTTACGACAGTCAGCGTAACCTGACGTTTCTGCACAATTTCACTGCCATTCATGTTTTCCATACTGAAACCAATTATATTATCTTATTGCGCTTTAGTAAGTATCCCCGGCGCTTTTTCTGCCGTTTTTAAAATAAAATGACAAACAGTAACTTATGAGTTATTATTATATTATATTCAGTATATAATGCATAAAGTTTTTTAAGGAGGATTCACATGAAAAAACTTTTAACTCTTGCAGTAATCGCAATCACAGGCTTTATGTTTATGAGCTGCGGATCAACTGATACAACTTCTGCTGCAGCACAGGCTGCCGACCTCAACCTTCCGGAATGGGTTCTCGCAGGACGCAAAGACGACAAGGGAATTTATGCAGTCGGCTCAGGCAAACTGTCAAACCTCGTAAACTCTCAGAAAATGGCAATTGCACAGGGACGTCTTGAACTTGCTGCAACAACAAAGACTTCAGTACAGGGAATTACACAGACTCTCGTTGATGATCAGGGTGCAGAAGGCGACAGGCAGGATCTTGAAGCCCTCACAGAAAACGCCCTCCTCAAGGTTGACAACATTCTCGTAGGTTCTGAGAAAGTTGATCAGTACGTTGCAAAGGACGGAACAGTATACGTACTCATGTTCCTTCCAAAGGAAACATTCCTTACTGAACTCAACAAATCACTTGCTGAAACAAAAGCAAAGAGCTTCAACAGGACATCTTCTGCAGCATATACAGAAGCAAAGATGGCAGAAGCTTACGAAAAATACTTCGCAAACAACAACTAAGATTAAAGGCCGCTTAAACGGCTGATCAAAAAAAATGCCTGTAACGGATCTGAAAGGTAATTCCTTTTCCGTCACAGGCTTTTTTTTATGCCCCGTGATAGTCAATCAGTGTCGTAACGTTCATCGGAGCAAGAACATTCTTATAGTTAAGGTCAGGAAGTCCGATTACCCCGAATACATCGCTTGCTCCTGCCCCGCCCTTTTCAAGGAGCTTTCTGGTAGCATCAAGCGTTCCTCCGGTTGCAATCAGGTCATCAACGATGAGGAAGTTCCAGCCTTTTTTAATGTCCGCCGTATGAACTTCTATTGTTGCCGTACCATATTCAAGCGCATAATCCTGGGAGATTTTTTCACCGGGAAGCTTACCCTTCTTTCTGATAAGAACAAGCGGAAGTCCGAGTTTTTCGGCAAGGGGCGCTGCAAAAATAAAGCCGCGGCTTTCAACTGCAGCAACAGCATCGATTTTTTTATCCCTGTATATAAGGCACATTTCATCAATGATTGACCTGAAAACTGCCGGATCCGTAAGCACGCTCGTTATATCGTAAAAGAGGATTCCTTTTTTAGGAAAATCAGGAACACGCCTTATAGCCTTATCAAGCATTTCTTTATTCATGGCATTTACCTTCTCAAACTCATTTCTTATCACTTACCGTCCTGATGGAACCCATTTTAAGTCTTTTTGACCTGGATTCTTCCATCAGCGCCATAAGCTTGTCTTCATCCTTATTCAGGATCGCAGTCTTGAACTCGGTGATTTTTTTCTCAAAATTTTCTATATGTGAAACAAGTTTTTCCCTATTTGAAATAAAAAGTTCCGTCCACAGCGGAGCGTTGATCATTGCAATTCTCGTAAGGTCTTCAAAGCTTCCGCCGCCGAAAGCCGTAATCTGCTCATCCTGAGCACTGTCTACGAGGGAACAGGCAATAACGTGGCAGAGCTGCGACGTAAAGCCGATTTTATAGTCATGAATGTCACAGGTCGTTTCCGTAATGCGCGTAAAGCCTATTTCAGAAATAAAATTCCTCATGAGTTCAAGGTTTTCGCTCCTGTTTCTCTCAAGCGGACAGAGAATGTAATTTCTTCCGATGAACATGTCGCTTCTTGAATTGGCATAGCCTTCTTTTTCGCCGCCGGCCATCGGATGTCCGATTATAAAATCAACGTCTTCACGGATTACGTCATCAATTTCCTTTTCAAAGATTCCCTTGACGCCGGAAATATCAGTTATGACGGAACCTTTCCTGAACAGGGATTTGTTCTGCTTTAAGAAATCCAGGGTAGCGTGCGGATAGAGGCACACATAGACAATGTCACATTCAGGAAGGAATTTATCATATTCCTGATTCGTAAATACTTTGTCGGCGACACCTTCTGAGAGCGCCTGCGAAAGACACGCCGTACTGCGGTTGCAGGCATAGATTCTGCCCGTTGAACCGTGCTGGCTTAAAATATTGTTTCTGACCGCTTTTGCTATGGAACCGCCCATTATTCCCATTCCGACGATGCCATAAGTCAAATCCTTTAAGTTCTTCATATACAGCCTTATCTTAACACAAAATTACAGACAGTAAAAAGGGCATAAAAAAATCCTTTGGAAGATTCACAACCAAAGGATCAGGTTTACGACCCCTGCTGGGCTTGAACCAGCGACACACGGATTAACAGTCCGTTGCTCTACCGACTGAGCTAAGGGATCATCGTTCTTGAGAACGTGTTGTAATATTATAAAAATTATAAATTCTTGTCAATAATTATTGAGGGTAAAAATCAATATTTTTTTATGTTGTACAACACAAAGTAAAATTCTATAATCAAGAAAAATTTTACAGAGGTAATATCATGGCTAAAATCCAGATGAAAAATGCCATTGCCGAACTCGACGGCGATGAGATGACACGTGTTCTTTGGGCTGTTATTAAGGAAAAACTCCTTGAGCCCTTCATTGACTTAAAAACTGAATATTATGATCTCGGATTGAAAAACCGTGACAATACCGATGACAAAGTCACATACGACTCTGCAGCCGCAATCAAGCGCCTCAAGGTCGGAGTTAAATGCGCAACAATTACTTCAAATGCTGCACGCGTAAAGGAATACAACCTCAAGCAGCTCACCCGCTCTCCTAACGGAATCATCCGCGAAGAACTTGACGGAACTGTTTTCCGCACACCGATTTTCGTAAACAACATCCACTGTTCAGTAAACTGCTGGAAAAAGCCGATTGTTCTCGGACGCCATGCATACGGCGACGTTTACAAAAACTGCGAAATGAAAGTTGACGGTCCCGGAAAAGCAGAACTCGTATTTACCGGAGCAGACGGAAAAGAAATCCGCAAGACAATTCAGGAAATGAAAGGCCCTGGAATCCTTCAGGGAATCCACAACATGGACTCTTCAATCGAGAGTTTTGCACGCTGCTGCTTCTCATATGCCCTCGACCAGAAAATCGACTGCTGGTTCGGAACCAAAGATACCATTTCAAAAACATACGACGGAAACTTCAAGGCAATTTTCCAGCGCGTATACGACGAAGAATTCAAGGATAAGTTCGAAAAGGCAGGAATTGAATATTTCTACACCCTCATCGACGATGCCGTTGCCCGCATTATGAAAAGCGAAGGCGGAATGCTGTGGGCCTGCAAAAACTACGACGGCGACGTAATGAGTGACATGATTGCCTCTGCATGCGGAAGCCTTGCAATGATGACTTCAATCCTCGTTTCACCGAACGGCGAATTTGAATACGAAGCTTCTCACGGAACCGTACAGAAGCACTATTACCGCTATCAGGCAGGAGAAAAAACTTCAACCAACCCTGTAGCACTGATTTTTGCATGGACAGGAGCCCTCGCAAAAAGAGCTGAACTTGACGGAACTCCGGAACTTGCAGACTTTGCAAGGAAACTCGAAAAGGCAACCCTCGACGTCATCGAAAGCGGCGAAATGACCGGTGACCTCGCCCGCCTCGCCGAACCAAAGGCAAAGAAAATTCTGAACTCATGGGAATTTATAGACGCTATTGCGGCTAAACTGTAATCTGATTATTCAATGATTCCGCCCCAGGGGATATTGAGGTTTGAGCACATTTTCCTGTACTCTTCTTCTTCCTCGGGGCCGGCCTTTGTAACAAAAAATGAACAGTCCCTTACGCTGTCATCAGAAGGGACTGTTTCTGTCTGACACTGGCGCAATGCCTGGTTTGAAACCCCGTCCCTTGAATCAATAACTTTTATCTTATCGCCCGCTTCCTTCTGCATTATTTCTGCAATGTGAGTAAAATGCGTACAGCCGAGGACGATTACGTCACAGTCATTCTTCCTGAAAAAATCAAGTGCAGGCCTGACTGCATTTATTTTCTCTTCCTGAGAAGCAGTAAAAAGGTCTTTTTCGATGAACCTTATAAGTTCAGGATCGCCAAGGCTGAAAACCTCACAGTCTCCGGCAAAATCCTTTATGAGCCTTGCGCAGTAGGGATGATTAACGGTCGCATTAGTTGCAAGCAGACCGATTTTTCTGTTTTTCGTAACCTTTGCGGCAAGCTTAATTGCGGGAACGGTACCGACAATCGGGATTCCCTTAAATTCATTTCTGAGAAGGTCAAGCGCAGTCACTGAAATCGTATTGCAGGCAATGACTATGGCCTTGGGATTCCAGCGGTTAATTATGGTTCTGACGGCCTGTGAAGCACAGCCGGCAACCTCTTCCGGAGTTTTCTGCCCGTAAGGAAAATGCTCAGTATCTCCGAGGTAAACACATTTTGAGGAAGGCATTTTTTCCTTAAGGTCAAGCATGTAAGGAATTCCGCCGGTTCCGCTGTCCAGAAACGCAAAATCAACCATGCCCATATAATACTCCCTAAAGCCCATGTATTTCAATGCGGAAGTTAATCGTTGTAATCCGCCATAATTTCGAGGTAATTGAATGTTCAAAATAAAAATTGACTACCGATTACATAAAGTATTTAAATGAAATAAAACGGCTACCGGTCGCATAAATGCGGGTCAAAACCGTGCGCTGGCGCACTACACGCTGTTTGTTGCAAAGGAACTATTAAACATGCCGCTCACGCGGCATCAACAAACAGAGTGTTTTTGCCCGCCTTTCTGCTTCCTCCCGCCGTTTTATTTCATAATTATTTGTATAACCGGCAGTCAATTTTTATACAGACATATTATTCTACGTCATTTTCGGGCTTGACCCGGAAATCTATCTTCTAAGAGATTGCCGTGTCTAAGCACGGCAATGACATTGCATTCTCAGAACTGAATGACAAACCTTCAAGCGTGATGAGATAAGCCACGTACTTACCCGCATTCCAGCAATAAACTCTAAGAAAACATATATGCATGCGGGCAAAAAAAAGCGGCTTTCGATTCACTTTGAAGGAGCTAGAGCAACAAAACCAATCGTAGCCAAATATAATATCCAGAAGTAAATAAACAACCTTCAACCGTGATGAGATAAGACGCTTTTTTTTGCCCGCATTCATCTACATTTCCCCTTAGAGTTTATTTGCCTAGATTGATATTTCACTTTATAATTGAATGTATGTTCAGGACAAATATCTGCCGGCACCCCGGCTGCATGAAGATAGCCCTTTCTAAAATTGACGAAAACGGAAACCTCACGGAACAGGGCGAATACTGTTTCAAGCACATTCCAGACCAGAACAAGGCAACTGCAGAAATTTACGACTACATTAAAAAACATGACAAAATCGTAAGCCTGAATGCCGCCGGCCTCACCTTTACGGACATTGACCTCACAAACAAAAGATTTTACGGCTGCTGCTTCCAGCACTGCTTCTTCCGCGGAATACATTCAACGGGCTTCAGAAGCAGGATGAGTTCCTTCGATTTTGCAATTTTTTCTGACTGCAACCTCATCAAGAGCAACATGCAGTTTACCTCTTTCGCCGGTGCAAAGTTCATTCATGTACTTTTTACCGGAAGCGACATGATTCAGGACAATTTCTGCGGACTTTCTTCATTTCAGTCCAGCTTTGACGACTCGGATCTCTATAACTCAAGGTTCATCAGGGCAGACCTCGTAGACACCTCCTTCCGCAACTGCAACGTCAAGAAAACTATTTTCTATGACATCAACCAGAAAAACGTAAGTTTCAAGCTGTCGAACACAAATGAAGCCGTCTTTGACGAAAAAGGAAGCGCACTTTTCACAGGCGTAGACGAAAACAGGAATCCTGAGAAAAAGCAGGAGGCAAAACAATGAAAGTCTATTTCCACATGAACCTTGAATCTTTTTCAAACTGCTACATAGTCGTAAACGACAAGGAAAAAAAGGCCCTCATCATAGACCCCGGCAAAATCCGTAACGAAATGATAGATCAGATTGAAGACGGCGGATACGAGCTTGTTGCAGCCCTCATTACGCACAATCATCCGGGACACATTCAGGGACTTGAAACGCTCAAAAAGATATACGACATAGCAGTTTATGCCGCCGACTACAATATAGCAGGCTCTTCTTCAAGCGTAATCAAGGGAGACGGAACGATAAAAACCGCAGGGCTTAACGTAAGTTATTTTGCAATTCCAGGCCACACGCCGGATTCGATGGTATACAAAATCGGAAACGTACTTTTTACCGGTGACACCATAAGTGCAGGAAGAATCGGAGAAACAAGTTCCAGCTATTCAAGAAAGACCCTTATTACAGGCCTCAAGACAAAAATCCTCACCCAGCAGGAAGATACCCTGATAATGAGCGGGCACGGTCCCCTCACCTCTGTCGGCGCCGAAAGAATGTTCAACACCGACCTTGAGCTTTAACTACAGTTCAGCATCCGTCAGTGTCGTAACGCTCCATACGCGCCCTGCATTAAGCGACCAGCGGGAATTAACGTATTCATCGAGCATCGCATCTGCACTGTAGAGTCCGGCCGCTCCGGTTGAGTTTATATAATCCGAAAGGGCAGCAGCCTTTTCGCGGCAGTAATATCTGTTTGCATAAAAAAGCCATTTTGCCTGAACCTTTTTGAGGTCAAACTGAAGCAGGTAGGAAGCGAATTCCGTGTGCATCAGAAAGTCATTGTTGAGGTCATAGCCGAGTCCCGGCGCAAGCGTAAAATAAGCCTTCATCATTTCAAGTTCATTCTGATCAACGGTATAGTAAATCGAAGCAACCGTATTCCTGAACTCTTCATCTTCAAAGAAAACGCCGTGCCATGCCTCATGGGCAATCAGCTGTGCACGGATTTCGGTTTTTGTGCTCTGGCTTATTGAAAGGATTGCACCCTTGCCGGCAGAGACACTTTCCTCACCTTCATCCGTAAGCACGCCGTTGCGTATAAGGATTTTTTTGAGCAGGTATTCTTCCTGGTTAATGGCGAACCCTGTCTTTCGGGCAGTTTCATAAAAACGGGCAAGGTCATCGGCCTTGTAATCATGCGCATTGTAGCCGTGCTTGTCTGCAATAACGGAATCTTCCCAGAGTTTACCGCGGTAACCTTCCTTTTCAACAAAGAAAGCAAGCCTCTTGAACATTTTGTCCTGGAAGGCGTAGCTTGAAGTGTCCATTATAAGGATGTGCGGAAAACGGTCCCACACAAAAAGCTCATAATCCCTCGCACGCCAGTTTTTCTGCGGCCACTTAATTATGAGTCCCGGATCGCACGGAACAGGAACTACAGGATTTGATGAAACTTCAGAATCTTCAGGAAGAAGTTCCCTGTCGTTTGCATATACGAGAGCCGCTGCAACCGCATCACCATTTTCAGTGAATTCAAGCTGTGAATAAGGTACTTTAAGTGCTGAAAGCGGAACTATGATATTTGAAGCAGAAGGATAAAGCTTAATCTTTTCACCGCCGGAAGCTGCTGTTAAGGAAAAACCCGAAGGAAGGTCTGCAAAAAAACTGACTGACATAAGAGGCAGAAGTTCATTCCAGGAATTTGAATAGCCGAAAACCTGTGAACCGCCTGAAAAATCTGCTCCCCTTCTGTCCCTGATTACGGAACCGCCGTTCGGAGCAAAGGCATAAAGCGGATTG
>DGTU01000103.1 GCA_002394465.1 Treponema sp. UBA4328 | reverse complement strand
CAGTCAAAGACAATCGGTGACCAGCTCACCAACATTCAGAATTCGATTGAAGGCATGGTTGAAGCTTCAGAAAAGTCGATCGAAGCTTTCGGCACGGTTACTGACAAAATCCGCGAAACGGATGAACTTGTACGTCAGATTAAGGCTGCAATGGAAGAACAGAACGAAGGTTCACAGCAGATTAATCACGCCCTCCATGCAATGAACGACTCAACGCTTGAAGTCCGTACTGCAGGTCAGGAAATGGCAGAAGGAAACAAGGCAATCCTTGAGGAAGTAAAGAACCTCCAGGATGCAACCGGCGTAATGGAAGACAGCATGAAGGAAATGAGCGTCGGCGCCCAGAAAATCAATGAAACCGGCGAATCCCTGCGCATAATTGCAGGACAGCTCAGGTCATCAATCGATGAAATCGGCGAACAGATCGACCAGTTCAAGGTTTAACGCTATACTATAATTCAATAAAAACACTCGGGAGTTAAAAATGGAATCCTACAAAAAGGAATTTATTGATTTTATGGTTGAGTGCAACGTACTCAAATTCGGCTCGTTTACGCTCAAAAGCGGAAGACAGTCTCCGTTCTTCATGAACGCAGGCGCATATGTTACCGGAAGCCAGCTTAAAAGGCTCGGAGAATACTATGCAAAAGCAATTCATGACAATTTCGGAGACGACATCGACGTTTTCTTTGGTCCGGCCTACAAGGGTATTCCTCTGGCAGTCGTTACTGCAGTCGCATATTCTGAACTCTACGGCAAGGAAATCAAATACTGCTGCGACCGCAAGGAAGCAAAAGACCACGGCGCAGATAAGGGCGAACTTCTCGGCTACAAAATCAAGGACGGAGACCGTGTAGTCATTATTGAAGACGTAACGACTTCCGGAAAATCAATCGAAGAAACCTATCCAAAGATAAAGGCTCAGGAAACGACACCTGGTGGAATCAAAATCATCGGAGAAATCGTAAGCCTCAACCGCATGGAAAAAGCCCCTGATTCAGACAAGGCTGCACTCGATGTGATAACGGAAAAATACGGCTTCCCTGCCCGTGCAATCGTTTCAATGGCCGAAGTCGTTGATGCACTGTACACAAACGGCGACAAAAAGCTCATAACGGATGAAATTAAATCCGAAATCGACAGGTACTACGAGACCTACGGTGCCAGATAAAAAAAGGCTGTTCTGAAAAACATAATCAGGACAGCCTTTATCGTTTATATCAAAATCAAATAATATTCTTAAACTTTCTTTCCAAATCCTTAATCAGCTTGTACTCAAAAGAATCCACGAGCGCAATATATGAAGCTTCGATGACGTCGCTTGAAACGCCCATCGTTGCCCAGTGCTCATCCCCGTCACTCGACTCAATAAGAACACGAACTCTCGAAGCCGTAGCACCCTTTCCGTCAAGAACACGGACTTTATAATCAGTAAGATGAATCTGAGCCACATTCGGATAAAACTGTTCAAGGGCATTTCGCATGGCAACATCGAGGGCATTGACAGGACCGTCACCATCCCCCGCAGTTACGACAACCTTTCCGTCAACATCAATCTTAAACTGAGCAAACGCACTCTGGTCATCTGCAAACCGGGGAAACTCACCGCTCGTCTTGTAATAATGAAGATTGAAGAAAGGCTGGTACTTTCCGATTGCCTTTCGTACAAGAATCTCAAAGCTTGCATCCGCACCTTCAAACTGATAGCCCTGATGCTCAAGCTCCTTAACACGGTTTACAATCTCAGCAACAACCGGGCTTGATTTTGTGAGCGTCCTGTCGAATTTCTGAACTTTTTCAACAATCATGCTCTTTCCGGCAACCTCACTCATGAGGAATACACGCTCGTTTCCGACGCTTTCCGGAGTGACATGCTCATAAGCAAACGGATTTTTGATAACAGCATCAATGTGCATTCCCGCCTTGTGTGCGAATGCGCTCGCACCAACATAAGGCATCCCCGCATCAAGTGCGATGTTCGTAATCTCAGCAACCCGCTTACAAATCGGAGTAAGGTTCTGAATATTCTCAGCCGGAATACATTCGCAGTCCATCTTAAGCTGTAAATCAGCGATAATCGAAGAAAGATTTGCGTTTCCGGTACGCTCACCAAAACCGAGCAGAACGCCCTGAACATGAGCAGCACCAGCCTCAACCGCAAGAAGCGAATTAGCGACCGCACAGCCAGAATCATTATGAGTATGCACACCAATTGAGGCAATTTTTCCAAAACGTGCATAAACATCCTTAGTCATATTGTAGCACTGCATCGGAAGCATTCCTCCCTTAGTCTCACAGAGACACAGGGTTTTTGCCCCGCCGTCAACAGCTGCTTCAAGACATTTCATCGCATATTCAGCGTTCTCGTTATAACCTGTAAAGAAATGTTCCGCATCGAAAATGACTTCCTTTTTATTTTCAACCAGAAAAGCCACAGTCTCACGGATCATCTCAATGTTTTCCTCAAGAGTCGCATGAATAATATCCGTAACCTGGAAATCCCATGTCTTTCCGAAAATACAGACAACATCAGTCTCAGCCGCAAGCAGGCTCTGCAAATTGGCGTCTTCCGCACACTTAATGCCCTTGCGCCTGGTAGAACCGAAAGCGACAATCTTAGAGTGTTCAAGCTTAAGTTTTTTTGCCTCAACGAAAAATTCCATGTCCTTAGGGTTCGAGCCCGGATTTCCAGCCTCAATATAGCTCACACCAAGTTCATCGAGAGCCTTAACGATATTAATTTTATCCTGAACCGAGTAAGAAATGCCCTCGCCCTGAGAACCATCCCTTAAAGTAGAATCAAGAATCGAAATCTGTTTCATAAAAACCTCATTCTGGCAGATAGCGTGCCCTGTTATTATCTGTCTCGAATACATCGACTGCGTACAGACATGCAGCATCTTCGTCTGTTTTTTTGAGCGATGGAATCTGTGCAATTATGCCATCATAAATGTACATCGCAATCCGTTCCGCACTCGGATTCTGCTTAAAAAATGCGATGTCGTTCAGGTTCGTGTGATCAAGTTTCTCACAAACCGCTTTCAAAGCCTTTTTCAGCTCCGTAAAATCAAGGAGCATTCCGCCTTCATCAAGCATTTTTCCCTGAACATGAGCATAAACCTTGTAATTGTGGCCATGAAGGTTCTCGCATTTTCCGTGATAATCCTTCAAAAAATGTGCCGCAGCAAAATCAGCCTTTACACGTACCTGAAACATATCTAGATTATAGCAGAAACGGAATGCAAAGGGAACAGAATACCCCTAAAAAGCATAATACGTTTAAAACACAAAAAGCCGGAATACAGACGTACTCCGGCATATTTGTCCTGTCAAAACCTATTTGAGGGCAGCAGAGATTCTTTCAAGAACCTTCTTGCGGTCAAGAGG
>DGTU01000182.1 GCA_002394465.1 Treponema sp. UBA4328 | reverse complement strand
TCGTAATGGGAACCCGCTCAGGCGATATGGACCCAGCTCTTCCATTCTACATCATGCGAAAAACAGGCATGACACCAGCCGAGATGGACACAGCCATGAACAAAAAATCAGGTCTTCTCGGTCTCACAGGAAAATCTGCTGACCGCCGTGATGTTGCAGAGCTTGCAGAAAAGGGCGACAAAGACTGCCAGCTTGCGGTTGATATGGAATGCTACCGCCTCAAGAAATACTTTGGTGCTTACATGGCTGCAATCGGTCCTGTTGACGCTATCGTTTACACAGCAGGCGTTGGTGAGCATTCAGCCCTCATCCGTGGAAAGGCTCTCGAAGGTCTCGAATGGATGGGCGTTAAAATCGACCCGAAAAAGAACGCTCTTGCTAACACAGGCAACGCTGAGACCTGCATCTCTGCAGACGACTCAAAAGTAAAGGTTTTCGTAATCCCGACAGATGAAGAGCTTGTTATGACCGAAGACGCTTTCGCAATCATGAACGGCACTTACGATGTTCACACAAACTTCACATATTCTTTCCAGGACCCATCATACCGCAACAAGGCACGCGAAGAAGGCCTCAAAAAAGAGCTTGAGAAGCATCCAGAACTCGAGAGCATCATTGTAAGACCATAAACCTTACCTGATATAAGGAATGCACCGGGATATAAAGCTAGTGTCCTGGTGCATTTTTTTATATGGGGGTCGCCGTCAGCAGGCTGCCGGCCGGGCTGTCCGCAGTTCCGCGCCTTACGCGCTCCAGCCGCTCACGGCCGCCTTCCGGCGCTGCTCCCATCCCTGACCCGCTTACAGCGCAATCAGTTCTTTTTGAGCCAGTTGAGGGGACTTAAGCCCGTATTTTTCTTGAATACGTTTGAAAAATAATTCTGGCTTTTAAATCCAAGCGTCGAGGCAATTTCAGAAAGTTCAAATCTCCCCAGGGCAAGCATATTTTTTGCCTGTTCGATTTTGAGCTTTTCGTGAAGCTGCTGCACTGAAAGCCCTGTGAGTTCGCGGCATTTGCGGCTTAAGTAACTCCTTGAAATCATAAGCGCATCAGCCATTTTTTCGATGTCAGTCATTTCGTTTATGTGATCCGTCAGGTAATCAGTGATTTTCTTTACGCTGATCCTCATCCTCAGGGTTTTAGGATTTACTGCATCTTCATAAGAATTTATGAGTTCCTGAATCTGAGTTTTTTCTACCTCATAGGAATTGAATTTTACCCTGCCCTCTTTTCTGTAGACCGTATAAAGTGCATTGGAAAGCAGCATCCTCAGAACATCATAGGTTGCAAGATTGATTGTCTTCATCTCAAAGAAAGCATATCCGAAGTACAGGTCTGCATGATGAAGGACTTCAAGCATCACGGAATAACGCCTGTCTTTCGTGAAAAAATCTTTCGGGAAAAGGTTAGGTTCACTCACAGGCTTATGCATCAGCTGCTCAAGTTCACTGCCGGGCTCCGGATAAACAAATTCAATCTTTGGTACTGGAAAACTGCGGCTCATTGTATCGCTTAAGGCAAGAATTACGCCCGGAATGTCGAGCTCGCTCAATTCATTCTTCAGGGTTTCATAAACCTGGTCCATTGTCTGTGCCGAAAGGAAGTTTATCGCCTGGCCTGAAATATTGTTAATCCTGTAAGGATTTTCCCTTTCAGCCATGGTTTCGTACCGCTGGAATACGGATACCAGGGTCCTCATCTGGTGAAAAATATTCTCTACATAAAACGAACTGACGGGCTTTTCTGTTTTGAGGACAGGCAGTAAAAGCTTCCGGAGCTCACTGACTGCATTCTGAAAATGATCTGAATCAAAATCCCGGGATTTTCTGTAGTCCTGCATCACGTTCTGGAACCACTGGAGCATCCGGCTTTCTTCTTTGTTTTCATCATAGACGTCAGAGAAAAATGCATCGAGCATTCTTGAAATGCTTTCTTCACCCTCATACGGAAAAATCTGCCTTATCTTTCCGCTCAGCCGCATGCGGAGGTCATCTTCAGAATCACTTGAATCCGGTGTCTCATCAAATATTTCTTCTTCCGCCCTTGAAGCAGCAACGCTTTTTTCAAGGCAGCCGCAGCTCTGACGCACAACCAGGTCAACGGGAAAATACAGTGTTTCACTATTCTGCTCAGGAGACAGAATCTTATCGATAAGAAGTTCTACCGCAGCATATCCGCGCTTAAAATAAACAAGGTCAATCGTCGTCAGCGGAGAACGGGAAGTAACGCTTTCATACCAGTTGTTAAAGCCCGTAACGGCAACATCGCCCGGCACACGGATTCCCCTTCGTGAAAACTGCTCAATGACTTCGCTGGCTATGATATCCGAAGCGGTAACGATAACTTCAATGTTCTTCTTATCATGAAGGTCAAAATTTGCAATAAGTGTATCAGCAGCCTCGTCAATGAATTTTGTTTCCATCTTTTTGTTCATCATGACGACGGCATTTTCCATCAGAGGAAGCCCGTATCTCTTTAATTCATGTTCAAAATTCATTAACCTGCGCCGCTGCGGTTCAGAAATATCAGTTCCTATAAAGGCAAATTTTGTATAATGATGAACATTAACAAGATGCTCCATCATGCTGCGCATTGCAGAAGCGGCATCAATCTTGAGCATGGAAGCACCGGGAATGTCCATGTGACCGATATCTACCATCGGAAGCGGCTGGAGTTCACTGAAAAGTTTAGTGTAAGCCTTTACATCCATAAACTCACTCAGGCTCGCTGCCCAGGTAACGATTCCGTCAAGAAGAGGAGCCTTCATGAACTTAAAATGCTTTGTATAGTGCGAAACAAAATTTATGTCATCAAAGAGTGAATACTTTATTGCCCCGCCCATATTTATGAAGTTGATGTCATAATCGCTGCAGGCCTTCATCATTCCCTTTATGTATTCAAGACTGATGAAATGCCTCAGGTCAGCAATTCCTGCAAAACCTATGGTGACGCGCTTTCCTGCGTTTTTTCTTTCTGCAAGATACTGTTTACGAACTGATAATTTTAATGCCATGGGTAAATTATAGAGTGAAAAAACAAAAGTGAAAACAAAAATATATAAAATTCTTCACAAAAAGTGCTCAAAATATATAATAATATCCTTAAAAATGCAAAATTCACCATTTCATTTTTATGAAATCCGTTTTTTCAGAGCATAAAGCATTATTTTATATAATATTTATATATTATTGTGCTTTTATAGCGGAATAATCAAATTTCATATCAGTTTAGCACAATAAATGCTTTTTATACTTGCATTCGTAAATACAAACGGAGGTAACATGAAAAAACTCAAAAAAATTTTAACGTTAACTGCTGCACTTTCACTGCTTGGTATGACTTTTATTTCCTGTGCAACGACAGATGACTCAAATCCAGAAACCAAAAAACCGCAGAATCCCGTAACGCCGGAGCCTGCAGAAGACGATGAACCGTACACAGACATCACGGGTACAAAGACTTCTACGGTAAAGGCAGAAGGTGACGAAAACGCAGACATTCAGATTGTAATGTGCGGAGACTCCATCATGCGCACCTACGATCCTGCTGACGGGGATGAAACCGGATGGGGACAGGTACTGCAGTTCTACTTTGACTCAGGCGTTTACGTAAACAACACCCTTTCAAACGGAGGTAGAAGTTCAAAATCCTTCTACTACGAAAAAGGTCGCTGGGAGAACGTAAAGTCGATTCTTTCTGAACGCCAGACAACCGGAAAGAAAACCTATGTTTTTATAAACTTCGGACACAACGACCAGAAATACTCGGGTAACGGTTCTACCTTCATGAACTATGCAACCTACGCAAAGGAAAATCCTGAAGGCTGGGCAGACGTTACTTATACAAAAGAAAGCAATGTCTTAGACTCATACGATCCGTCAACTGCTCCAGACAACGGAACATATCAGGACTTCCTTCAGAAATATATTGACGAAACAAAGGCTCTGGGCGGAATTCCTGTAATCTTCAGCCCGTTTGTAAGGTGCGATGTTTCAGGTGGAAAAGTAACTGACAAGGGAGCTCACAACCTTACGGCAGTTTACGCAAACGAAACTACAGCCCGCGGAAACTATGCCGAAGCTGCAAAAGAAACGGCAGAAGCAAATGACGTTACCTTTGTTGACATTACACAGCTGACCCGTGACTATGTGGACAGTGCAGTTGCTGCCGGAAAGGAAAAATTCGTTTACTGGCCAAACGACAACACCCATGTACGCACTTTAGGCGCACTTAAAATCTGTGAACTTGCCATGAGCGGAATCAAAACAGAAATTCCTGAACTTGCTTCTCATGCAGTAACACCGGATGCACGCATCCTTGCAGATGCCAATACAATCGATTTTGGAAGAATTTATCCTGCAAACAGCACCGTAAAATCCTTTAAGGTAAGCGCCTTTAACGTAACTGAGGGCAAAATCACAATCACTGCACCAAAGGGCTACACCGTAAGCCTTTCAGAAAACTCAGGCTTTGCAAAAACCCTTGAAATCGATACTGATTCTTCATACTTCGGCGACAACGTTTACATTAAGTTTGAACCTTCTGCAGTTGCCGAATACAACTACAACCTGCAGGTAACGCATTCTTCAGTAACTCCTGACTTTGGAAACACTCCTGTCGGTTCAATGAGTGACAATATACTCCTGATTGCCCTTACTGGAGCAGGAAAACAGAAGGCTGAAGGCGGACAGGACTACGAAGTTACCTGGCCGATGATTGATTCTGCAAACAAGGCATGCTACACGGCAACCGTTGATCCTGAAGGCGTTGTTTCTCCGGCAGTAGCAGTCATCGGAAGCGGCCTTAAGGAAACCACATACAAAAACGACTATGTAAACGGTAAGCCGCGCACAAGATTCTGTAATTCTACTGAAGACTGGGCAGGAGCAAAGGATGAAAACACTTACGTTGAATTTAAGCTCCCGGCTTCCAGTGCCTCTGTAATCGTAAACCAGATTACCCTGGAACTTGCTTCCAGCGGTACCGGCAACATGAGGTGGGACATTCTCTATTCCACAAACGATGATTTTTCTTCACCGGTGACTATCGTTCAGGGCGGACAGGGAACTGCCATCGACAAGGACGGAGCAACCAGCGCAAACTGCAACGAAGTTTTGACAGAGTTCAAGTCTGACACTGACATGGGCATGAGTATCCAGGGCAAAACCCTTACCGTGCGCGTTTATCCTTACATGAAAAGTGCTGACCCTGGTAAAGGCTCAAACCGCATGATTATGTTTGGTGACGTAAAGATTACGGGCATCGTACAGTAACCCGGCACACTCCTGCCCTCAGCGGCAGGAGGTTATTCAAAGAGACACTGCGGAAATTCCGGAACAAAGGAACGCACGATGCAGATACAGCCGAGAATAAGGGTCAGAACACCAAAAACCATGTGCAGGCGGTGATTCGTTTTTTCCGTGATACGCTGTCTGAGAAGGGTTACAAGTCCGCTGACAAAAACCCACCAGATTACCGTTCCAAGCCCGAGGAATGCAACCAGCTGGAATGCCTGCAGGAATGTCAGGGCACCGGCTTCTGCAACACCAAAAAGCGTAAAACCTATCATGTACGCAAGAATTGAAGCAGGATTTAAAATTGCAATTCCAAGTGCAGTAAGGAAACAGCTTAAAATTCCAGTAGCACCGGCCACCTTTTCATTAACCGTAGATTTTTTGAAAATCGTATAGATTCCGTAGGCAATGATTACGACTCCGCCGACGAGCTGAATCTGAGTCATGTAGGTCGTCAGGAAATTGTAAATGATATGAATACCGAAGGCAGCTACGCTCGCATAGAACATATCCGAAACCGTTGCACCCATTCCTGTAAAAAAGCCGCTCCAGAAACCGCGTTCAAGTGTCTTCTGGATTGTAATTGTGCCGCTTACGCCGGCCGGAAGTCCGAAAATCAGGCCGATAACGAGGCCTTTAAGAATATAACTTTCCATTGATTTTTCCCGTTTGTTTTAATTTTAGTATTTCTATTCCGAAAGGAATTTTTTAACTTCTTCAAGGCGTTCCGATGCAGAACGCATGCCGTAATTGTAGGCCGCATCAATTTTTTCGGCCGAATTCTCAAACAGATCGCACAGGACCTCTGAAGGCCTGAACACAAGCGCCTTTCCGTTGCTTTCAAGGTTTCTGAGCCTGTTTTCCATTGCACAGTAATTGTCATAACGGTTCATCATCGCCTGATAAAGATTCGGCCACTTGCGCCTGTACAGAGGCGAAAGCACAAGCTTCATCTTCTTGAAGTCCGTAGGTCCGTCCCAGGGCTCCTGCGTAGTAATGACGACAACCTTGTCACATCCCCGTTCAAGTGCCCTCTCAAAAGGAACCGAATCCGTAAGGCAGCCGTCAGCATAATGCTTATCACCGACTTTAAGGATCGGAAACAGCAGCGGAAGTGAACAGGAAGCACACACATGATCCAGAAGAAGCCTGTTGCGTCTAATCTGTGCAATCGGGTTTCTGTGGATTGAATGATCCTGGTCGCAGAAATAAACCGGAAGTCCGGTCTCGGCACAGGTTGCCGCAATTTCACATTCAACGTCTGAAGCAAAGAATTTCCTGAAGTTAAACGGATTCTTGCGGTCAAACGAATACTTGTAGATCATGAAGTGCATCTCTTTAAGGATGCCGTCACGATAAAGCGCACCGTTTTTATGGGTCTTCTGCCTGATAGATTCTGGAGAAAGAACCTGCTTGAGGCGTCCCTTCTGTTCCGTTACGTAATTCAGTGCGGCATGAGCACCGGCAGAAACTCCGATTATATAGTCAAAATGTATTCCGCTTTCAAGAAACACATCGAGAATGCCTGCCGTATAAAGTCCCTTGCGCGAGCCGCCTTCAAGAACAAGTCCGTATTTCACAGGGCACCTTCCAGATTATGTTCAATGGCACATTTTTTGAGGACCTTTACCCTCTCGCGGAATCTTGCAGACTGGTTTTCGAGGTCGACTGAAGAAGGAATTCCGGGCGTCCTTTCAATTTTCTGCGGAACGTCAACGACATAATGAATTCGGTGTCCGAAAGTATATTTTCCGTCGAGTCCTATGCTGACAACAGGATATCCGGTACTGCGTGCAAGAAAGGCAAAGCCTGATTTAAACTCGTTGAGTTCTCCGTCCTCACGGCACTTTCCTTCAGGGAAAATAACGACTGAACGTCCTTTTTTGAGTTCTTTTTTTGCAAGCAGGGCCCATTCCGTATCAAGGTTAAAGCGGTCGCAGGGAACACCGTTTGCAGCACGACAGATCCAGTTGATTCCGGACTTTTCATACCAGTCCTTTGCAATAACGATGGAAGTTTTTCCGCGTAGTACGGAGAGAATGAACGGAGGATCTACAATTGTCGTATGATTTGCAATTACAATGCACGGCTCCTTAAGCCGGTTCGTCTGGACTGATTTATCCACGAAATGCGCTTTCGGACGGTAAACGACATACATGTAAAAGCGGACGAGCTTAATGGAAACTTTTCCGAATGCGTACAGAAAACTATTTACTGCTTTTTTTATTAATTTCATTCAGAAGATATTCTCCATTTGGCTTACGCCACATATTTTCATAAAACATCTGATATACAAGATCAGAAAACATCGGCTTTGCAAGCATGTCAACGGTTTCCTGACTTACCTTTCCGGTCTGTGCATATTCCTGCCCGGCTTTTCTGTAATTATCCTGAAGCTTAACCAGACGCCGGCCGTTTGAGTGGTAGACAATCGCATTCATCTGCGGAGTAGTCAGGGCTGTATATGCACCTTTTCCGAGAATCATGTCCAGCTGGCTGAAAACAGAAGCATACACGATATCTCTTTCAATCCATGCACACGAAGAAATAAAGATAAACCTCTGTCCAGGATGCGGCTTCGTAAATCCGTGCAGGGATGAACCGTCTTCTGGCACAGGCTTGCCGTAATAAGGATTTACCATTCCAAGGAGCCTGTCCATCATGACTTTTACAGTACCCGGCAGTCCGAAGAAAAAGAGCGGAGCTGCAAGAATAACAATATCCGCATCCTCAATTTTTTTGCGGAGAGCAGGAATATCATCATTTTTTATGACGCAGACAGAATCTTCCCTCGCCCAGCAGGTAAGGCAGCCGAGACACGGCTTAATGTTAAGGGCAGAAATATGAACGGTTTCAGTTTCATATCCGCCGTTTTCAGTCAGACCTTCAACAAACGACAGGGCAAGTTTAAGCGAACCGCTTTTTTCTTTTTTAGGACTTCCGTTAAGAAGCAGAATTTTCTGAGCCATAGTGCAAACTAACGCTGTTCAACCGAAGATTTAGGAATAGTCGTAAAAGTAAGGCTTCCCTTTGCAAAAACTGCTCCGTCAACCTTTACCACTGCATCAAAACCGACGAGAACACCGCCGCCCTTTGTTTTGTTGACCGTAATTACAAGCTGGTCTCCGGGAATTACAGGCTTTACGAACTTAAAGCCGTCAATCTTGAGGAGAACATACAGATTGTCTTCAAGGGCTTTTTCGTCTTTATCAATTACAAGCGAACACAGCTGTGCGCAGGCTTCAACGATAAGGACGCCCGGCATAATCGGAGTTCCCGGGAAATGTCCCGTAAAATACGGTTCGTTTACGCTAACGTTCTTGATTCCGGTTGCGCTCTCACCGCTTTTAAGTTCAAGGACGCGCTCAATCATCTGGAATGGCGGTCTCTGCGCAATTTTTTCGCTGATTTCGTAAATATTCATTACAGTGAAAGACCTCCGTCAAGAATAATCGTCTGTCCTGTTACATACGAGAATGCATCAGAAGCAAGCGCACTTACGACATTTGCAACGTCTTCTGCCGTACCGAATCTCTGGAGCGGAACATTTTTAATGTATTCATCACGCTTTTCCTGAGGAATTGCGTCAATCATTTCAGTCTGAATAAATCCCGGTGCGACTGCATTAACGCGTATGCCGTAACCTGCAAGCTCCTTTGCGAGGGTCTGTGTAAGCGAATTGACCGCACCTTTTGTTGCGCTGTAAACGCTCTGTCCCGGAAGTGCAAATTTACTTGAAACAGATGACATATTGATTATTACGCCGTGCTTCTGCCTGAACATTTTTAGAACGGCAGCCTGTGCACAGTAAATGTATCCCTTGATGTTAAGGTCAAGGCACTTGTCGAGGGTTTCAGGATTAAGCATCAGAAGATATTCATCGCGGACAATTCCGGCATTATTAACGAGCACGTCAATCGATCCGAACTGCCTGTAAACATCGCGGAACATTTTTTTAACTTCATCGAGCTTAGAAACATCAGCCTTGTATGCGACGGCTTCACCGCCCTCAGCCTTAATGGATTCAACAACGGCAGCAGCTTCATCATCAGAACGGCTGTAATTAACGACAACAGCATAGCCGTCCTTAGCCAGACGAAGCGCACACGCCTTACCGATACCTTTAGATGAACCTGTAACGACAGCAACTTTCATTTTTATTCTCCGGTTCAATTCTATCAGATTTCAAGAAATTAACCAACACCGCGTTTTTTCTGTTATTTTACGGAACTGTCCCGGCAATCATTATTGTCTGCCGTAAAATTGCTTTTTACTGATAAACACCTTGCACACGTTTAAATGTATCTGCTTTCAGGTTCCAGTACTTCAGAACCCTTTGGAATTTTTCCAGGGGATTTTCCGGAGTCTTCAGACTCACAACCAGCAATAAGCACTATACAAATAAATCCCACCCCATAAAAGTTTACTGAGCTTTCTTAAATTCTTTCAGGATTACCGACCTTGAAGGAAGTTCAATCTTAACTTCCGAGTCCGGTATGCTTATAGGCTGGTACTCTTTCCATGCTTCACTGAGCGGAATAAGTGCCCTTTCCTTTGCATATTTTTTCCATTCGCGGAAGCCGGTCTGGCGCTCAAGGAAGAACGTATCCTGACAGAGCGTAATCTCAAGCGGAATCCATACCTTTCCATCCTGAACGATGTACATTCCGTCTGCAATTGAAGAAGCATTTGCAGGTGAAACGCCTGAATCGAATGCCATAAAGATATGTCCCGGAACAGTAATGAATGCAGTATCAATTCCAAGCGACTCGAACAGCGAGCAGTTCAGGATCGTAAGGTCGTCACAGTCACCGCCGTGATACAGGATCGTCTGATACGGGAACTGCAGGAAGTCTACGCTGTCAGATCCGATGTTGTCAGTAAATGCCGAAGAAGGGTCAACTACGTAGTTAATTCCGTATGCCTTGAGTGCACCGAACAGTGCAGCCGCATACTGAATGTTCGGAGTCTTTGAAGAAATTTCTGAGCGTACGGCAGCCTGTACCTGACGTGCAAAGAGTGCAGCACTGGCATCTTTTCCCGAAGCAAAAGCCGCAGCCCTCCTGTCGTCAGCCCAGTTCATGTTGTTGCGGCCGAGCGCATTCATTTCCAGAGGTTCCGTATAAACCTTGGTTCTTCCGAGCGATTTGTATTCAACGATTACTTTTGCAGCAGCAGGCTTTGGCGTAAGGTTCGTAAGAATCGTCTCATCAAGGAATGCCTTGAGGTCAGCAGTAAAGCTCTGTCCGCGGGCTACCCTGTCAAACCTTGCAGCTACGTTAGGCTTCGTCATGAACTCTTCCAGATAAACCTGAACTTCAACGTCAGTCAGGTCAGTAGGCTCATTGTTTACGAACGTCACTGTACCGAATCCGTGTTCATTATAATAACTGAAGAATACAGGGAAGATGTTTGTCGTTTCTTTTTCCGTTACGGCAAGCTCAGAATATCCGAAAAGACCGCGTGAGAAGTTATACTTGAGGCTCACACCGATCTCATTGTTTGCCATAAAGCGGGAATCTGAATTCGAAAAATATTTTACGCCTGCAAAAAGTCCTGCAGAAAATTCAGGAAGAACGTAGCAGTTAACGAAAGCCCTTCCACCGAATGAATATCCCGAAGCAGCATCAAATCCCTGCTGGTCATCTCCGCTAAAGGTCCATACACCGGCATGACCTTCTGCAGAAACCGAAAACCTGTCGGTAAAACGCACTTCATATCCGGCACCGAATGCACCGTCAAAAAAATGAAGGTCTTCGATTCCGCTTGCAGAAATCGTCGAAATGTTTCCCTGAAGCGTAAAATACAGGTTATCACGTCCCCTGAACGTAGCAGCGATCAGGTCCAGCGCACCGGTAATTCCGAACGTATTGTCATAGTTTTCTTCCCACGACAGGTTGTAGGAAGGCATCGCCCTGAAAGCAATTTCAAAGGAAAACGCAGGAAGACAAAACAATGAAACTGCGGCCGAAAGAATAAGTTTTTTAATTATCTTCATGGCGTCTTCCTACAGTCCTAATTTGAGGTTTGCGTTTTCAAGGCCTTTCTGTGCAATCTTGTTGTCCTTATCCTTATCTAGAACTTTTTTGTACTGAGCTGCAGCCTTTGAATAATTCTTTTCAAGCATGTAAACGTTTGCAAGGTTATTCATTGCAGGAATTGCACCTGACTTGCTGAATTCAGCCTTTGCTTCGTTAATCTGTCCGGCACGGAGATATGCAAGTCCGAGTTTGTTTGCATCACCGGTTTTCTTTGCACGTGAGATAACGATTGAAAGGTCACCCTGGATGTAGTCATTGATTGAAGTCTTTATTACTTTATCAAGTGCGCTCTGAGAAGGTTTTTCGATATATGAACCTGAACCGCTGAATACTACAGGAGAGTAGATTTCCCATGAAGTATGGATGTCAGTAAAGGTATATTCAGCCTCTTCATTTTTCTTGAGGGCAGCAATTTCATCAGCAGCAGTCTTGCGTGTTTTAGCGAAGCTCTTTCCGAATTCTTTCATTGAAACGCCGAAGTAAACGTCAAATTCATCAGAAACAACGCCTTCAGTATTTCCAAAGTGATTTCCTTCTGAACCGGCCTTTACCTGCATTCCGACGAGAACGATAAAGTCATCATCAGTACACAGAAGGCCGCTCGGAATACCTACCGTTTCAAGGCAGCTTGCATAAAGAAGTCCGAGTTCATCCAGATCGCCTGAGAAATAACTCATTGTCTGCAGAGGATACTGGATTGAATCGATATCAGATGATTTATGGAATTTTACATATGGAGTCGTCTTGTTAGGCTGAAGCTTTATTCCACTCAGGACAAGACCTTCATAAAGGGCAGCAGCAGTAATGATGTTTCTGTTCATTCCAGCAGTAAAGTTGTTGCGTGCAATACCTGCGATATATTTTGCAAATTCCTGGATTTCCGGAGTATCAGGTGAAACAAATGCAGCAAGCGCAGAATCATCATTCCAGAAGAATGAGTTGCGGTTCAGTACGTCAATTACGATTCCTTCAGCCGACTGTTTGCGGGTTCCAAGGAAGTCATAGTCAATTACGATTTCACCGGAAATTTTTCCGTTTTCACTGAAGCGGAGAACCTCAGAAGAGAAATCAGCAGTAAGAGGGATTTCAACCGAACCGTATTTCTTTATGTATCCGAATGAAGCAACTTCATAGGTAGAACTTGTATATTTTCCGGCCCTGAAAGAAACCTTTACGTTGCGGATTTCGCCGCCTTCATTGTTCCTGATTGTAACGGTTCCGAGAGGAGACGTACGGTATGCAGTCTTGAATACAGGCAGCATGTAAGAATCCTGATCAAAGCTGATTGCAAATGAAGAAGAACCTGTTTTTCCTACGTTTGCCGTAAATTTAAGTGAAAGTCCGAAGAACGGTCCTGAAATTGAAGGATCAGTACCGTTTGTAAGATAAGAAACATATCCTCCGGTTGCACTCAGCGTCCATGCCGGAGAAAAGCGGAATCCGATGTCACCGTATCCGCGGTAATACAGATCTGACCATGATTCATTTTTTTCATTAAGCTTTGCAGTAATCTGGTAGATACCGCCTGCACCGCCTGCACCTATATAAAGACGGCTGAGCGGATAGAAATATGCGCCGAGTCCGACACCGGCACCTGTAGCAATGATATTATCCGTAAAACCTTCAGGCTTAACCATCGTAAGATTACCTTCGAGTCCGGCATTCAGGAATCCGAACATATCGGCATCAGCCCTAAGGAATCCTGAAAAACCTGTACCGACATTTTCCTGTGAAGGCATTATTGCAGCCGGGGTTGCCGTAAACGACAGGTCAAGGGCCCAGCAGTTAAGGCTTATAACCGAAGCAGTCAGAAGCAGTAAAACTTTTTTCATCAACTTTCTCCAAATATAAGAATAATATATCGTTTTAATTATAATCCTCTAATTTTACAAAAACAATATATGAAAGACGGAGTGGAAAAAAAAACTGTTTTACTATAATCTGAAAACCACTATGGCAAAATTTACAGGACAATTAACATTTGACATCAACTCAGGAAAATTCTGGATTACTGATCCTGAAGACGGATCACCGGTCACATCGCTTGAATTCGGTGATACATTTGAAGTAAATGCAGAAGGAAAATGGATTGAATCGGGACTTGAGATAACGAACGACGAAAGCGGAAACCTTCTGTTCAAGCT
The DNA here is from genome assembly GCA_002394465.1 of Treponema sp. UBA4328. GTDB lineage: Bacteria > Spirochaetota > Spirochaetia > Treponematales > Treponemataceae > Treponema_D. The sequence continues at coordinate 30,586 of DGTU01000182.1, read as the reverse complement.
CAAGAATACGAACTATACCGGCATACTCGACGGAATCGAAGTACGCCAGTAATAAGAACGGAGTTTAGGCTCCCATTCCTCCGTCAACGCCGATAACCTGAGCCGTAACGTATGTGCTCATGTCGCTGGCAAGGAAGAGGGCAGCATTTGCAATGTCTTCCGGAGTCCCGGCACGTTTAAGCGGAATCCTTTCAAGCATTGCATTCTGGATATTTTCGTTGAGAACGGCAGTCATGTCTGTTGCAATGAATCCAGGCGCAATTGCATTTACGCGTACTCCGCGGCTTCCGACTTCAGCAGCAAGGGATTTTGAATAGGCAATAAGGCCGCCCTTTGATGCTGCATAGTTTACCTGTCCGCCGTTTCCGTGGATTCCGACGATTGAAGACATGTTGATGATTGAACCAGTGCGCTTGCGGATCATGTCATTTGAAACAATCTGACAGATAAGGAATGCAGAAGTAAGGTTAATCCTTAAAACGTCATCCCAGTCTTCTTTCTTCATTCTGAATGAAAGGCCGTCGCGCGTAATTCCTGCATTGTTTACAAGCACGTCAAATCCGCCTGCTTCAGCAAGAGCAGCCTTAACGACTTCAGTTACCTGGGCAGCGTCACCGACATCAGCATATATTTCATGGAATACGGTTCCGTTTTCAGAAGCAAGCTTTTCAAGCTCTTCTTTTGCAGCAGAAGGCTTTGAGCAGAGTCCCCAGACTTCAGCGCCCTCCTTTATGAATTTTTCGGCAATTCCGCGTCCGATACCACGGCTGGAACCCGTAACGAGTGCTTTTTTATTCTGTAACAACATAATTTTCTCCTTTCTTTTCGACGCAGATATGGTTTATTTTACAATGCCTGAATTCCTTCAGCAGTATTAACCGGTGTACATGCAAGAGTTGCACCGAGTTCTGTCTGTCCCCAGAGGCCCGAAAGAACCTTTCCAGGACCAACTTCAAGAACAACCCATTCATTGTCTTTGTCAGAAGAGATAAGGTCAGCGAGAACTTTTTCCTCGTCAGTCCAGCGTACCGGGTGAGTAAGGTGGTCTACGGCACTAGCCTTTGCAGGAGCACCTTCAGTAACCTTTTTACCGGTAACGTTTGAGAAAAGCGTAATTTTAGGATCACAGAAAGTATATGGTTCAAGGGCAACCTTAAAACCATCAGCTGCACGCTGCATGAGCGGAGAATGGAAAGGTCCTGCAACAGCGAGGCGTACAGTCCTGCGGCATCCGGCTTCCTTTGCAGCTTCTTCAGCCTTAGCAAGACCTTCTGCAGTTCCTGCAATTACAGTCTGCTTTACGCTGTTAAGGTTTGCGGCATATGCACCGTCGATTTTAGAAGCAATTTCTTCTACTTTCTCAGGCGGGAGACCGAGGATTGCGCTCATTCCCGGAGCATTTCCGGCATTTTCTTCAGCAATCTGCTCGCATACTTTCTGCATGATCGTACCGCGCTGAACTACAACCTTGATTACGTCTTCAAATGAAAGGATTCCGGCAGCATAAAGAGCAGGGAATTCACCGAGGGAGAATCCCATAGCTGCAGAAGGTTCAATACCCTTTGTCTTGAGGGCAGCCATTATTGCAAGGCTCGCAGTAGTAATTGCAAGCTGGCTGTTGTCGCTGCGGTTAAGCTCTTCCTGAGGCGTATCCCAGAGAAGTCCGGCAACGTTTTTGCCTGTAATCTTAGAAACTTCATCAACGATTTTCTGTGCTTCAGGGAAAGCTTCGCATACGTCTTTAATCATGCCCTGAGCCTGAGCTCCCTGACCCGGAAACAGGAATGCATATTTTTTTGCCATAAAAGTTTAAAACTCCTCTGTCTGAATAAGATTTAATTTTGACAAAAATCAATAAAATGTCATTTTGAACATCTTACACAAATCACGCTTAATGTTCAAGTATCACGCCTCAGCCTTCCATAAACCGTGTTTGTTGCAGTATTCATAGGCGGCGATGAGTTTTTCACCGGCGAGGGCAAAAACTGCTTCAGGAGCTTCACCGGGTTTGAGATATCTTCTCTGAACGCCTTTTGCAGTTTCAATTTCGATCCACTGAATGTAATGATCAGCCTCCATCGGATGAACTGCAGAACCTACTTTAACGGTAACCTTATCGCCGTCAGCTTCAATCACGGGAACATGCTTTTCAACGGCACCGTCCATAGTATTTGCCTTGAGTTCAGTCATCTCCTCACCGCAGCATGCAACGACAGGGCATCCCTTATTTACGACTTCAACGATTTTTCCGCATTTTTTACATTTTAAAAACTGAATCATATTTTCACCTCTTTGTAACGATTATAAAGTCGAATTCTTCATAAAGCAAAATTTTTCGGTACATAAAAAAAAACAACCCCGGAACTGAGCATTAACATAGCTCGGCTGCTCAAAAATATAACAAAAAATTATCCTCAGAAACTGTCGGAAATTGACATTTCCCTGCATATATACAGATGGAGGCAAAAATATGCAAAAAGAAAATGAAATTCAGTCAGTCACACTCTCTGTCATTGGTGACGGAAAACGCAAACGTTATGAGGATCTGACTTTTCTCGATGATTTTATGTTCGGGAAGATTATGTCAGACAAGGAAAATTGCAGGGAATTCTTGAGAATTCTGCTTAAAATTGACCCGGAGACGGAAATAGCCGATCCTGTCACGCAAAACTCTTTTAGAAATTCTCCAGACTCAAAATCAATCATAGTTGATGTACGGACCCACGACAAATTTAACGATTACGACATTGAGGCACAGAAACAGAACCATCCGAATCTGCCAAAACGAACGCGTTATTATCAGGCGATGATGGATGTGGATTTTTTAGAAGCCGGCCACGATTATCTTGAACTTAAGAACAATTTCATAATTTTTATCTGTCTCGACGATTTGTTTGGCGCAGACAGACCTGTCTATACATTCCAGAACAGATGCAACGAAGACAACACGATTTCGTTGAACGACGGAACGCATAAAATCTTTCTTGTCGCTTCAAAGTGTGATAAAATAAAGAGTAACAGGGAGCTTCGGGATTTTATGGAATACGTAAAGACAGGAAAAGCAGAATCTACTTATACTCAGCGAATCGACGAAATAGTCAGAAAAGCGCACGAAAACCCGCTCTGGAAACGCGAGTACATGGACGCAATGATTGAAGAAATCCGTGTCGAAAAAGCAAGAAATGAAGGCTCCCGAAACACCGCGCTTCAAAATGCCAGAAACCTGCTTGCCATGAATCTCGGCACAATCGAACAGATTGCCCGTGCAACCGGGCTTTCCGTCGAAGAAGTAAAATCACTTTCTCAGAAATAGGACTATCCCCATCCATCCTTTGTATCACGTTCATCCTCAGGAATAACAGAATTAAAAGTATTTTATAGACATGTCAACTATTGTATAGTATAATTATTTCGCATCCGTGACAGGTGGACTTACCTCCGGCTCTAACCGGTTCTTTACAGGACCGGAATCCAGGTACGGGAGGTGGCGATGACGGTTTACGAAATTCTTTCGTTAGCACTCAATTGTGCTACGCTCATCATAGCTATGCTTACTTACCTCCGCAAACGCAGAGATAAAGAGTAAAAAAATAGCCCACTCTGTCTGACCACAGAATGGGCTGCGAGTCTGAATGACTCAAAATCCATACGTGCGGTAATCCACTTTGGAGCGGATGCACCTTTCTTCTAAACTACACCATATTCTGCTCAAAGTCAAGTTTTATAATCACTATCCCCATCCATCCTTTGGTTTCAGCACATCCTCAGGAATAACAGAATAAAAAAAACATCCCCGGAACTGAACTTTAATCTGTCCTGCTCCGGGGGTGTTCTGTTTTTTTTCGTCTTTCCCGCGCTTGATTCTCGTGTCATTCCCGCGCTTGACGCGGGAATCTGTTAGTAAAATTCGCAAAAGATTGTCGGTTCAAGCCTGACAATGACAACTATTTTGAAAATCACTGGGAATAAAATTAGACGCAGATGAACGCAGATGGACGCGGATTTTAATTTTCCCGTCATTCCCGCGCCTGATTCTCCCGTCATTCCCGCGCTTGACGCGGGAATCTGTCAGTAAAATTAGCAAAAGATTGTCGGGGCAAGCCCGACAATGACAACTTTTTTTAAAATTCACTGGAAACAAAAAAACAGACAGAAGCAGGTCGCTTCTGTCTGTTTTGATTTGTTACCTCAGATAATCACCAGGATTGTCTGAGGTTGTGCTGGATTTGTGTTAGTTAGCAGCTGGAGCTACAACGATTGATGTAACATCAAAACCGCCCGTAGCACTACCAGAGCTCTTTACAGCACCATTTCGGCTGAATACCAGATAAACATCCTTAGCTTCAGAAACTGTACCAGTAACTGTTGCAGTTGTACTATCTAAAACCGGACCATCGGTTACTGAACCTATAAGAGCACCGTTTGAGTCAACAAGTGCTGCTTTGAACGGTCCGCCTGTTATTCCATCAGTATCTTTTCCACCCTTAAATACAACTGATGCTGTGATTGTTCCTGCTCCGTCTACAGGTATCTTAACATAGCGGTCAACAGAAGAAAGTGTAACACCACTTGAAAGATCACCTTCTGCAAGCCCGCCGTTATAATTCAAAGCTGTAATTGTAGTTGCATCAAGAGTTGCAACTTTGTCATGACGAAATCTTAATGTTCCTACTTTAGAACCTTTATAATACAATACTGCACCGTTATTAAGAGTCTGTGTTGCACCTTCTGCAGCAACAGGTGACTGAAGTACACCGTCGCTTTCCATTTTTGCTGTATCCCAGTTTGTTACATCAGAAGCAACAATACCATTTTCACCACCGGCAAAACTGTATGTCTTAGCAGTTGCAACAGCTGAATCTCCACCACCGTTTTCGCCTGCGATTGTATATGAAAGAGCGTTTGATGTAAGGTCTTTACCTGATTTAAGTGCTTCGCCGGCAATTGTAACCTTGAGTGTTCCGCTTACGGCAGCAGCTGTTGTAGTTACGCTAAGATTTACTTTTGCTGTAGTTCCACCGGCTGCAATATCTTCAGCGGCTTTAACTACCAGGTCACTTTCAAAAGATGCAGCATTAGAAGGTGTGACCGTTACATATGCAGAAAGATCTAATCCTGAAGGAATAGCTCCTGCAAATGAATCATTCTTGAGTGTTGCTGTAAGAGTAACATTAATAGGATCACCTGCTTCAACAGATACTGCAGAGTCTGCAGAAATTGTAAGTTTAGGAGATGTATCTTCTTCTTCATCGTCTGAACATGCTACAAAGCCAGACGAAACCATTGCAAGTGCGGCAATAGCAGCAAATGCCTTCATAATTTTTTTCATAAATTCCTCCATATCTTATGAAATTTACTTTTTTTATGTTACACTTTTTGTGTTATCTAAATGTAAAATGGAAATGTGAGAAAATAAATTGTGAAAACTGTTACTTTTTTGCAATTTTCCGTTATACCGTATAATCAAATTACAGATATTGCACTTTTCCGAATATATTCAGCGCTATTACGCCTCTGTGGCAAAAAATCTTCTTTTGCATTATTCTGTGTCCATGACATTACTTTCAGAATCAGACAGGTCCGCTCTTCTTGAACGCTTCCTGCGCTACGTAAAAATGTGCACTACAAGTGACAGCACAAAAGCCGATGAAGGCCTTCAGCCTTCCACACAGGCTCAGTGGCAGCTTGCACAAATCTTAATGGAAGAACTTTCTTCCCTCGGGCTCAAAAACCTTCAGAAAACACAGCACTGCTACGTTTACGGCTTTCTTCCCGGAACTCCCGGACTTGAGGACTCTCCTTCCATTGCACTTCTTGCGCACATGGACACCTCAGAGGAAGTCAGCGGAAAGAATGTCAGCCCTCAGATACACAAAAACTATTCCGGAGAAAAAATCGTCCTCGACTCAGGCATCACGCTGGATCCGGCAGAGGATAAGTATCTTTCACAGGCCGCAGCCTCTCACGAAACCGTAATCACCTCAGACGGTACTACCCTTCTCGGAGCCGATGACAAGGCTGGAATTGCCGCAATCATAAGCGCACTGTCTTATTTCAATGATCATCCTGAAATTCCGCACGTTCCCGTCGAAGTTATTTTTTCTCCTGATGAAGAGACAGGCCACGGCATGGACAACGTTCCATTAAACCTCATCAAATCGAAATGCGCATACACGGTAGACGGAGGACATGCAGGCGAACTTGAATGCGAATGCTTTAATGCCTTTAAATCCGAAATTACGTTCACCGGAGTTGCCACACACACAGGTTCTGCACGCGGAAAGCTCGTAAATGCAGTTACAATGGCATCAGCCTTTATAGCCTCCCTTCCACGCCACGAAGCCCCGGAAACAACAGACGGATACGAGGGATTCTACGCCCCGATGAACATAGAAGGTTCAATTGAATCAGCAAAAGTCACCCTCTTCCTCAGGGACTTTACGGCAGAAGGAATGGAAAAACGCAGGGCCCTCACCGAAACCCTTGCAAGATCCACGGCACTTTCATTCGGCGGAAAGGCAGAAACCGTTCATACACAGCAGTACCTCAACATGAAACGCAGAATTTCTGAAGCTCCCGGTGTAGTAGAAAGATTAATAAATGCGTATAATAAAAGCGGTGTACCGGTTGTGATGACACCTATCCGCGGAGGAACTGACGGTTCCCGGCTCACGGAAGAAGGAATCCCGACTCCGAACATTTTTACGGGCGGACACAACTATCATTCACGGACGGAATGGGCAAGCCTCGATCAGATGGCCAGATGCACTGAAGTCCTGATAAATTTATGCAGTAACGATATACAGAAATAAACAAGGAAATACAAAATGCACAAATACAAAGTCGAAGGCGGAATTCCTATCCGCGGAACAATCGCTGCAAGCGGAAACAAAAACGCCGCCCTGCCCTGCATTGCTGCGGCACTTCTTACTGATGAACCCGTCATATTAAGGAACATACCAAAAATCGAAGATACAGGCGTAATGCTCCTCATCCTCCAGTCGCTCGGTGCCGGTGTAGAACGCATCAACGACCACGAATGGAAAATCACCTGCAAGGACATCACTTCAAGTGAAATTCCTGCAGAACTCAGCAAAAAAATACGCGCTTCAATTCTGTTTGCAGGACCTCTCCTTGCACGTACCGGAAAAGCCATAATGCCTCCTCCGGGCGGTGACGTAATCGGACGCCGCAGGGTCGACACTCACTTCCTTGCACTCCAGGAACTCGGCGGACGCGTAAACGTTGAAGGTCCTTTTGTATTTTCAGCAAACAAACTTGCAGGAGCTGACATCTTCCTTGATGAAATGTCGGTAACGGCAACGGAAAACGCCCTGATGGCATGTGTACTTGCAGAAGGCCATACGACAATTTCAAATGCAGCTTCAGAACCTCACGTGCAGGATCTGTGCAACATGCTCGTTTCGATGGGTGCCAGAATCACCGGAATCGGATCAAACATACTCCAGATAGACGGCGTAAAAAAACTGCACGGAACGGACTTTTCAATCGGACCTGACTTCATGGAAATCGGTTCCTACATCGGACTTGCAGCAGCAACAAAAGGCTCGATTACAATAACAGGCGTTAACGCAAGGGACATGAGGCCGCTCCGCGTTTCATTCGGCAAACTCGGCATTTCATGGACAATCGAAGGAGACAAGCTTACCGTCGGTGTCGGCCAGGGAATGAAGGTAAACACCGATCTCGGCGGAATGATTCCTAAGATTGATGATTCTCCGTGGCCGGGATTCCCGCCTGATTTAACTTCAATCATGACCGTAGTTGCAACTCAGGTTGAAGGAACAGTCCTCATATTCGAAAAAATGTTTGAGAGCAGGATGTTCTTCGTTGACAAGCTTATTTCAATGGGCGCCCGCATCACCCTCTGCGATCCTCACAGGGCAGTCGTATCAGGTCCAAGCACGCTTCACGGCGATAACCTTGTTTCTCCTGACGTACGTGCCGGAATGGCGATGGTAATTGCAGCCCTCTGTGCACACGGTGAAAGTACAATTTCCAACGTCTACCAGATTGAACGCGGCTACGAAAACCTCGTTGAAAAGCTCCGTTCCCTCGGTGCACACATCGAGTGCGTAGAGATAGAAGACTAAACGCTTTCAAGTATCAGTTCATACGCTTTCTGCATTCTGTCAAAGGCCTGTGCATCTCCGGTTCTGTCAGGATGCAGTGAAGCGGCAAGTTTTCTGTGGGCCTTTTTTACGGCATTCAGTCCGGCAGAAGGCTCAAGTCCCATCGTTCTGTAAGCTTCTTCAAGTTCATCACTCAGACAGCGGTAATTGAGCAGATTCCCGAGATAAACGCTGGGTTTTTCTGACATGCGGTTTTCGTTCCAGTTCAGTTCAGTAAGCCTTAGGAATTCAAAAACATCCCTCACATAACCATTATCATGTTCAGCCGACTGTGCCTTGAGAAGAAAGCTTGCAGTACATTCCGTAAGCAGGTCACCGTTAACACCTTCCTTCGTAAGCGCTGCACGGCAGAAAACCTTCCTGTCAGCATTATATTTTTTTCCGAATACGCGTCCGGCAGCAGCCGCTGCAGCATCAGCATCACCGCAGCAGTAAACCCCGAGTGCACACACATAGCTGCATCCGGGAAACGGTTCATCCAGTTCCATCACATGAGGATCTTCAACAGCCTTCCGTAAAGTTTTTTCTTCCATGAGGCGCTGAAATATAAAATCTCCGAAAAAGCCGACAATTACTCCGGCTACAGGTCCGTACGGCAGGGCAGCAAGACTCAAAAGGAGGCAGAGAAAGAAAACGAAATGCTTTTTTATGAAATTCATTATTCTGCAGTACGCCTGAGGAAGCTGAGGGAAACGGCAAAGAGAAGGACTGCAAAGATAGCGAGCGAAATAAAGATTGAATAAATGCCGCTGAATCCGAACAGCGCAAAATCAAATAGCTTCACTACTGCAAAAAGAAATTCAAGCACAAAGAAGAAAATCGCAGAACTCAGCGGAAGGATAAAAATCCACTTGAACTTGAACAGCTGTTCACCGGCCATCCTGTAGTTCCATGCCATCAGTGCAACGAAAATCAGGACAAAGCATACTACAAAAGTCATGTTAAGGCGGTAAAGCAGCATCGAACCGAAAACTTCATCTGAATAACCGTAGGTGCTGGCTTTCTGGGCAAAAGTATACAGGTCAGTAAGGTTCATGTATTTTTCACCCCTTACGGCCTGACAGATTACGGAAAAATCGTCAAAAGGAATTGAAAGGAATACGAAATTCCTGTCACGTTCATCACGGACAGTCTTTCCTTCAAAAACCGGTTCACTTATGTTCGTACTTGCATAGCGGTCTACTGAGCGGAGCATTATCATCGGGATTTCTTCAAACTCATCCCTCAGGTCATAACGGACTTTATCATCTTCACTGAACACGCTTACACTCTGGGCAGTCATTTTCGCATACGGAACATACATTTTCTGTTCTATAGTGCCTTCTTTTGAGAACTTTATGATGTTCAGGTCACGCAGGTACTGAACGAGCCCGCCCGTATTCTGAATCGGAGTTACACCGCGGATATAAACGACGTCATGCGTTTCATCCGGATGCTTTATGCTGAAATAAACGTCCTTTGAAGTTTCAAAATTCTCAAGGTTTTCAGTTTCATCGATAAAGAAGCACTGTTCAAGCATGCGCTGACGTGCAATCGAAAGGAAATTATCTACATCCTGATCTGCAGTTCCGTCAAGCCTCTCCTTTATACGGAGGAATTTATAATATGCATCAAGGGAATTTCCCATGTTCAGGCTGTCATAGGCCTTTTTCTTGTCGCTGAAAATATCATTTTCTTCAGTAAACTTTAATCCGGCCGGAATGGAAAGGTTCTTCCAGGCTTCTGCCGACATAAGCTTTGCATCAGTTACGTTAATATCCTTTGAATCAGCAACTGCAACGGCAAGTTCTGCAAGATAATGGCATTCAAACCAGTTTTCCTTTGCCCTTGCCCTTTCAGCAGCCCTGATGAGTTCAGCAACAGACCTTCCGTGAGCCTCACGCCTTACATAAATATCATTGACAGTATCACTGCGCTTTTCAGTTTTTGTAATGCGCTCTATTCCCTTCAGGGCTTCTGCCTTATCAATCAGTTTGTGAATGTCCGGATTATTTTCATCTATCTGGTTAGCCTGAATTCCGTATTCATAGGCAAGAAGATATTTCTTTTCTGAATAAGCCTTTTCCCCGAGGTTCATGAATTCTTCAAGAAGAATCTTTTCATTTTCGATCCTGCTGATTTCAGCGGTCGCCTTCGGAACCCAGAGTTCGTTTGCAGCAAAAATCAGGAATGACATTATCAGTGCAGCCGGGAAAATCCGTTTAAAATGCCCCGCAATTACATTTGAATAAGGAAAAACGGCTTTTTCAGCATCTTTTTTGAATGCACTTGCACATGAAATAAGGAAAGAAGAAGCAAACAGTGCAGGAAGCAGGCTGCAGAAAAGAACAACAGCCTTCCACCTCAGGTAATGTGATTTTGAAGCCTCAAGAAGTGCCGAAGTATCAGTCATTCCCGAACAGAAAAGAAGTATGATTAAAAAAGCAATGGCAAGATGAACGCCAATTATGACAATTATTTTTTTCATATCAGCACTTCTCCGTCAGACTTTGCTTTTTTAGGAAAACGGATGACGCCTGTCATTGTACACACGCCTGCAATTACAAGGTTCAGTATTACCATAAACGGATTATCGACCGGCCAGCCGTGGAAGAATCTTGCCCATTCAACAGCAAAGGAATTAAAGAAATCTCCTGAATAATACTCATAGTTCAGGAGTCCCGTTATGCAGGCCATAAAGACAACAAAAAATATATTAAGCAGCTTCCATGAACTTACGTTTGAAAGTCCTGCACAGGAAATAAGGGCAAGCCCCATAAAAGCAAAACTTATCCACGAAATAACACCCTTAAGATAACAGTTCGTTCCGTTAATCATAAGTTCAGCATAAATATTCAGTGGAACCGAAACAAATTGTGACAGTTCTGCACCATCCCTGATAAGCGTATCTGCAAAAACATCCGTTGCCTTTGACGAAACATCCTTCTGCTTTATCTCAAGAACGGTTCCGGGATTCTTATAGCTTCCGGTTGTATCGATGAAGATTCCATCTGCAAGTCCATCAGGCGTTACCCTTGAAAGATATTCAATTCCTTCATCTGTTGTCCTGAAAATGCCGTCCGTCAGGATTTCCCTGTTTACACGGTTATGTTCCTGAGTTATGTAATCAACTGAGCGGCTCAGGTCAAAAGGAATGAATACAAACCAGGTCAGCAGTCCCAGCACGAGATATGTAATCAGTGAAGTTTTTGAAAAATCTGAATGGCGTATATTCAGCAGAATGACAAACAGAAGGGCAAGAATGCACACGAGCGGAAAAGAAACCATTATGCCCGGTACGAAAAGCTCAAAAGAGAAAAGGGTATCTTTCTGGTTTGCTACAAGCGATGTCAGGTTTCCATACAACATAAAAAGCATCGAGCCAAGAAGCGAACCTGTAATTACGACACTAAAAAAAACTATCAGTATATGAATCGATTTTTTCATTTCAGATAACTATAAATAGAATAACACGAACCGGCTCTAAAAACAACAGAGATTTTTAATGACATTAATCCTGAATTCTGATTTCTGTGCACAAGTTTTCCACAATTTTCCACAGAAAAAATTACGTTTGTACGAACGGTCGTTTGTTTTTCCGGTGTATATTTTTTTTCACCTATACATATTTAACTTTCTATTTTGTTATAATGCAATAAATTAGATATACGGTACGCATACATATGTAAAAGTACTCTACAAATGCACCATACCATTAATTTACGATATATAATGATTTAAGGTACTTTTCCACAGGATGCCCACACCCTCTTTCAAAAAATCCGCGCAGGCATAAAAAAAGCGGCTCCCTTTCAGAACCGCTCCCTTGCATCTAGCCGAGGAAAACCTGTCCCTGGGCATCGATTGCCAGAATTGATTTACATTCAGAACAGCGGAACCTTCCGCTTCGTGTTGCTTTAAGCCTCTTTGAACATACCGGGCAGCTGAAAATCTTAGGGAAGACTGTCTCAGAAACCGGAGCGCCCTGCTTAAAGAAGGAAATTGCATCCGAAAGTGATTCCTTGATATTGAAGAACTGGCTGAAACCAAGCAGCTGGAATACTTCATAAACTTTCGGCTGGATTTCAAGAAGAACGATATCGCCGCCCTTTGGCTTTACCATCTTGAGGAAGGCAGTAAAAGAACCGATACCTGTAGAAGAAACGTAGTTGAGGGAAGCACAGTTGAAGATAAGGTTAGTGAAACCAGTCTCAACAACTTTCTGGATTCTCTTCTGGAAGAAACTAGAGTTATATGTATCGATATATCCGTTCAAATAAATAGAGACACAGTTCTCAATGTCATTAACTTTTTCCAAGTTAATCTTGAGGCTGTCGTCTTTTTCGTCATTAAATCCCGGAACAAGATTATTGTTGTTTCCCATATAATTCCTGCTTAAGCAAATAAATTCGTTTCTGACATAATGATAACTTTAAAATCCCCATTATGTCAAATAATACTAATATTATTATCGGTATCTAATATAATTTTATTACTGAAATATTGACATTTCAAGTGTTTATCATTTTTATTTTCAGTTATGAACTTAAATAATATTGTAATCGTACTTGCAAGGCCGGAAGAAAGCCGCAATATAGGCTCTGTATGCAGGGCAATGGCAAATAACGGCATAAAAAAGCTCCGTATCGTAGGAAAACGTGAAGATTATGATGACGAAAAGGTACGCGTACTGGCAATCCACGCTGCATATATATGGGAACAGGCTGTTTTCTTTGATTCAATAACTGAAGCAACGGCAGACTGCAGCATAGCCGCAGGAACTACAAGACGACGCGGAAAAAAACGTAATGACAAACTCCTTCTCCCTGAAGAATTTGCTTCTTTTGCACAGACTGCCGCAGATTCAGGTGCACTTGTAGCAGCGGTTTTCGGAAATGAACGTACAGGCCTCACAGATGAAGAAGTCCTTGAATGCACGATGGGAGTTACGATTCCTTCAGACGATGAGTTCCCTTCCCTGAACCTCTCTCACGCAGTTCAGATCATCTGCTATGAGATTTTCAGGATGAAATCCGGCAGTTCATCAGGCTACACTCCCCTGACGCTGGAACGCCTGAACAGGACAACACAGACTATTGCAGATTCACTTCAGAAAATCGGTTTCTTCAAGATAACGGGACGCAGCGACATGGAAAACTTCTGGCGGAACGTTCTTTCGCGCTCAGTTTTAAGCGAAGGTGAAGCTGCCTATATCGAAAAAGTATTTAACAAGGCTGCAGGACTCATTCAGAGGCAGACGAATCAGCCAGAAGAGGATCAGGAATAATATCCTCCGCCTGAATCAAGTTACTCCTGCATTTCATAAGGCTTCTTCCCAGGCACGAAAACAGTTCCCGGACATTGCCGTACCAGTTCTGAGAGCACAGATAATCCAGCGCATTCTCCGAAAGTTCTGCATCTTTATCCCCGAGGAACTGCCTGCACAGAAGCGGAATATCCTCCCTGCGCATCCTTAAAGGCGGAATCTCTATGACAAGGTCACTTATCCTGTAGTAAAAGTCCTTTCTAAAAGTTCCGTCCTTAAGTTTCTGTGGCAGATCTGCATTCGTTGCAAAGATAAAACGGCAGGAGGTATGTTTTTCTTCATCGCTTCCGACAGGACGGAAGGTTCTCCGTTCAAGAACATCAAGAAGCTTTGCCTGAAGCTCATTCTTAAGTTCTCCCGTTTCATCCAGAAACAGGGTTCCGTTTCCGCAGGCTGAAAGGTAGCCTTTTCTCTCACGTGCATCCGTATACGCCCCCTCCCTGACACCAAAAAGTTCACTTTCAATCAGGTTTTCACTGACGGAAGCAATATTCACCTTATAAAACGGCCTGTTTTTTCCGGCTGAAAGATTATGTATGAGGGAAGCTGCAAAGGATTTTCCGCATCCGGTTTCTCCGGTTATCAGGACATTCTGCGTGGAAGCAGCTGCAAGCCGGATTTCTTCCCTGATCTTAGCTGCGGCAGGCGATTTACCGGCAAAAGCTTCTTCAAGGGGATCTGCACTGCTTAAGAGCCTCATCTGATCAAATTCAGGTTTAATCAGACGGAAAAAGGTTTGTACATTCCGTGCATTTTCCAGAATACGTTCGTCCAGAATCCTGACATTATCTGCTGAGTTTACAAACTGAGAAAAGCTGAAGTAATTATCGAAATAGTAAAAATCCTGTGAGAATTCCGTCCCCGCTGCAGTAAAAGCACGGCAGAGCTCAAATATCCGCCGGCTTCTGACATATACGCAGAGTTTATACTTCATTAACTAGGGCTGCCTGTTTTTCTTCCCGAAAATCCTGTTCCAGAACACCCTGATTTTAAACCCTAAATACGGAAAAATCAAAAATATTTTTATCGGGTGCTTGATGACCTCAAGATACATTTCATGTCCGCGGTCAAAGGTTTTGTCACTTACGCGCTTGCGTCTTTCTGCAAAAATTCCGAGACAGTCTTTGTAATACAGGAAGATACTTGAATTAAAGCTGTTGCGCCTGTTGTATGCCCAGAGGTTTTTCTCCTTTATTCCGTCGCTGAGAAGGACGAGTGAAGGAGAACACTTGTAAATTGCCTGAACTACATTTGCTTCCATATGCTTAGGATAATATCCCGTATAGCGTCCTACTATCTGAAGATTCGGGAACGTATCATGAAGATTGCGTTCTGCCTGATTCAAAGTTTTCTGCCGTTCGCCAAGTATGAAAAGCGATTTATAGTGCTGCTCGAGGATTTCGAGGATGTTTATAACTGCATGAAACGGATTATACCTTACCGGCACAGGCAGTTTAAGTTTTCTTGCAGCCTTGATTATGCTCTTTGAAACAGGAATTATCATGTCAGCAGATTTAAGGCACTGGTTAAGGTCACTTCCAGATTTCCTTGCCCTGATTAAATCCCATACAGACAGGAAAAGAATCTGCTTTGTTCCCGGCCTGAGAAGGATATCAAGAAGATCTGTTTCAAGTTCCTCAGGCTTGCATACATCAACCGGAACACCGAGGATTTCTATTCTTTGCATTGCCATAATTTTTTCTCCGTAAGTGCATTCTGCACGGCTGCAATTCCATACAGCGCAGCAGTTTCACATCGCAATATATTTGTTTCAAAATGAACCGGTACAAACCCGCATTTCATAAATTCATCAATTTCAGAAGGACTGATGCCCCCTTCAGCTCCGCAGACAACTGCACATTTTTTAATTTTTCTGTCACCGCTCAACGCTGAATGCAATGCTGCAGTATTTTCAGTACGCTCATAAAGAAGGCAGCCGAAAGATTCCTGCATGTCATTCTGTTTCCACAGTTCACATGCCTGAGAGACCGTAACGCACTCATCAACGACTGTTTCCGTTGCAGAACCGCTCTGCTGACGCGCTTCCTTTATAATTCTCTCAAAACGGTCTGCCTTAAAATTCATTCTGTCAGATCCATACTGAGAAAACTCTCCCTTTACGGGAATTATTCTCTTTACTCCGCATTCCGTACACTGCCGGACAATCTGATCAAACTTTGAACTTTTGGGCACAAACATAAAAAGCCAGTATTCAGTTTCATCTTCTGAAGACGGCATGTTTCTGACTGCTTCAAATCCGTCTGTTTCAGCACACAGCTGAAGGGTAATCGTTTTGTCAGCATCACAGACTTTGCATACCGTTGCATTCCGCAGGTTTCCGTCAGTTTCACGGACAGTCACCATGTCACCGGCAGAAAGGCGGAGTACCTGCTTGAGGTACCTGAAGTCCTTTCCCTTTATGACCAGGAGTCCCCTTTTATCAAAATTTTCCCGGGCAATATACTGTCGCATTATTTCTTTTCTGTCTTTTCTTTTTTCTCAACTTCGTCCTGAAGTTCTTTCAGGGTCTTAGTCTTTTTAACGAGTTCACTGAAATTCTCTTTTGCAAGAATTGAAAGTGCCTCTGTCAGCTGGATGTCCCAGTCAAGGTCATACAGCATCGTTCCGACTTTTCTGTTAACTTCATTTCTGACGAGTTTACGGAGATTGCGTTCATCAATTTCATTGTATTTTGCCCTGAGGGTTTTTGCATATGAAGCTATCTGCTGTTCCGTCATGTTCGGATGAGCCTCGACGTATTTTTCAACCTCGTTGTCTTTCAGAAGGTCCGCATACTGTTTTTCACCCTTTTCTGAAAGTGTCGGGAACAGGATTTCCCTGTCCGGAGGAATACCGATTTTATCAATATTCACGTCACTCGGAGTGTAATAGCGGGCCATAGTAATCTTTATCTTGTCAGTACCGCTGAGCGGGATTACCTGCTGAACTGAACCTTTACCGTAAGTCCTCTGACCGACGAGGTATGCAAGGTGATTGTCTTTAAGTGCACCGCTCAGGATTTCGCTTGCAGAAGCACTTCCCTTGTTAATCAGTACAACTATCGGAAGGCCTTTGAAAGTTGTTTTTCTTGAACTTGCAGTAAAAACTGAATTTTCAAATGCAAGGCGGCTCTTTGTACTTACGATCGTTCCGCTGTCAATGAATTTGTCTGCTACGTCTGCAACCGAGGTTATGAGTCCGCCCGGATTATTCCTCAGGTCAATGATAAGTCCGGTTATTGATTTTCCGAATGAATCAAGAGCCTGCTGTACGCGTTCTGCTGTCTGCGGAGTAAATTCTATGATTTTAAGATAGCCTGTATTTCCGATTTTTCCGTATTTAACTGTAGGCACTTCAATAATTGCCCTTACCAGAGTTACAGGAAATTCCATGTTTTTGCCGCGGCGTATCAGAAGGTCAACTTTCTCGCCGACCTTTCCGCGAAGGATATCAAGAACTTCTTCCATCGTAATTGTTGAAGTGTCTGTTCCGTTAACAGAAATGATCAGGTCTCCTGCCTGTATTCCGGCCCTGAATCCCGGAGTATCTTCAATCGGAGAAGCAACTTCAACGTAGGCAGGTTTGTCCGGAGTAGAAGAAAAAGGCTTTGAAATTGAAAGGCCGACACCACCGAACTGACCTGAAGTCGTATCATTCAGGCTTCGTGAAGTCGACTGGTCAAGATAAAGCGTATAGGGATCATTCAGTGCTTCAAGCATTCCCTTAAGGGCTCCCCTGTACAGAACCGCAGGGTCTACCTCATCAACATAATTCCGCTCGACGAAGTCAAATACTCCGTTCATGAGCTCCATGTATTCCCTGGAAGATGATTTGGTTTCAGGCTTGCCGGATGCCTGAGAAAAGACGTTTGTTACGAATATAAATATTACAGAAACTGTCAGAAGAAGTTTTGATTTTTTCATAATTCACATTTTAGTTTTCTATAAAGGATTGGTCAATGTTGGCGATTTGCAAGTCCTATGATATAATATAAATATGCAGATAATTCCAATAGCAAGTGGAAAAGGCGGTGTTGGAAAAAGCCTTCTTTCCGCAAATTTAGCCATAGCCCTCGGGCAGGCAGGTAAAAAAGTAATACTCGCAGACCTCGATCTTGGAGCTTCAAACCTTCATCTTGTAATCGGACAGATTTCACCGAAAGTCGGAATCGGCACCTTCCTTTCCGGCGAACACAAATTTGAAGAAATCATCCAGGCGACTGACTATCCGAACGTAAGCTTTATAGCCGGCGACACGGAAATTACAGGCCTCAGCGCACTCAAAATCTATCAGAAAAATTCCCTTATCAAGCATTTCAATTCACTGGATGCTGATTACCTTATCATAGACCTGGGAGCAGGAACTCACCTTACGATTCTTGATCTGTTCCTGCTTTCACCTCAGGGAATAGTTGTAACGGCACCGACCGTAACGGCAACCCTTAACGGATACCTTTTCCTTAAAAACGCCGTATTCCGTCTGATGGCCGCAACATTTAAGAAAGGTACGAAAGCAGCTGAATACCTTGATAAACTCCGTGCAGATGCCGCCTCACTCCAGCGCCTTTACATTCCTAAACTCGTAGAAGCACTTGAAATGGTAGATCCTGAAAATGCACATAAATTCAAGGAACGGCTGAAGCAGTTCAAGCCGCGCCTTATCGTAAACATGATTGATGAACCGAAAGACGCTGACAAGGCACAGAAAATCCGCCGTTCATGCCAGCAGTATCTCGGAATTGAAGTTGAATCACTCGGTGTAATGTACAGGGATGCACTTCAGGACAGGGCTCTTTCTTCAAGGCTTCCTGTAATAATCTACAAGCCGCAGGCAGTCCTTTCTCAGGCAATTTTCAGGGTTGCAGAAAAAATCCTTCAGAGCGAAACTTCAAAATTTGACGATGATACGACGTTCGAGATGGCATCGGAAGAAGCCGTTGACGATTTCAGCGCAAAGATGAGCTATGTTGAGGACCTTATCGGAACCGGTGCCCTTTCTACAAGCGAACTTGCAGAAATTATCAAAACCCAGCAGTACGAACTCAATCAGCTCAAAAATGAAAACATCATGCTCAAGTCCAAGATTCTGAGGGCAGCCGAGCAGGGATTTAAGGTTTAATTTATATGCTTCCACTTTATTTTAAATATCCTGACTGGATTCATCAGGAAGTTTTTCCCGGTGTTCCTTTTTTAAGTTACATACGCTGGTACGGCCTGATGTATGTATTTGCATTTGTAACGGCATATATAATACTCAGAAAACTTTTCAGGGAAGGAATGCTGAATCCCGGACCTGACAGCCTGAACAAAAAAAATCCTACGGAAGATGACCTTTTCAGTTTTATTGCAACCGGAATCATAGGACTTCTTCTCGGCGCAAGGATTTTTTCAACCCTCATCTACTCAACCGGATACTGGACAAAACCATGGCTCATATTCTGGCCTTTCGACTCGCACGGAAATTTTACGGGTCTTGCAGGAATGAGCTATCACGGCGGCTTTATCGGCGGACTTCTTGCACTGATAATCTGGTGCAGGCGCAAAAAACGGCCGCTCCTCAGATGGATAGATGCAATGGTAACTGCAATTCCGCTCGGATACACATTCGGCCGTCTCGGAAACTTCCTCAACGGAGAACTGTTCGGACGCATAACTGATTCCCCGGTCGGAATGCTCTTCCGGGAAAACTCGGCCGTCAGCCTGACCAAACCTGGCGCACCGGTTGAATGGCTGCACCAGGTTGCAGACAATGTCGGAATCAAGATTGCAGAAGGCCAGGAATATGTTATCCTGCCGCGTCATCCAAGCCAGCTCTACGAAGCATTTTTCGAAGGTATCGTACTGTTCCTTATCCTATGGTTTTTGAGGAAAAAGCGGCCGTTTGACGGATTCCTTGCAGCAGTATATACAGCCGGATACGGATTATTCAGGTTTTTCATTGAATATTTCAGGCAGCCGGATGCAGACATTGGTTACAGGATAGGCGGAAACGGTGCCGTAGTATACGAAAATACTTCCCTTCTGAATATTTCAACAGGCCAGATTCTGTGCTTCCTGATGATTCTCGGAGGACTGGTATTTATACTCCTGGGATGGAAACTGAGCAAAAATAAAGACAAACCTGCTGACAGAAAATAGCTGCGGGCATAAAAAAAGGCTGCCGGATTTGAATGAAATGAACTTCATTTCCGGTCAGCCTGTTTTTTTTACTTCTGAATCAGTTCAGCAAGCTTATCAGCAGTAAATCCGAGGGCTTCAGCAACTTTCTTTGCAGGTCCGCTCTCGCCAAACCTGTCTATAGTAAACAGGTCTTCCTTAGATTTAACATAGAATTCCCATCCGTTTCTTACGCCGGCTTCAGCAACAATAACCCTTGAAGAGGTGCCGAGAATTGACTTTCTGAAATCCTCATTCTGTGCTTCAAACAGATTCTTATCCATTACGGAAACAACGCGGACGCTCTTTCCCTGAACCTTTTCTGCAGCTTCAAGAGCCATGCATACTTCAGAACCTGTAGCAACGACCGTAACGTCCGGATTATCAGCGCCCTTTCTTACGATGTAAGCACCTTTTTTGATTGTATTTTTCCAGTCAGAATCCTCTTTTGCATAAACCGGAACATTCTGCCTTGTAAGTGAAAAAAGAACCGGATGATCTTTCGAATTCATAGCCATATGCCATGCTTCAACAGTCTCTTCCGCATCACCCGGCCTCAGAACCTGAAGTCCAGGAATTGCACGAAGGGATGCAAGCTGCTCAATCGGCTGATGTGTCGGACCGTCTTCACCAACATGAATTGAGTCGTGAGTAAGGTCATAGATAACCGGCTGCTTCATCAGGGCAGCAAGACGGATTGAAGGCCTCATATAATCAGAGAAAACAAGATAAGTTGCGACAAACGGTCTGATTCCGCCGTGCGTACTCATACCAAGTGCTTCACTGGCCATTCCGAACTCACGGATTCCGTATTCGATTGAACGGCCGCTGCGGTTTTCAGGAGTATAAGTTCCGCCGTCACATTTCATGCCGGATTTATTCGAACCCTTAAGGTCTGCACTTCCGCCGACAAGGTACGAGTATCTTTCACCCATTGCACTGATCATGTCGCCTGAAGCAGTACGGGTTGCAACCATTTTACCAGTTTCGTAAGAAGGATCTGCTGAAGTTCCGTCTTCACTTCCTTCATAAGATGCCTTCCACTGTGCAGCAAGCTCAGGATTTTCGTTTTTCCATGCAGCAAATTCTGCCTGCCAGTCACTGTACCTTTTCTCAAGTTCAATTCTTCTGTCAGCGAAATATGCATATGCTTCATCATCAACCTGGAAGAATTCATCACTCTTAAGTCCGAGGTTAATTTTTGTTGCTGCAACATCTTCTTCACCAAGTGCTTCGCCGTGAACCTTAGGAGTTCCCTGCTTCGGAGCATATTTTCCGATTACAGACTTGAGCATGATAAGGCTTGGCTTAGAAGATTCTTTTTTAGCCTTTTCAACAAGCTTAAGGATTCCCTTAACGTCATACATGCTTCCTTTCAGAACCTGCCATCCGTAAGCTTCATAGCGTTTTGCAATATCTTCCGTAAAGGTTATGTCAGTTGAACCGTCAATTGAAATCCTGTTTTCATCATAGAAAACAATGAGTTTTCCAAGTTTATTGTGTCCGGCAAATGAACAGGCTTCAGAAGATACACCTTCTTCAAGACAGCCTTCACCAGTCAGGACATAAGTATAATGATCAACAATTTTATGTGCTTTTGTGTTGTATTTTGCGGCAAGAATTGATTCTGCCATAGCCATACCGACTCCAAGAGCAATTCCCTGTCCGAGAGGACCTGAAGTATTTTCAACTCCGTCAGTCCATCCGAATTCCGGGTGACCAGGACATTTTGAGCCGACCTGTCTGAAATTCTTAATGTCATCAAGCGATACCTTGTAACCGCTCAGATGCAGTACAGAGTACAGCAGCATAGATCCGTGTCCGGCCGAAAGAACAAAGCGATCTCGGTCTGCCCATTTAGAGTCAGCCGGATTGTGTTTCATGATTTCTCCGTACAAAACAGCAGCAAGCTCTGCACAGCCCAGAGGAAGTCCCGGATGACCGGAATTTGCCTTCTGAATGGCATCAATAGACAAACTGCGGATTGATTTTGCAACGGCAGCAATACCATTTAAGTTCATAATAACCCCTATTTATTTTAATAAACGTTAGTCAGTGCCAGAAGACCTTCAAGACCAATCTGATTTTCAAGAGCAGACTTAAAGGTATCATTTTTAAGGAGACCTGCGAGACGTGAAATTACCTGCATGTGAGACTGAGTTGAACTAGTCAGGATAACGAACATCACGAAAACTTTTTTGCCGTCCGGAGCAGCCATATCAATCGGTTCCTTGAGATAGCAGACTGCAATTCTCTGGTCCGTAAATTCCTTTATCATTGGTGCACGTGCATGCGGAATTGCAATTCCGTTTCCGACCGCAGTTGTAAGAATCTGTTCCCTCGCGCAGAGAGCATCGTAAAGCATGTCCGGTGTAAGTGATTCCGGCAGTTCAATCCGGTTACAGATATTCCTGAAAACTTCCTCGTAATCAGAGCCTTCAATATTCTTGTACACTCCGCCGTAGCTCAGCAGATCACTAAGGTTAATATCAGGAATCATTTTTTCATCCGCCTTATTCTTCCAGGAAATCTTCCACGGCATCATTCGATGGAGAGTCCCGTTGATTTTTTAAATTACTTCGAAGTCTTCGGCGTGAAGTTTGTTTACAGTCGAAATCAGCTGAAGCCGTATATCTTCAAAGTTAAATTCCATACCTTCAAGAGAAAGGGTCATTGCTGAAACCTCTTCCTCAGGGCACTCTTTTGAATCTGCAAGAACCTCAAGCATCTTCATTATGTGCGCAAACAACTGGCTCAGGATAACTAATTCCTGCTGCGGATATTTATCAAGTTTATTGCCGGTACTGTCTATGTCATAAACCAGCGCACCGACTTTCATATAAAGCTCAAGCGCCCTGTGACGTATGGAACCAATTGCAAAATCCGCAAACCAATTGTATTTTCTTCGGATTATAGCATCTCTACGCGTTATTTGCAATGTGAATGCCCGCCTGTCTTCGGGTGTTACTTCAAGTGCCGGCGGAATCATTTTATCTATAACGGCATCAATGTCATCTTTTTTCTCGAACAGCTGGTCTTTGAGAAAGCAGTCAACCAGATAGTCAGGCATTTCAAAATTTATGAATCCCGTCGGTTTTGCTCCGTCACATTCAAAAGCATTCCACTTACCGACAGCAGGAACATTCTGTCCCTTGAACCAGAGCCTTGTTTCAACTCCGAAAGGTTCCATTCCGACTTTTTTCGACGCATCAAGAAATTCATGTATCGAAGAACAGTGACGGCAGCACAGAGCCCTTCCGTGTTCATAAAATACATTTGCAAGCTGTTCTTCAATCGAACCGCAGGGCCCCATCCTGTCAAAACTTTCAATCAGATAACTTTCGAGATTCTCTATCCATTTTCTCCTGTCAAGTTCACCTTCACCCGACAGGAAAGGATTAAGCTCATGTATAACCTCAGGGAAAACTTCAAGAACGCAGTTATTCCAGTCAACGACGCGGCACAAAAGCCTGTCTCCATACTTAAAGTCAACATCCTTAAGAATCGGGGAAAGGTCATAACCCGTAATGAAAATTTTAGTCGGAAGTTCATATCCCCTTTCAGGAATTTTAAGGCTGTCATTTGCAGGATCTGAAGCAACATACTGGCTTACATATTCATCACCGAAAAAATTAAAAAGGTCACGTCCGACAATTGACGACGTCTCAAAAATCTTCTTTGGAAGCGGTTTGCCCCGGTAAAGAAACACAAGATGACACGAAACAACTTCGCTGTCTACAAAAGGAATGCATCTGTCTGCAGCAACAAAAACATTCTGTTCAACTTCCTGACGGAGCGGCTTAAAACTAAAAAATTTATTGGTAAAGGCTCCTGCACGCGTAATGTACAGCTGTCTTTCAAGTGAAAAAACCCGCGGTTCAGCATTGAGATATTCGGCACTTTCTTCTTCAGAAATTTTCAGCCCGAGTCTGTTTATAAAGAGCGAAAATTCCTTTGCAGTAAAAGGGTCAGTATACGTCCTGAAAAACCCTTCCATTAATGCATCCAGTGCGACATTCATACTTAAAATATAACCATTTTTTTACAAATTTCCTAATAAAAATCAATAAATGAAACAATTTTTTATTTCTTTCAACACTTAATGGGTAATTTTGACACAGTTTAATCGTGTTATTTTGACACAGGGGGCAATGAGCGTCCACAGGACGCTCCGGGCTATCCGCAGTTCCGCGTTCAAGCGCTCCATCCGCCTCCGGCGGACGGCTTACGCCGCTGCTCCTATCCCTATTGCACTTTTTTTTCACGATTTTTAAAAGTTGGCACGACTGTTGCTTATTTTAAGTGTCAGACAGAATGAGTCTGACATAAAAAATCAAATTAACCTTTATGGAGGCACAATATGAACGCATTATCACTTTTTAACGACTGGCTCAACGGAACCGATTACATGCCATGCACAGGCAGCTACAATTCCGTTCCGAATGTTGACGTAACAAAAGACAAGGATTCATACATCCTTGACATGGACCTGCCTGGAAAGACAGAGGCTGATATTGACCTCGAACTTTCAGACAACATACTTACAATCTCTTCTAAAGCCGAAGAAGCAAAAACTGAAGAGAAAAAAGCAGAGAAAGAAGAACCGGCTTATCTCATCAGGGAACGCCGTTTCTCACAGTTCAGGAGGAGTTTTACCCTTCCTTCTGACATCAACGAAGAGAAAATCTCCGCTGACTTCAAAAACGGCGTACTTAGGGTAAGGATCCCGCGCAAGACTGAACTTCTCCCGCACAAAATCCAGATTAAATCAGCTTAATGCCGGCAGGGCCGTCTTTCTAAGACGGCCCTTATTATTTTAAACTTCCATTCCTTTAAATCCGATATATAATAAGTAATTAAGTAAAAAAAGATTTAAAGGGAAAAGTTTATGAAAAAAAATACGATTGCATTTTTAACGCGCTCACTGACTGATGCAACAGGCTCAAACATGTGGCGTGGTATTGTTACAAAATGTAAGGCAGACAACACGCCGGTCATCACCTTCAGGGGACCAATCCTCAACCAGGGAACAGGCTCAATAATATATCACCTTTTCGATGACAACACGTTTGCCGGTATCGTTTCGTGGGCATCATCAGACGCAACTCCAGAAGCAATTCAGTACTACAACCGCTTTCAGAACACTCCACTTCTGTGCATGACTTTCCAGATTCCCGGTCATCCGGTAATCCTCACTGACTGCAAAAGCGGTGAAAAAGAACTGATGAACCACCTGATTGACTTTCACAACTTTACCAGAATCGCATTCATCAGGGGACCGGCAGCACACGTATATGCAAAAGACCGCTATGAAGGCTATCTTGAATCTCTCAAAGAACATAACATTCCGGTAAATGAACAGCTTATTTCCCAGCCTAGCGGATGGACTGTCGGTGATGGAGCAAAGGCCATTGACGAATTTATCAGACTGGGACTTAAACCGGGAACAGATTTTCAGGCAGTTGTAGCAGTTGGAGACAATGTTGCAATCGGCGCACAGGAAGAACTTCAGAAACGCGGCTTTTCAGTACCACAGGTAGTTGCTGTCTGCGGCTTCAACGGCTCAAATGATGCCGCCTGCTGCAATCCTCCGATCACAACCGTAGAGATGCCGTTCCGCGGTCAGGGCTCAAAAGCCTTTGATACCATTAAAGAACTCATTCAGGGCAGGTCAGTTCCTCAGGAATACAAATATTCTTCAAAACTGATTATTTCTGAATCATGCGGCTGTACGTCTCACTCGCTTAAAAAAGCAGTTTATGTAAATACTGAAAACCCCGAAACAAAGAAATCCCTGTTCCGCAAAAATAAAAATACTGAAGAATGTACACAGCAGTGCATAAAGCTTATCACCAGCAAAAAATGGCAGGACGAACTCAATGCAAGGGTAACATCCGGAATAGAATCCAACCGCTACGGAACACAGGAAATTGTTTCATACATATCTGCAAAACTGTCCACACTTACGCATGCTTTTGTAGACGATCTGCTTGCCGCCTCTGGATCAAAGCCAGTTTTCCTCAAGACCCTGAGTCACATTATTACAGGCTATCTTTCACTTACAGACAATGTAGTTCTCTGGCAGGACGTCATTTCCGAATACCGGAATGAATTCCTCGCAGTCTGTCTGAATACAGGCCTCACGATTAATGTCGAAAACCTCTGTCAGCAGTCAAGAATCCTCATAAATGAAATTGATGAACGCACTCAGAAACTTTCTACGCTTCTTGAATCAAGATATGAGGCTCAGCTCAGGCTTACAAGTACTTCCCTGCTTTCAAGCTATGACATTCCTGAACTTATGAATATCATTTCAAAATCCCTGTCAAAACTTGATATTCCTGGTGTATACGTAGTCCTTTACAACAATGACGGCTACATTGATGAAGCAAACAAGATTCCGAATACAAGCAAACTCATTCTTGCAGTTCGTGACGGAAACAGACTTGAACTTGGACACGGCGGAGTTGACTTCCCTACCAGACAGATAATTCCTGATGAATATCTTCCGGTTTCTAATTTTTATTCACTGATTGTAGAATCGCTGCATTTCCAGGACAGTCTGATCGGCTACATTGTCTTCCAGCAGGGATCATCTTCGGCCGTTGCCTATTCAGTATTGAGGGATCAGCTTTCAAGTTCACTCTACGGAGCACTTATCCTTCAGCAGCTCAATCAGAACAAGGCTGTACTTGAACAGACAATGGAAACAATGTCAACAAAAGCTGAAATCGTATCAGAACAAAGTAACAAGATTTCCGGAAATATCTCGACAATTTCACAGTCTATGGATTCAGTCGCGAAGAGCATCAAAAATATTTCAGGAAACATTCAGACTGTATCAGATACAGTAACTTCAACGGATACAATGATCTCAGAAGCAAAACTTTCTATCACAAACCTTGTAGAAAGTACACATAAGATTTCAAATGCAGTCTTCATGATTAATGATATCGCAGAAAAGACAAATGTACTGTCGCTCAATGCATCTATTGAAGCAGCTCACGCAGGTGATGCAGGAAAGGGATTCAGCGTTGTTGCAAAAGAAGTAAAGACTCTCGCTGCACAGATCGTTAATTCAACACAGTCAATTCAGGAACTCGTTTCGCAGAATAACGAAAATGCAAAGATTACCGAAGAACTCATCACTTCTACAAATACGTCAATTAAGACTATTACTGAACTTTCACAGAATATCCGCGACTCAATCAACGCTCAGGTTGAATCTTCATCTGAAATATCACAGCAGCTTGGAGAAGCAACAACAGGTTCAAATCAGATAGCTTCTGCAATATCCGAAATTGCTGCCCTTGGTGATGAACTCGTAAAATCAAAGGGTGTTTAAAAAAATAATGCCGCTCCCAGAAATTCCTCGGGAGCGGCTGCAAAGCATCTTTTAATTATGCTTCAGTTGTTTCTGCAGGTGCAGATTCTTCAGCAGCAGGAGCAGCAGCTGCAGCAGCAGCCTTAGCAGACCTGGCTTCTTTCTTTGCAACATTTTTCAATGCAGCATTACAGAATTTGCAAACCTTTACTGTATTTCCATCAATTTCCTTTTCATAAAGAACTTTGATGTTTTCTTTACCACAGCGTGGGCATGTTCCACGTCCGTGTTTTGGTTCCTGGCGAATACCAGTTCCACGATGTGCTTTAGACATAAAGATACTCCTTATTTTGCTTCTTCAGCAGCAGGTTCTGCTTTTTTTGCAGTCTTTGCTTTTGATGCTGTCTTTTTAGCAGGAGCCTTTTCTGTCTTAGCCTTTGGCTCAGACTTTTTTGCTTTTGCAGCAGGCTTTTCAGCAGCATCATCTTCACTTGGAAGCTTGTAGTCAACCAGTTCAAGAATTACCATATCAGCAGCATCGCCCTGACGGAAACCAATCTTAAGGATACGAGTGTAACCACCCTTGCGATCCTTCATGCGTGGTCCGAGTTCTGTAAAAAGTTTGTTCAGAATCTTTTCATCCTGAATGAACTTTGCAGCGATACGACGATTGTGAACTGTATCTACCTTACTACGTGTAATCAGTTTCTCTGCAGCCTTGCGAACTTCCTTTGCTTTTGAGCTGGTAGTCGTAATGCGCTCGAACCTGAAGAGTGAAGTAACCATATTGCGTGACATAGCACGACGATGTGCAGTCGTACGTGAAAGTGGGTTAAAACCTGTCTTATGATTCATTGGATTCTTCCTTCTGCTTTGGCTTAGTTAAATTGACATTCTTCAAGTGGCTGTAATCAGTCATTCCGAGAGTAAGATTCCATTCAAGGAGTTTTTCCTTAATCTCAGTAAGACTCTTTTTGCCAAAGTTACGAGTCTTGGCAATGTCATCCTCTGTTTTCTTTGTCAATTCACCAATTGTGCGAATATTAGCGTTTTTAAGACAATTTGATGAACGAACTGAAAGTTCAAGTTCCTCAACAGGAGTATTAAGCAGCTGTCTGAGGTTCTCATCACCTTCCTCGATTTCATCGCTTCCGGCAACTTCATTATCATTAAAGTTAACAAAAATTGAGAAATGATCTTTAGCAATCTTTGCAGCTTCTGCCAATGCGTCTTCCGGATTTATTGTACCGTCAGTCCATACTTCAAGAACAAGCTTATCATAATCGTTACGCTGACCAACACGGCAAGGTTCGATAGCATATTTTACCTTGCTTACAGGAGTAAAGATTGCATCCATAGGAATTGTACCAACAATTTCAATGTAATGCTCATTTACTTCAGCAGGAACATAACCTCTTCCAAGGTCAACCTGAATTTCAATATCAAGATGAGCCCCTTCCATCATTGTGAAAACAGGCATATCTTTTGTAAATACTTCAAGCTGTCCTTCTTTTGCAAAGTCGTCACTTTTTACAGTTCCTGGTCCTTTGAATTCAAAAAGAAGTGTATCTTCCTCAGTGTCGTTAGGAAGGCGCAAGCGAATCTGTTTTAAACTGTTCAAAATTTCCAGAGTATCTTCAGAAACATTTGGAATTGTTTCAAATTCACTGGAAATTACATGTGGAACACCGTCTGCATCATAAGAAGTAATACGAACTGATGAAATTGCATATCCCTGAATTGATGAAAGAAGTACACGGCGAAGTGTATTTCCGATTGTTGTACCAAATCCAGTTTCAAATGGATATGCAGTAAACTTTCCGTAATTCGGATTAGTTTCAAGATGTTCAAATGTAATGCCTTTTGGTTTCTTAAAACCTTTAAGCAGATTTTTGCGAGCCATCTGAACTCCTCATATAGGCTAAGGCTCTATTAGAGCCGGTTATTTAATAATCAAATTAACTCTCGTTAATCCGATATACCATCTTAAAGGCAAAAATATAATATTTTTGCCCCTTCAATTACATACGGCGTGTCTTGCGCGGGCGGCAGCCATTGTGTGGAACAGGAGTAACATCAGAAATTGATTTTACTTTAAGTCCCAGTGCACCAAGTGCACGTACAGCATTCTCACGTCCCATTCCTGGTCCCTTTACGAACACATGTACTTCACGAAGACCATAGCTTACTGCCTTCTGAACAGCAGTCTCAGCTACACTCTGTGCTGCGAATGGTGTTGATTTTTTTGCACCACGGAAACCAAGTCCGCCTGAAGATGCCCATGAAAGAGCATTTCCATTCAAATCTGTAATCGTTACGATAGTATTGTTGAACGTTGCCTGGATATAAACATTTCCTTCGTAAACGCTCTTCTTTTCCTTTCGTTTTTTTACGGTAGCCATTAATTAATCCTCCGTCTCAGACTGCTTTCTTCTTGTTAGCAACTGTCTTCTTCTTACCTTTGCGAGTGCGTGAGTTTGTGCGTGTGCGCTGACCACGAACTGGCAAACCTTTTCGATGACGAAGACCACGATAGCAACCAATGTCCATAAGACGTTTGATGTTAAGACCAATTTCAGAACGCAAATGACCTTCTACCTTATACTCAGAATCGATAACGGTACGAATTTTATTCAATTCATCCTGGTCAAGATCATTCATCATTTTCTGAGGATCAATCTTTGCTTTTTCACAAATTGTCTTAGCTGCAGAACGACCGATACCAAAAATATAGGTCAATGCAATGCAGACATGTTTATTAGGGAGGTCAACTCCCGCAATTCGAGCCATCTGCTACTCCTTAGCCCTGTCGCTGCTTATGTTTTGGGTTAGAACAAATGATGCGGACTACGCCGTTTCTTTTGATAACCTTACATTTGTCGCAAATGGGCTTAACGCTGGTTCGTACTTTCATTTAAGTCCCCCTGGGGAATGTAATGTGTTCACCCGGATCATGGCACCTTGCAATAAGTTGCAATCCGGGTGAAATAATATATCACAAAACCCCATTGTTATTCTACAGAAAAAACACAAAAACTTTAATTTTTTAAAGATTTCGTGAACGTAATTTACCCTTCTTAACAAGACCATCTGCATGGTGCATTTTAAGAAGAGCTTCGATTTGACTCATCGTATCCAGGTCAACACCTACAAGAATCAGCAATGAAGTTCCACCCATCAGCATTGCAACTGACTGCGGGAATCCGAATGCAATCTGAACGATTGTCGGAATGATTGCGATTAATGCAAGATACAGAGATCCTGGTAGCACAAGACGATTCAAAATCTTCTGCATATATTCTTCAGTTTTGTCAGGTCTGATTCCTGGGATAGAACCACCGTTCTCACGGATATTCTTTGCGATTTCAGTAGGGTTCAGGGTTACCTGAGTGTAGAAGTATGCAAAGAATATAATTAACAAAACGAGAAGTACATTATATAAAACACCTGTTGGTGACAATTTTTGAGCAAGTGAAATCAGCCATGAAGAAGCATCTCCGGATGTAGCATCATCAACACCTTTTCCTGCCAGACTTGCAATAATCTGAATCGGGAACTGAAGGAAAGATGAAGCAAAGATTACCGGAATTACTCCAGACGGATTGATTTTGAAAGGTATGTATGTGCTCTGTCCGCCGTACATTTTGCG
>DGTU01000115.1 GCA_002394465.1 Treponema sp. UBA4328 | reverse complement strand
CCGTGAAGGACTTCCCTGCGTGCTCCGTTTGAAGCAACGTTTGCAAAATCCGTTGAAACGCTTCCCGGACAAAGTGCACAGACCTTTATTCCCTTAGGCTTTAATTCTGCAGCGAGCGCAACCGAGAACGAAAGGGCGTATGCCTTAGTTGCTGCATATACTGCAAAATTTCCCAGCGGAAGAAAGGCTGCAAGGGAAGCAGTGTTTATGATTACAGAGCCCCTGTCCATGTACGGAATGACAAGTCCTGCAAGGCCTGTAAGGGAAGTGCAGTTGAGGTCAATCATATCAAGTTCACGGTCGAGCGGAGTCAGGGCAAATTCGCCGTATGTTCCGAAGCCTGCGTTGTTTACAAGCATGTCTATCATGAATTCCCCGCGGACTTTTTCTTCATCGAGCAGGGAAGCAAAAAGGTTTACGCCGTTTTTTCCTGAAAGATCCATCGGTATGACTTTGACCTGTGGAATAACGCCTGAATCCGGAGAAGTATCCGTGTTTTTTTCGATTTCAGCCTTCAGTGAACCAAGTTTTTCCCGGCTCCGGGCAATGAGCCATATTTCCGTACTTTCCGTACCGTTATAAATCTGCCGTGCAAACTCAGCTCCCATTCCGGAACTCGCACCTGTGATAACCGTAATTTTTCGCATAAAGACATTATAGCATGTTTTGTGCTCGTGGCATATTTTTAATTATTCCGCTACAATTCATGCATGAAAAAAATTGTTTTCGTTTTTACCGTATGCGTGATTTCAGCCTTTATTTCTTCATGTAGACGCACGCCTTCTCCTGAAGAACTGGAAGCTCAGCATCAGGCGGCCCTTCTTAAGGCTCAGGAAGAAGCCGTTTCAGAATATGCGGCCTCCCTTTCTGACGAACAGAGAATATCCCAGCTTTTCCTTGTAAATATTGAAGGCAGCACAAGCTATCATGCCGTCGAAAGAACGGGAACTCTTTACGGAAAGAACGATGAAGGAAGTCCCCTTGTTCCGGGCGGAGTTCTTCTTTTTTCATATAACGTTTCAAAGGAGCCTTCAGAGACTTACGGCTATATAAAGTCAATCCGCGATTTTTATCTTGAAAATGAGAATATCCCTCCGTTTGTTGCAGTCGATCAGGAGGGCGGAGATGTAAACAGGCTGCGCGGCCTTACCGGAGTTCTCTGGAGCCAGAAAAAAGTCTCAGAATCATTGACGCAGGAAAAAGCCGGACGCCTGTATTCGGCACAGGCACGGCAGATGAGAAACCTCGGTTTTCACATGAATCTTGCTCCTGTTGTAGAGGTTGAAAATGAATCAAACAGGGAGTTTTTGGGGACCCGTACTTTCGGAAACCTTGAAAATGTCCTTTCATACGGAAAAACTGCCGTTGAAGCCTATGAGAAAAACGGAATCGGCGTAGTCCTCAAGCATTTTCCGGGTAACTCTTCAACAGACCCTCATATAGGTCTTCCGAAAATTACTTATTCCCTTAATGAGCGGGATTCCTATTTCAAGCCGTTTGAAGAACTTCTGCCTGACGCAAGTGCTGTTTTAATGAGCCATGCAATCATGAAAGCTGATTTTCCGAATGAATTTCAGGAAGAGGGTGATGTGCCTGCATGTTTTTCAAGGGACTGGATTTTACTTTCCGTACGGAAGGGGTTCGGCTTTTCAGGACTCGTTCTGTCAGATGACATATTCATGGGGGCTCTCGCAAAAAACGGATACCCGCCGGAAAAAGCCGTGGTTATGGCAATCAGTGCCGGAGTTGACGTAATCATGCTTTCAGAAAAACGCTTCGGACATGTAGCAGGCATACTGCTTTCAAAGTCAAAAGAGGATGAAAGCCTTGCCGGAGAAATTGACAGGGCAGTGAAGAATGTAATCCGCTATAAAATCAGGGCAGGCATTCTTGAATTTAAGGAAAATCCTCCGGATGAAAACGGAAAGATTTCTTTTTCAGTCTGTCTCAAAGAAAATTATCCGGCTTTCGATGAAAAGCGCTTTAACGAAGATCTTAAAGACGGAATGGAAGTATACAATTAGATGAAACAGAAAGACAGGAACAAAAAATTAAGCGGTGCGGAAGGTTTTGAAGTCTGGTATTCAAACCTCTTCGGAGAACGCTGGAAGTCATTAAAAGAATCCTTTTCACTTGAAAGCGACTATGCCGAATGGAATGCCGGCGGTGAAAAAACGTATTTTCTTGATTCCGGCTCCGTACGTGCTGCCGTTTCCCTTCCGCTGGAAAATGCATCTGACATTCTTGACCTGTGTGCAGCGCCGGGAGGTAAAACCCTTGTTCTTGCTTCCAATATGAATGCCGGAGCACATCTTCTTTCTAATGAACGCTCACCGGAACGCAAAAACCGTCTTTTAAATACCGTCCGTGACTGTCTCTCTCTTGAAATTCAGGAACGCGTTACCGTAACCTGTAAGGACGGGGCAGTCATGTGCCTTAAAAATGAAGAAAAGTTTGATGCAATACTTCTTGATGCTCCCTGTTCTTCTGAGAGACATGTTCTTGCCGACCCTAAGTATCTTGATGAGTGGTCGCCTTCAAGAATAAAGACGCTTTCAATGGCCCAGTGGGCACTTCTGTCTTCAGCCTGGCGCATGCTTCGTCCGGACGGTTATCTTCTGTATTCAACCTGTGCACTTTCACCGGATGAAAATGACAATGTTGTTGCCCGCCTGCTTAAAAAATTTGATGATGCAGAGTTAAGGGAGCCTCGTATTTCGCTTGATTATGCTTCATTTACACATTCCTCACTTCCTGAATGTGAGAAAACTTTGTACGGGGCACATGTTCTTCCTGACCGTTCGAATGGTGCAGGTCCGCTTTATTTCTGCCTTCTTAAAAAACGAAGCCGCAGCGGGTGAAATGTCAAAAAACAAAAAAATTGTTATTGGTATTGGATTATTTGTTTTTTTAGGTTAAAATTATAATAGTATTTTTAACGGAAGAATATATGAGTTCCCGAGAACAGAAATTACAGACAATAATTGAGCTTGAAAAGGTTGTTAACGGTATTCAGGATATGGATGTCCTCCTTGAACGTCTTCTTGCAGAAGCAAGGGGAATTGTTCATGCTGATGCCGGCTCTATTTATGTAATAGAAAACGGCAACCTCAGGATTAAATATGCTCAGAATGATACTCAGCTCAGAAAACTTTCACTCGGTGACAAGCTTCCGTATGTTGCATTCTCCGTACCAATTACTGACAAATCAATTGCGGGTTATGCAGCAATTTCCGGCAACGTAATCAACATCAAGGACTGCTATAATATTCCGGAAGGAACCTCATATTCATTCAACAAGTCAACTGACATTACGACAGGTTACCGCACAAAATCAATGCTGACGCTTCCGCTTAAAATTGCAGGCGGAGTTACGCTCGGTGTCCTGCAGATTATCAATGCACAGGATGAAAACGGCAATATTGTAGGTTTCGATGATGATGCGGAACTTTACATTACTCATTTTGCTGCGGATGCAAGTCATGCACTTCAGCATGCATACGATACAAGCAACATCATCAAGTCTATGCAGCGAATGGCCCAGTACCGCGATCCAAAGGAAACTTATCCTCATGTAGAACGCGTTTCAAGTTTCTCTATCGAAATTTATGACCGCTGGGCAGTAAATAATCACATTCCGAATCAGGTTCAGCAGAAATTCCGTGATACCCTTAAGATTGCAGCTAAATGTCATGACTTCGGTAAGGTCGGAATCTCAGACGTTATCCTTAAGAAAGAGGGTAAGCTTACTCCTGAAGAACGCAATATCATGATGGGGCATACCTGTATCGGTGCCATGCTTTTTGAAGATCAGAATACGGAACTTGGAAAAATGTCACGGGATGTTGCACTCCATCATCATGCATGGTTTGACGGAAGTGAACACGGTTATCCTGGAACTTTTGACTATACAAAATACGAAAGCGGTAAGCCTGTACCGGATTTTCCTCGTCTTGTCGGTGATGAAATTCCTCTTGCAGCAAGGATTGTTGCAGTTGCAGACGTATTTGATGCGCTCAGCCACAGAAGATGCTACAAGGATCCGTGGCCTATTGAAGCTGCATTCCAGGAAATCCAGAACTGCGCTGGTTCTCAGTTTGATCCGGAAGTCGTACTTGCCTTCATGCAGGTTAAAGACCGCATCTGTGCAATTAACGCAGCCATTCAGAATCCTGACGAATAAAAACGGATTATTTGAGCGAATATGTTTCGTTCGTCATGTTTTTAAATATTTCCCGGTCAAAGCAGTTTGAAAATTTCTTAAAGTCTTTGTCACTGTAATCTGATTTTCTGCCGCCTGTAAATCCGAGTTCTGCCATATTCAGGTTAAAATTCCTTTCTGAAAGTTTTTCACCGATATTTTCTGAGGTGAATACTGTTCCCCGGTCATTGATTACGCTTATCTTTTTTTCAACAAGTCTTGCTGCAAAAGGAATGTCACGCGTAACTACAAAATCATTCGGTCCGGCGTGAGCAGTAATGTAATCGTCTGCAGCATTTTTTGTCTGAGGGCAGGTTATCATTTTGAACAGGGGACCTTCATCTTTAACCGGAATTTCCCTGTTTGCAACAAAATTAAGCGGTATTTCTTTTGTGCGGCAGAAATTGAGGATAAATTTTCGTGCCCGTGCCGGACATGAATCTGCATCAATCCAGACCTTGAATTTATATGCCATCAGGATAATGCCTGTGTAAGTTTTTCGATCATTCCTGCAGTCCGTCTTTCAAGTTCTTCCTGGTCCTGAACCGAAGATTCATCACCTGAAGCTGACTGTGAATATGCGTTCCTTGATTTTTCCTTGTAAAGTTCATCGCAGAGCATTATTCCTGCAAGGATTGAAACGTGAAGCGGAGATTTGAGGGAATCGCTTTTTTCTATATGGGTTACGAGCTTGTTGTAGTAGCCGAGAAGCTTTTCCAGGTATGCGTCGTCTTCATTTGCCTGAATCGTAAACGTTGTGCCTAAAGTGTCTATCTGCAGTGCGCCCATATTTTCCTCCGGTGGAAAGATTAAAATATATCGAACTGAGTCTGAATTGAAGGGTCTTCTTCAGTGTTTTTATCCTGATTATCCTGCTGTTCTATGGTGTTAAAATTAAAATCCTGGTTCTGCTGAAAGTCCGGATTTGCGAAAAGTTCTGCGTCGATCGGCTGTGACTGTTCCTGCTGAACAGGTTCTTCTGATAATGGCTGTGTAAACTGAGGTTCTTCCGGCTGTACCTGAGCGCTTTCCTGTCCGGCTGCAGTAAGGACTGCATTTTCAACAGTATTAAGGCGCTCAAGTGCCTTTAAGATTCCTTCTTCGATCCTGCCCTGGTCAGACTGGAAAGCCGAGAACTGCTCCGTTTTTGCCGAAAGTGCGTTTGTGAGCTCAGCGCATTTTTTGCGTAAAGCAGCATTTTCAGCATTAAGCTGTGCAATTTTTGCAACAGCGTTCTCTACTTTCTGTTCAAGAATCAGAACCTGATCGAAAGAAATCATTTAATGCTCCTGTTTATTTAAGAGCTTTTTTAGCAACGTCAACGACTGCCTTGAATGCTGCAGGGTCTTCGATTGCCATGTTTGACAGAGATTTGCGGTTGATTGCAACTCCAGCCTTTGTGAGTCCGTCGATAAAGCGTGAGTAGCTGATACCTTCATCACGAACTGCTGCGTTGATACGTGCGATCCACAGCTGGCGGAAATCACCCTTGCGGTCACGGCGGTCAACATATGCATGGCGGAGAGCCTTAGTTACAGCGTCTTTTGCTGCCTTGTAGTTTGTTCCGCGGCGTCCTGTAAATCCGCTTGCAAGCTTAAGGATTTTTGCACGGCGGTTATTGCGTTTTGTTCCATCTATTGCTCTAGACATTTCTTACTCCTAACTTAAAATCAGCCGTATGGAAGCTGCTGTTTGCGGATTCTTGCTGCAGAATCTTCAGAAAGGATTCCTGCACCACGGAGATGCATCTTGCGCTTAGAAGATTTCTTTGTCAGGATATGACGAAGATTCATCTTCTTGTACTTTACTTTGCCTGTTCCAGTCAAAGAGAATCTCTTTGCTGCGGCTTTCTTGGTTTTCATCTTAGGCATTTCATTACCTCTAAGTTTATTTGGCCTTGGCGTTTAATGTCATCGACATGAATCGCCCTTCCATTGCGGCAGGCTTTTCTACGGCATACGAGCCTTCTGTAAGCCTTTTCAATACTTCGTTCAGAACATCAAATCCGAGTTCGGTGTGGGCAAGTTCGCGTCCGCGGAAACGGATGGTTACTTTTACCTTGTTGCCTTCGTTAAGAAATTCCTGAACGTGCTTTGCCTTAGTATCAAGATCGCCTGAACCGATTTTCGGCTGCATGCGGATTTCCTTGATCTTAAGGGTTTTCTGGTTCTTGCGGGAATCACGGAGTCTTTTTTCCTGCTCGTACCGGTACTTACCGAAGTCAAGTATTTTACAAACCGGCGGATTTGCGTTAGGTGAGACTTCTACAAGGTCGAGATTTCTCTCTTTTGCTAATTCCAGTGCTTCGCGAGTGGCAATAATACCATTCTTTTCACCTTCATCATCAATTAAACGAACTTCGCGTACACGAATCTGCTCGTTTATCCTTAAACCTTTTACGTCTGCCAACGTTCCTCCTTGTGTTTTGTAAAACACCTACTTTAACAAGTTCTAACATATTAGCAGAAAAATTCATACTGTGTCTAGGTTAAAAACTTGTTTTGGCATGTTTTTTTTCTATTGAATGATGAGTAAATATCTGATAATTTTTATATATGTTTTTATTCATGATTTTACTTTTCCCGGTTTCATTCTTTTTCTATGTAAGAAGCAGAAAAAATGCCGGTGAAACCGTTAACTGGACCGTAGTTCTTTTCGGACTTTTTACAGGAGCCCTCGTAAGCGGCTTTAAAGCTTTTTTTATGTTCAGTTCACCGTATAACGGTTCATGTTTCCTCTGGTATGCCCTTGATGTGTGGCTTTCGTTCGGGTTTCCGCTTATCGCCTTTATGATTTTTTTCTATCTTTTTTCAAGCGATGATACGCAGACCAGGTTTAATTCATACCTTTCGTTTGTAATTCCGTTTTTTACGGTCTACTTCATATATGAAACGCTTGCCATGGATAAGCCTTATCCTTTCTTTATCCTGTTTGTACGTCCTGTCCTTTATCTCTGCATGATTCTCGGAATAAGGAAAAGTCTTGAAATCCTCTATAGATATGTCAAACAGTCGTCTAAAAAAACGCTCCGCGATGCCTGTCTGATTGTGGCTGAAACTTTTATTCCGGCTTTGATTGAATCAGTGTGGTATTATAAGATTTCACTGATACTGCTTACAGTTCTTGTCCTTGCCTATGCTGCAGTTTCCCTTGTCAGGACAGTGAATATCCGTCAGATAAAGGATGAATTCCTTTCTTCCGTACAGCAGGTTCTGTAAAAAAAATACCCTGCCTTGAACGCTCAAAGCAGGGTATGTAAAAGGGTTTTATTCAGGATTATGCTTTTCCTGCTGAACCGAGAACTTCAATATTCTTGTGTGAATACATTTTCTTGAGCTCATCACGTGCAGGTCCGAGGTATTTTCTCGGGTCGAATTCTGACGGCTGTTCTGCGAGTACTTTGCGTACTGCGGCTGTCATTGCCATGCGTCCGTCTGAATCGATGTTAATCTTGCATACTGCAGATTTTGCAGCCTTTCTGAGCTGTTCTTCAGGAATTCCGACTGAATCAGGAACCTTTCCGCCGTATTTTTCGATTTCCTTTACATACTCAACAGGAATTGAAGAGGATCCGTGAAGTACGATCGGGAATCCCGGGAGTTTCTTTTCAATTGCTTCAAGAACGTCGAATGCGAGTGGCGGAGGAATGAGGATTCCGTCTGCACTTCTTGTACACTGTTCAGGAGTAAATTTGCAGCGTCCGTGGCTTGTTC
>DGTU01000032.1 GCA_002394465.1 Treponema sp. UBA4328 | reverse complement strand
GGTTCGAGTCCTGCCGGGCCTGATAAAAAGCTTCATTGTATACAGAGGTATTTAATATGTTCAGATTTTTTAAGGAATGTGCTGCTGAGTTGAGGAAGGTTGTATGGCCTTCACGCGATGATGTTGTTTCTTCAGTAAAAGTTGTTATTGTTTCTACAATTATTATTGCTGCCATTCTTGGTGGACTTGACGCTCTTTTTACACTCGGAATGGAAACTGTATTCGGAGCTTAAACTGATGTCTAAGAGTTGGTATATCGTTCATACTTATACAGGATACGAGAAGAAGATTGAGAGAACTCTCCGTTCAATGCTTGATGCCGGAGAACTTGATCCTAATGTTGTCTGTGACGTAAAAGTTCCTGAAGAAGAAGTTGTAGAGATTAAAGACGGAAAAAAGAAAGTCAGGAAAAACAGATTTTTGTCAGGATATATCATGCTTGAACTGGATCTTCCTGAAATCGGCTGGAAGAATACATGTTCATTAATCCGCAGAATTCAGGGTGTAACAGGTTTTGTCGGAACAAATCCTAACGTACGTCCGCGCCCGATTACAAAAGATGAGGCTACAAACCTTCTTCAGCGTTCAGGTGATATCAAGGGTGACAATAAGGTTGTCAGGATCAAGCAGACATATTCTGTTGGTGACCAGGTTAAGATTACTGAGGGTGCCTTTAATTCATTCAGCGGTACAGTTGATGAAGTTCTTGCTGAAAGGGCTAAACTTAGGGTTATCGTTCAGATCTTCGGACGTGAAACTCCGGTTGAAGTTGACCTCACTCAGGTTGAAAAATTAATTTAGTAACAAAAAGGTAACACCGCTTTTATGTGGTGTTTTTCCTGTTTTTGGGAGGAATGTAAGTCCGTCGGACATAGGCATTCCGTTAGAACTTAATTTAATAAGTTCACTACCAATATAAGGAGCTATAAAATGGCTACAAAAAAAATTGTAGAAGTGTTCAAGATTCAGGCACCGGCTGGAGCTGCAACTCCTGCTCCACCAATCGGACCTGCTCTCGGACCAAAGGGTGTTTCTGCTCCACAGTTCTGTCAGCAGTTCAATGAACGCACAAAGAACATGGAGAAAGGACTTGTAATCCCTGCTGTTATTACAGTTTATCAGGACAAGTCTTTTACATTCATTCTTAAAACACCTCCTGCCGCAGTTCTTATCAAGAAAGCACTTAAACTTGAAAAAGGTTCTGCAAATCCACTTCGCGATAAAGTTGGCAAACTTACTCAGGCTCAGCTTGAAGAAATCGCAAAAACAAAACTGCCGGATGTTAACGCAAATGACCTTGAGGCAGCTAAAAAAATCATCGCTGGTACTGCACGCAGTATGGGCGTAGAGGTGGAGGCTTAATAATGAAACGCGGAAAGAATTATCGTGCTTCTTTGGCAAAGTATGATCCTCAGGCATCTTATGATGTTGATAAGGCTTGTGCTCTTGTAAAAGATCTTCATTACGTAAAATTTGACGAAACTGTTGAGCTTCATGTTGCTCTTAAACTTGGAAAGAGCCAGACTGTTCGTGATACTCTTGTTTTCCCGAATCAGTTTACTGCTGAGAAGAAAGTTCTCGTATTCTGTCCTGATGAAAGGGCTAAGGAAGCTCTTGATGCAGGTGCAGCTTATGCAGGTGCAGCTGAATACATCGACAAGGTAAAGGGCGGCTGGCTTGATTTTGATATCGCAGTTGCTACTCCTGACATGATGAAGGATGTTGGTCGTCTTGGTATGGTTCTCGGACGCAAGGGTCTTATGCCTAACCCGAAGACTGGTACTGTTACAAATGACATCGTTAATGCAATTAATGAACTTAAAAAGGGTCGTACAGAATATCGTGCTGACAAGACAGGTATCGTTCATATCGCTGTTGGTAAGGTTTCTATGGATGCTGATAAAGTTGCTGAGAACGTAAAGCTTCTTCTTTCTGAAATTGACCGCAAGAAGCCTGCAGATGCAAAATCTGACTATATCCGCTCAGTTTCTGTAAGTTCATCAATGGGCCCAGGCGTTTGGGTAGACTTCAAGGAGGAGGCATAATTTATGGCTATTCTTGCAAAACAGATCCAGGCTGCTAAAACAGAAGCAATTGAAGAGACAAAGAAAGTTTTGTCTGACTATAATGACTTCATCTTTACTGAGTACCGAGGTTTGACCGTTGCTCAGATTACAGAGCTCCGCAGAAAGCTTCGTGAGAAGAATGCGGTTCTCAAAGTAATGAAAAACAACTTTGCTAAAGTTGCTTTCGATGAGATGAAAGTAGAAAATGTTGCTGATTACCTTAAAGGACCGACAGCTATTGCTATGGTAAAAGAGGACAGCAACGAAGCTGCAAAAGTTCTTTTTGACTTTGCTAAAGATGCTCCTTCACTGGTAGTAAAAGGCGGATACATCGCTAACGAGATTTACGATACAGCTAAGATTGAAGCATTTTCAAAGGTTCCAGGAAAGAAACAGCTTATCGCTATGCTTATGTCTGCTATCAATGGACCGGCTCAGAAACTTGCCGCTACATTGCAGGCTTATGTTGATAAAAAATCACAGGAAGGCGCTAACTAAGTCTTTTTGTGAAGTACGTTCAGGCTTCATTGCTGTCGACTGTTCGTACAACCATTATAAAAATGCGGAATAATCAGTTCAGTTTGTTCTGACCGCATGATTTTTTTAGTTTGATTAAAAATAATCAAACATGCCTATTCAGGAGAAGATAATATGGCAGCTCTTACTAATGATCAGATTCTTGATGCAATCGCTTCTATGACAGTTCTCGAAGCTTCAGAACTCGTAAAAGCAATGGAAGAAAAATTCGGTGTTACAGCAGCAGTAGCTGTAGCAGCAGGTCCAGCAGCTGGCGGCGCAGCAGCCGGTGGTGAAGAACAGACTGAGTTCACAGTAACTCTCGACAGCTTCGATGCAGCTAAAAAGATCGCTGTTATCAAGGCAGTTAAAGAAGCTCTCGGTCTCGGACTTGGTGAGGCTAAAACTCTTGTTGAAGGTGCTCCACAGACACTTAAAGAAGGTGTTTCTAAGGCAGATGCTGACGAGCTCATCAAGAAGATGGAAGAAGCCGGAGCTAAAGCTTCTAAGAAATAAGGAATTTTTGAGGTTCTGCTTAATTAACGGGGCCTCAAAAACAGCAGGAAATTACAGGTTTCCTGCAGCAATCTAAAAAAAAAGCGTATCGATTCGTTCGGTACGCTTTTGTCGTTAAATAGTCTTTTTTTCAGCTTGTGATTTTGTGCTGAGGGCCGTTTTTGCAGGTTCTGTAAAATACTGCAGCTTGTAGCAAATCATAAAGCAAATTCAAAAAATGAGGTAAGAGATGTTCGCCAAATCCCGAACAATCAACCGTCAGTATTACGGAAAGGATATCCAGAACTTCATGGAGATTCCTAACCTTATCGACATTCAGTTGTCTTCTTATGAAAGTTTTCTTCAGAAAGAAAAGTTAGACAAAAAAGAGCCGCTTGAAAACAAGGGCCTTCAGGAAGCATTCACTACGACTTTCCCTATTGAAAGTCCTAATGGTGACATGTCTCTGGATTATGAATTTTATGAACTTGATGAAGCAAACATCAAATTTTCTGAGCAGGAATGCAAGCAGAAAGGTTTGACTTATGCAGTTCCACTCAAAGCCAGAATCAACCTGAATTTCCTTCAGTCTGGTGCAATCCTCCAGAAAGACATTTATATGGGCGATATCCCGCTTATGACAGACCGTGGTACGTTTGTTATCAATGGTGCTGAGCGCGT
>DGTU01000193.1 GCA_002394465.1 Treponema sp. UBA4328 | reverse complement strand
GATACAAGACCGTTTACTTCGCGGCCGTGCTGATCCATCTGACGTGTTTCAACAGTACCGTTCGTTTCGATGTTCTGCAGAATCATAACTGTTTCTGAGGTTTCAGGTGCCTGAAGGTTCGTAGATTTTTTTACGATGTCATAAGCCTCATCTGCAAAAGCAGACGTTCCGATTGCCATAACTGCAAATGCAGTAACTGCCATTTTAAGAATTTTCATGAAAAAACTCCTTTGGGAGATGCATGTCATCAGCCCAATATATTTTTAGATTCATGTGCCTTTATTAAA
The DNA here is from genome assembly GCA_002394465.1 of Treponema sp. UBA4328. Taxonomy (GTDB): domain Bacteria; phylum Spirochaetota; class Spirochaetia; order Treponematales; family Treponemataceae; genus Treponema_D. The sequence continues at coordinate 5,432 of DGTU01000193.1, read as the reverse complement.
AAAACATAAAAACACTCTGAATAAATGATAACCCTGTATTAAGCAGATTTCAACTTTTTCCTTATTTTTTTTAATTATTTTCTATTGAAATATTTAAATTATTGACAGTAATTTAGTGACATTTGGATTTTATGCATTATAATGTTTGTATATTCGCTTACTAAAATATTTAATAAACGGAGAAAATTATGTCAGATATCGTATCAAACACTTCATCAGAAAAACTTATCAGCAGACGCCACTCAATCTTCATGCGCCTCGTTCTGAGCATCGTTATAATGACAACGATTCTTCTTATCGGTCTCGGTGCTGCAATTTATGTTAAAGTTAAGGGTGTAAATGCCAATCAGTTTACGGACCGCGTTTCAAGCAGCGTTCACCTCATGGATCAGGTTCTTACCGCATACATGGGTCAGCTCGATAAATCCGTAGCTATGCTCGCAACGGCAGCAACCGAAGGTGATCCGAAAGCAATAGAAAGCGTATCAAAAGATCTCGTAAGCAGCAATCCGACATTTGTTTCGGCAACAATTCTTTATGACTCAGGAGAAGTAACAAGCTATCCGGAAGGTGAATTTGACGACGCAGACAAGGCAGAATGGTACGACTACGCAGTAGAAGCAGAAGAAATTATTTACTGTTCCTGCATTTACCAGAAACAGAATGGAAAAGTCGTAGTCACAGGTGCAAGGAATTTTACTGACAGCGAAGGAAACGTTCTTGGAGTTGTTGCAATTGAAGTTAATGCAGAAATCTTCCTCGAACTTTTCGGTGATGAAACTTCAATGGGAAGCATCAAATTCCTCCTTGTAGACTCAAACAACAATGTAGTCCTCAACCCTTATGCAACAGAAACTGAAGTCAAGCCGGTCGGTGAAATAGGCATCGAATCCCTCAAAGACTATACACAGGGCAATTATACCGTATCACGCGAAAAGCTTTTCGGAGGAGAACTTACAGAAATCCGCCCTTTCCCTGCACAGAACGACTATTACCCGGTAGATTATGTACTTCTCATTCCGGTTTCAGTTCTCGACGATGCAACGAATGCAGTTATTTCAAACGTACTCATTCTTCTTGCAGTCGGCTTCCTGTTCTCGCTCCTCGTATCAATTTTCATCGCAGGAAGAATTACAAAGACCCTTGTAAACGTTACGGACATCCTCAGAAACATTTCACAGGGTGACGGTGACCTTACGATGGAAATTCCGGTTAAAACTGAAGACGAACTCGGAAAGATGTCAGGCTTCTTCAACCTCACCATCAAAAAAATTGCCGGCATGGTCAAGACAGTCATCAGCCAGACAGGCGACATGCAGTCTCAGGGTGAATCCCTTTCACAGAACATGAGCGAATCTGCCTCGGCAATCAACGTAATCAGCGACAACATAAGCAACATCAGTTCAAAGATTGAAGACCAGAAGGCAAGCGTTGAAAACAGTAACAGAAACATCACTGAAATCGTAAGCAGCATCAAGACGCTCAATGAAGCTATCAGCAACCAGGCAGCAAGCGTAGCACAGTCTTCTGCTTCCGTAGAAGAAATGGTTGCAAACATCAATTCCGTTACACAGATCCTCGAAAAGAACGGTGAAAACGTTACCCTCCTCACTGAATCTGCAGAAAACGGACGTGAAGTCGTAAAGAAATCAGTAGAAATGGCACAGGCAATTGCAACTGACTCGGCAGTTCTCGTTGAAACATCTGCCGTAATCCGCAACATCGCAAACCAGACGAACATGCTCGCAATGAACGCCGCAATCGAAGCTGCCCACGCAGGCGAAGCCGGTGCCGGTTTCGCAGTCGTAGCAGAAGAAATCAGGACTCTGGCAGAAGATTCAAACAATCAGGGTAAAAAGATCAACGACATCATGAAGAGCCTGCGCGAAAAGATCGTTGCAATGACCAGCAGTTCTGAAGAAATGCAGAAGCAGTTCGACATCATCTTCAACAACACTCAGACAGTTACGACACAGGAAAACATCATCAAGAGTGCAATGGATGAACAGAGTGCCGGTTCTAAGCAGGTAATCGACGCAATGAACCAGATTAACTCTATCACTGTTGAAGTCCGCGACAGTGCACACCACATGGAAGAAAACAGTTCTAAGGTTCTCGAAGAAATGAACAACCTTTCTTCAATGACAAGCGAAATTAACGTCGCAATGGGCGAAATCTCCGGTGGTGTAAATGACCTGAACGAATCAATGAAGAAGGTCAACGAGCTTACCACACAGAACAACGAAAACATTTCTCAGGTTGTTACTGAAATTTCCAAATTTAAGGTTTAAAATTTAAAAAGATCTTAAAAAATCTTGACACATCACTGATGTGTCATTATATTAGGTTTATCGGTTTAAGTACTTAAACCGATAAACCATTAATCTTATTACATTTCTTTTTACAGGAGAAAAATATGATAAAGAAAATGCTCAAAGGCTCATGGCTGGTAATCATCCTGAGTCTGGCAGTCACGGCTTTTTTCGCATGGCAGCTCCGCACAATCAGCATCGAAAACACTGTGCGCATGTACATGCCTCAGAGCTCTGACTCTTATCAGCGCATGCTTAAAACCGAAGAAGAATTCGGAAGCATGATGGTTCTCGGTATTTCCGTTGAAACAACCGGAGAATCAATCGTAACGCCTGAATACATTCAGATCCTCCAGAACATGACGGATCAGATTGCGAATGTACCTTATGTTGAAAGCATCGATTCAATCGCAAACATTGACTTTGTTGTAGGCGAAGACGGCGGACTTAAAGCTTCAAGCCTTATCGGTGACAACTATACGGGAAGTCCTGAAGACATTGCAGCCATCAAATCAAAACTCATTGACTGGCAGGAAATGTACAACCGTGTAATCATCACAGACGACGGAAAAACAACACAGATGATGATTACCCTCGAACCGAAAGATGAAAACGGTGACATGCTCAATTCAAAGAGGCAGATGTCTTCACTCCACACAATTAAGGATATCTGTCAGAAAGCAGTAGAAGGACATGACGAACTTGACGTAAGGTACTTCGGTGACCCGGTACTCAGTGATGACGGATATAACTTCATGATTTCTGACCTTGTAGTACTCATTCCTTTTGTAGTACTCGTAGTTCTCCTTTCACTCTATTTCTCTTTCCATACACTCAGCGGTACCCTTCTCCCCCTTATTACCGTTCTGATGAGCACAATCTGGTCAGTCGGAATCATGTGTATGATGGGAATTACATTTACAATCATCGGAAGCGTAATTCCGGTCTGTCTGGTTGCCTGCGGTTCAGCATATGGAATCCACGTCCTGACGCACTACTATATCGCCCTCGACAAGGTTGAAGGTGAAATGACAAAGGAAAAACACGCCGATGCAATCGTATACGGACTCAAGGATGTCTGGATTGCAGTTCTTCTTGCCGGCGTTACAACGGTAGCAGGATTCATTTCAAACATCACAAGCCCGATCATGCCGCTCAAATCATTCTCAGTATTTGCAGCAGCAGGCGTTGTATTCTCACTTCTCCTTTCAGCAACACTCATTCCGTGCCTTCTCTACGTAACTCCTGTAAGCAGGGTCGGAAAGAACAGAAAGAGCAAAAAATCGCTCTCTGCAAAAATTAAAATGCGCTTTGAACGTGAACTTTCACGCCGCGGAGGAAAGAGCGCAGAAGAAGCAACAAGTTCTACACTTTACACTATCTACCACTTCTTCTCGGGAACAAAATCACGCCTCGTAATTTCAACGCTCATTCTCGTTATCCTTGCATTAGTAGGATTCAAAATGCTTATTGTTGATACGGCACTCGTTAACTACTTCCCGAACGACAGTAAATTCCGCCAGGACATAACATATGTAGATGAACATCTTGCCGGCTCAAATACACTCTATCTCCTCATCAACGGAAACGAAAAACCTGCTTCACAGGAACAGGAAGCTTCCGTTGCCGATGAAATTGCCGGAGACTTTGACTTCTCAGGCGGAGATACAGGTGCAGCAGAATCAGTAGCAGATACGATTTCAAGTGATTTTGATTTCGGAACTTCAGGTGATGACTTCGGATTCGGGGATTTTGCTTCTGCAGGCACAGACGACTTTGGATTCGGTTCAGATGCCGGCACTGCTGAAGAAACGGAAGCACCGAAAGAGCACTATCTTCTTACAAATCCTGAAATCCTCAAGCAGGTTGACGGACTCCAGGATTATCTTCTTGCACGCCATGATGGAATCGGAAAGATTGTTTCATTCACAACCTTCATCAAGAGGATGAACCAGGTTATGCACGTTCCTTCACTCGAAGATATTGCAAAGACCACGGATGAATACGTTGATCCTAACATTGAATATGCAAAGAAACTTTCATCAAAGATTACGGTTCAGCAGGGACTTGAAATGCTCCATGCAGCATATACAAATGCAGGCGGAAAACGTGCAAATGTAGATCAGATTGTAACTGAACTTGAAAAGCAGCTTAACTTCAACGGACTTGATTACTATGAAGTTCCGTATGATGTTGCAAAATACCCTGTAGCAAGCCGCGAAGAACTCGGTAACCTCGTAAGCCAGTACCTCATGCTCCTTGCAAGCGACCAGATTGCACGCTTTGCAAACAACATGACGACACAGAAACCGGATTCAATCCGCATACAGGTTCAGCTCCGAAGCCACAGCACGGCAGAAACTGAAGCCATCATTAAGGATGCACAGGAATATGCAGCTAAATACTTCCCTGAAGGCTACAGCCTCGAAGCAACAGGTAACGGTGAAATGGAATACATGATGACAAAAATGGTTGTTAACAGCCAGACAGTCAGCATCTTCCTTTCACTTGCAATGGTATTCATCATCATATCCCTCTCATTCAGGAGCGGATGGGCAGGACTTATCGGTGCAATTCCACTCGGACTTACAATCCTGCTTAACTTCATGGTAATGGGTTATGCCGGTATCGCACTCGACCTGTGTACAAGCATCATCGCTTCAGTAGCAATCGGTGTCGGAATCGACTACACGATTCACTTTATGGAAACCTACAGGGCACAGCGCGCACTGACAGGCGACCTTGAAGAAGTAACAAAGAAAACCTTCAGCACCAGCGGAAAGGGAATCATCACGAATGCAATTGCAGTAGGACTTGGATTCTGTGTACTTCTTTTCTCAAGGTTCATCATCCTGCGCTACATCGGAGCACTTGTAGCAGTAGTAATGTTCACAAGTTCAACGCTTGCAATGACGGTTATTCCGGGACTTCTCAATGCATTTGATCCGAAATTCATGTGGTCAAAAGAGCAGAAAGAAGCTTACAAGGCAAAGCTTGCTGAAGAGAAGAAAAAATAACTTTAGAAATTGTAACAAACAGTTAATACATTGGTTTAAGATATTGAACCGATTAAAATAAACCCCAGGAGGTATTTTTATGAAAATGACAAAAAAACTTACA
>DGTU01000090.1 GCA_002394465.1 Treponema sp. UBA4328 | reverse complement strand
TACATCGCTACTCCACAGACAGCTCCTCTCCGCGAAAAACAGCCAGATGGCAGCCGACATCCGTTCGACTCATTCATCTGTGCAAAAACACCGGCTGGACGCTGGCTCGACCCAGAGGAACTCGCAGGTCCTGCAGTATTCCTGGCTTCTGACGCTTCAAACGCTGTAAACGGCCACATCCTCTATGTAGACGGCGGTATCCTCGCTTACATCGGAAAACAGCCTTCATAATAAAACGGGCGTCTCCGTCTGCTTCCGCAGACGGCCGGGCTTTTCGCCCTTCGCTGACGCTCATTGCCGTTAAACCGGCAACTGACGGGGCTGCAATCCCTGACGCAATCCACTCCACAAACGGAGTGGATTTTTTTTATCCGCCTTTAATGCTATACTTTAATCATGACGACAAAAGAGAAAGTCCTTCAGATACTTCAGCAAAACAGAAACAAGGCAGTTTCAGGAGAAACCCTTGCAGGAGAATGTTCCGTAAGCCGCACTGCAGTCTGGAAAGCAGTAAATTCCCTGCGCGAAAAGGGCTTTTCCATTGAAGGAACCACAAACGGCGGATACATCCTCACAGCCGAAAGCACCGGACTTTCCCGTGAAAACCTTATTTTCTCCCTGACAAAATCCTTCAGCGGGCTCTGCACAAACCACATAGAAGTCTTTGAACAGATAGATTCAACAAACACATATGCAAAAAAGCTTCTCTCAGGCTGCGGCGACCTGCGTACGTTAACCGGAGAACTGACAGAAGCGGGAGAAAAATATAACAACGCCCTCATTATAAGTTCAAGACAGACGGCAGGCCGCGGAAGGCTCGGCAGGAGTTTCTTTTCTAATGACGGAATCTACATGAGCGTAATTTATGCTCCCGAAGGCGGAATTACAAATCCGGCAAGGATAACCGCCTTTGCCGCAGTCGCAGTATGCAGGGCACTCAAAACCCTTCTTAACCTAAGCCCTCAGGTCAAATGGATAAACGACATTTTCATAGATTCAAGAAAGGTCTGCGGAATCCTGACAGAAGGAATCACCAACTTTGAAACCGGCCGGATAGAAGCAGCCGTCATTGGACTTGGAATAAACATAAACATGTCCCCCGACTCCGTCCCGGAAGAACTTAAAGACATCGCCGGCAGCATAACCCTCGACCCCGCAGTCGGAGTATCAAAGTCACAGCTTGCCGCACAGGTCTATGGAGAGCTTCTGGGTGTGCTGTCACAGAACCCGCAGGAAGTAATGCAGGAATACAGGGAGCTTTCCTTCCTCATCGGACAGACCTTTGACGTACATCCCGTCATCGGCGACGAAAAATCCGTCTACCAGGCCCGCGCCACAGGCATAGACGACAACGCCGGCCTCATAGTACAGCTGTCCGACGGCACAACCCGAACCTTAACCTCCGGCGAAGTAAAGCTTAATTCATACAATTTCACTTCCGTTTAAATTTTACATTTTTAATCCAGAAAACCGCAGTTTTTCATCTTTCTCTGCCTATATATATTCTGGAGGTTTTTATGAAAAACGAAAAAGAAATGACACTTGCGGAAAAATGGGAATCACTTACGCTGGCGGATAACTTTGTTTTCTGCAAAGTAATGTCAGCAAATCTTGATTTATGTCAGGAACTGCTGGAGACGCTGCTTCATATCAAAATTGATCATCTTAAACTGGTCAATGCAGAACAAACCATGCAGGAAACCTTTGATGCACATGGTGTCAGGCTTGATGTTTATGCAAAAGATGATAATCGTATTTTCGATATCGAAATCCAGACAACCAGAAAGAAAAACCTTGTCAAAAGGGCAAGGTATTATCAGAGCGTAATTGATATCGATAATCTTCCAGCAGGCTCAGACTATGACAGACTGAAGGAAACTTACATCATCTTTCTCTGCCTGGAAGACACTTTTGGACAGGATCTGCCTGTATACACCTTTGAAACAGTCTGTATGGAAAATAATACGCTGAAATTCGGCGACGGGTGTCATAAAATCTTTTTTAATGCAGCGGCTTGTGATAAACTGTTTGACGAAAAAACGAAATCTTTCTTTAATCTTCTGAACGGAACCGGTTCGGATTCCGATTTTGCGAGCCGCATTTGCGAAAGAGTTTCGTATTTCAAACAGAATCTTGATTCCAGGAGGCAGTATATGGTTTGGGCACTTGCAATTGAAGAAGAAAAACAGCTGGCGCGGGAAGAAGCAAGAGAACAGGCAAGAGAAGAATTCCTCGCAGAAGGGAAAACTGAAGCTGCTCATGACACGGCTGTCAGAATGCTGAAAGACAATGTTTCTCCTGAATTGATTTCAAAATGGACAGGTCTTTCTGCTGAAGAAATTCAGTCACTCCGGGAGAATTAATTTTTTCTCGTTAAAACTGGATTTTTCTCAAATGTTGCGTTAAAATTTGTGGTGAAGAATTGCAGAAATGCATCTTCCATGTCTGGCGTATGCCGGACTGAAAATCACAAAAATTTAAACGAGGAATTAAATTTATGAAACTTTCTAGGAAAATTCTGGCAGCAGTTACTGTTGCTGCAATGGCTGTTTTTGGATTCACCGGTTGTGCCGAGGAAGAAGATGAAAATGGAATGCTTGAAGTAAGTGGATCTAACTGTAGTATTAATTACACAAATGACACTACTGGTTTTAGCAGGGGATTTAAATCTCTTAAGACTAAAAGATACGATGCTGTATGTAAAATCTCTAATGAAACGACCGCTCTTAAAGCAAATGGTGACGGTGTAATGGGTTATATTTTTGCACTTTCTCAGAATTCCGACAAAACATATAACTTTGGTCTTGCAGGTGTACGCAATGATAATGGTACTGTTACAGGATATATTTCTTACTATACTGGAGTATCAGGTAAATATTTAAGTTCTGGTACTGACTTTGCTGATGCAAATGGTAAGGTTGCAGGGGAGACAGGTTCTACTTGTACATGTGTAGATTATACTTCCCCTATATTTTCAACAATAAAGACTTCAGCAGGAAAATCTTTTGATGTTTGGATTAACGTTGTAGCAAATGACGGAACATCAGAAGGACGTACTGGTGATGCTGGTTCATATACAGTTTCGTTTTATACCGCAGATCCTTTAAGAACAACTTCTGCAGTCGGTTCTAATACAACATATGGAGAAGGTGGAGCTACTGCTGTACTGACGAAGACTATTCCTGCATCTGCTACAGGTCTTTCTGAAATGACACAGCTCGATCTTGGTTTCTATGCAAACGTATATAGCACAAGTACTCTTAAGGGAACATGGTCGCTTTCTGATATTGAAGGTGATGGTGAGCCTGTAGAATATGCCGAATAATAATTCAGATTTTAGATTCTAATTATTTCAGGGAAGTCAGCCGACTTCCCTGTTTTTTTATCCTGTCAAAATGAAATTATTTGTAGGTATTTTTTCATTATTTCTCATTATATTCCCGCTTAATGCGAAAGTTCACGGGCAGGGAAATTTCAATTTTGATATTGAGCCTTCAGTATCATATACGAACGGCACACTTGGAGAGATTTTTTATCAGTCAAAATTAAACGATGAGTCCCGAAAAAGATCTTATCTTGAATGGGACAGAAATATTTTTATGTTCGGGATAAACCTTCTGGGGTCTTTTAAAAACTTTCATGCTGATTTGGGATTTTCTTCTTCAATTTTCAATCAAAACTCAGGAAAAATGGGGGATTCAGACTGGCTTAACATATATGATTATTCCATGAAGACAACTTATTCAACTGGTACAAATGAGGCAGTCAGTAATTATGAAGCATTTATAAAAATGTACTATGACTTTAAGACGGATTTGAAGTTTAAATTTTCTCCCATTATAGGCCTGCGGTATAATTTTGATTCTTTTGAACGCCAGAGCGCGGAAGGCTGGTATGGTCAGTCATCGTATACTTCTGACGGACAGATGCATTGGTGGTCTGATGATGAAGCACAGCATCTGCCGTATACTTACTGGAGCGATGAAAAAAACAAATATGTAACTGTAGGACTGGGGCCTATTGAGTATTACAGGCATTCACTCCTTACTTTTTTTGGCGTTAAGGCTGAATTTTCTCCTGTGTCACGATTTTCCATGAATTTTAATATTCTTCTGTCACCATTCTCTTATTTTTATGCAGTTGATTCCCATACGGCACAGGATTCTGATACAAAGAAGTTATTCAAAAAACATTACAGAATGATTCAGTTTTCATATTTCAATGTCCTGAACTTAGGAGCAGGCATTAATTATGCAGCAGGGAAAAATATTACCCTTACATTAAATACAGATTATCTTTTTACTCTTCAAGCTGCCAGAGGAACCCTGTATGCAGATACCTTTGAAGGGATTAAAGAGAATCGCTTCAGAAACAGCGGGCAGGATTCCGGTCTTATCCTTGAAAATTTTTCAGTTTGCTTCGGTCTGCGGCTTAAGTTGAAGTGAGCGTTTTTCTTTAACCCAGCCTGATTCTTGCTGCCCTTGCGTGACCTGCAAGACCTTCTGCATCACCGAGAACGCCTGATGCATTTGCCGAAGCCACCGCACCTTTTGAACCCGGGATTGTCCTCAGCGTTGTTACCGTCTTTAAGAATACCCTTACGCTCAGTCCGCCCGTAAACCTTGCACTTCCTGATGTCGGGAGTGTGTGATTGAGGCCTGCAGCATAGTCTCCAAATACTTCCGCGCTTCCGTGGCCGATAAAAAGAGATCCGTAATTATGTACGAGCGAAGCAATTTTATCACGCTCAGTGCCGTCTTCCATTGCAAGCTCAAGATGCTCCGGAGCCTTGCGGTTTGCAGCTTCTGCTGCCTGTTCAAGATTGTCACAGAGAATGATTCTTCCGCAGTTTTTTATGCTCTGTTCAGCAGTTGCCTTTGTCGGAAGAACCGCAAGCTGTTTTTCGATTTCTTCTGCAACAGCGTCTGCGAGTTCCTTTGAATCTGTCGCCATAACCGGCTGTGCAACGATATCATGTTCTGCCTGAGCAAGGAGGTCTGCAGCGACCCATGCCGGATTTGCGCTTTTATCTGCAATGATAAAGACTTCCGTCGGACCTGCAACCATATCAATTCCGACTGTTCCGTAAACGAGTTTTTTTGCTTTTGCAACAAATTTATTTCCCGGTCCGACAATTACATCCGTGCGCGGAACTGACTGTGTTCCGAATGCCATTGCGCCGATTGCCTGTGAACCGCCGCATGCAAAAGCCTTTGTAACTCCGCAGATATATGCAGCAGCCATGATGTTTTCATCAGCATAAGGTTTGCCGCCTGTAAAAGGCTTTCCCGGAACTCCAAGTCCTGCCTTTTCAGCAGCTGCCCTGTCATCAGGATGAACGCGCGGCGGAGTGCACAAAATTACTTCCTTTACGCCGGCTGCAACTGCAGGTGTGATTGTCATTACAACTGTCGATACGAGCGGGAACCTTCCGGCTGGTACATAAACGCCGGCACGGTCAACCGGAATATTCTTCTGACCGGTAAAAACTCCGTCTTCAAGTTCAATTTCAAAGTCATCAAAAGATTCACGCTGCTTTTTTGCAAAGCGGAGCGCAAGGTCGTGGCTGTATTCAATTGCCCTGTAGAGATCAGGATTTTCGCGCTGCATTTTTTCTGCAGCTGCCTTAAGTTCGCTCTGAGGAATTTCAAGTGATGCAGGTGCAGAAACATCAAATTTTGCTCCGTATTCGCTAAGAGCCTCATCACCGCGTTTTTTTACGTCTGAAAGTACGTCCTTTACAATATCAATTGAACCGCCGAAATCACGTCCGTCAAAAAAATCCGGCTCAATTTCAGCATATTTTTGAATCTTAATCATAGATGTGATTTTATCGGATTAGCATGTTTTTCACAATGGATTAAAGTTGAGTGCTTACAGGGTTATTCTTATTTTTGCCCCGTGCGACGGCGTATTCAGGGCTTCAACCGTTCCGCCGAGGGCAGTTACAATCGTCTTTGCAATGCTAAGGCCAAGCCCGCAGCCTCCCGCAGAACGTGCATGCGCTTCATCTCCGCGGAAAAACCTCTCGAATACATGCGCAATTTTATCATCCTCAAAACCCGGACCATTGTCGCTTTCTTCAAGGACAAGCCTCGATTTTTCCGTGTATGCGGCAAGCTTTATGACGCAGTTTTTTCCTGTAAACTTAATTGAATTCTGAATTATTACCGTAAATACCTGGTGCATAAGTTCATAATCCGTTTCTGCTTCTTCTGAGCCTGATTCTACGCCGTACGAAATTTCTGTATCCGGTGAATATACTGCAAATTCCTGCTTGAGGCGTTCAAAGAAGTCATTCAGATTTGTTTTCTCAAATACAGGCTTAATCCTTCCGTTTTCAATACGTGCAATCTGAAGCAGGTTATCGATAATTGCCTGCATGGATCTGGTTTCGTCCTTTATTATGTTCAGGGATTTTTCGAGCTGACCGGGATTTTCCTTGCCCCATCTCAAAAGAAGGTTAGTCTGTCCGGCAATTACTGCAACAGGAGTCTTAAGTTCATGACTGACATCGCTCGTAAACTGCCTCTCACGGTCAAAATCCTTTTTGAGCTGGCTGAACAGTTCGTTGAATGCCTTTGCAAGCATGTCGATTTCGTTTTCTGCCCGGCTTACAGGAAGCAGCGTATCAAGATGTGAACTTGAAATGGTTCCTGCCATCTTTGTAATTTTGACGACCGGCTTGATTGTATTTTTGGTAATAAAAAGTGAAACAAGGAAACATATAATCAGGACAGGAAATATTGCAAGAAGAATTGCCTTCGGGAGCATTTCTATGAACTGTCGCGAAGTGTCCATGTCCAGGTTCAGCGTAGTCTGAATTACGTAATGCCTTCCGTCTTTGATGAAGGAATTTGCTACATAAAGTATGTTGAGGTCTCCGTCAAGAAAGTAATCTTCCTTTACGTAAGTGCGGGATTGTCCGTTTGTAACATCCAGAAGCGGGATAAAAGGGTCGTTGCAGAACAGGATTTTCTGCGTTTCAGTCTCGTAAATCGTATACGCAATATAATACGGGAACTTCATCGTTTCATGCTCAATGTCTTCGCCGTTTTCAAGCATGTAAGCCAGTCCCGCTGAAGCAAAATTAAGCTCTGCCGTCTGGCTCCCGCGGATAAAATGCCTGATTAAAAATACAAAGGCAACCGAAAGCATTATGACGGCAGCAGTCAAGAGAAGCATGAACCTGAAGGAAAGCCTGACGGAAAACGAATGAAATCTTTTCATGAATTCGTCATCTTATAGCCGGTTCCCCTGACAGTCTTGATGTATTCAGCTTTGAGCGGCTGGTCTATTTTTGAACGCAGATAGCCGACGTAAACGTCAACCGTATTAATGTCAATAAAATGTCCCTTGCCCCAGATTGCATCGATGATATCATCACGGCTCATGACTTTTTCCGGATTCTCAAGGAAGAGCTTGAGCATCATGAACTCAGTCTTTGAAAAAGAAAGCGGCTCGCCCTTTACGGTTACGGTCATGGAATCGATGTTCATTTCGATGTCCCTGAATTTTATCCTTACCTGCGAATGATCGGCAGTTACGCGCCTTAAGACGGCATTTATTCGTGCAAGAAGCTCCTCAATGTCAAAAGGCTTCGGGATATAATCATCTGCCCCGGAATTAAGGCCGTTAATCCTGTCGATTGTTTCACCGCGTGCAGTTTCAAGAATTACAGGAACATTTGATGTCTTTCGGATGCGCCTGAGAACCTCAAACCCGTTTATCTCAGGAAGCATTACATCAAGAAGAATCAGATCCGGGTTTTCAGATTCGAATTTTTCAAGACCTTCACGTCCGGTTTTTGCAACAACTGTTTCGTATCCTTCGTGCTGAAGTTCCAGATTCACAAAGTCTGAAATGCCTTCATCGTCTTCAATTATGAGAATTTTTGTCATCTTTTGTACCTCCGTCTCCTGAAACAGGTTTTATTGTGACGCTGCTGCCCTCATATATTCCGGTAAATTCGGCAGGGGCAAGCTTGTCACCCTTAAAAGATTCTATATTTTCAATTTTAACGGAAAAATCCCCTTCCGGAGCAACAAAAGTGAGCCTTAAGGTATTTCCGTTTCTGCTGAACATGTAACCGGCAGATTCCTTGAGCTGTTCGCCGTTTATATAAATATTACTGGTTTTCACGCTCAGCGGATTGATTCCCTGATTGAAAAAAACGTCGATGCTTATTACTCCGTTCTTAATCTTTCCGCTTTTTATATTTAGTATTGAGAATGCATCCTTTACGTCCGGAACCCTTCTTCCGCGGAAATTCCGTGATTCCCTGAAGTCCGGCGGCGGTAGTCCTGTACCCTTAAATTCATCAGGACGGTTCCTGTTCTGGCCTTCAGCAGCAGGCGGTGGCGGTGGCAGCTCATCTCCCGGCTGAGGCTTCGGACCGTGGTGTCTCGGGTCATCCGCAAAAAGTGAGGACGCTAAAAATACAGTCAGAAGGCAGATTGCCGCCGTTTTCATACACATAATTCTATAGTAGAAGGTTAAAAATTTACAGTTATTTTATCTAAGAAATCCCTTAAATTTTTTTTCACGAATTCCGGTAACCAGGCGTCTGTCCGGAGGTTAAATATACAAAAGCGAACGTTGATATCCGCTTTACTAACTAACGAATGCCACATGGTGGCTAAGGAGCTTAACTATGAAAAAATCAGTCAAAAAAATCTCGGCACTTTTGATTGCCGCAGTTCTTTCAACTTCAGTAATCTTTGCACAGGGCATGAAAAGAACAGAAGGTCCGGCAAAAGGCAATGACAGAAATGAGCGCAATGAAGCAAGAGGTCCGGAGTTCGGCGGCGTTCCAGGAATGTTCGTACACAACAATGAAGTTGTTCTTGGCGTTGTAAAACAGGTAAACGTAAAGGCAGGTACTGTAAGAATCCTGAATTCTGACGGAAGGGAAACAGAAGTTAAGGTTTCTCCATTCACAAAAATCATTATCGCTGATGATGACAAACGCCAGTCTAACGGCCCGAACGCAGAACTTTCTGACATCAACAACGGAGCATGGGCTCTCGTAACAAAATTCAACAGCGGAACAAAAACAATCGACGCTTCAGCTATTTTTATAACAAAAAATACAACTAAGCGTGAGCGTGACCTTTCAAACGCTAAATAATATTCTTCCTTTTTTGTCCGGGGAACTGTCTCAATGGCAGTTCCCTTTTTTTATTTTTCCTTGTGACGGCGGTCGAGTTCGTTGTAGACATCCTGCCAGGTAACGCCTTCCTTATACATGAGGACGCTCACGAAGTAAAGCAAATCCGCTGCTTCCCAGATGACTTCGTCTTTTGAATCAGCATCATCACAGAGTTCTTCGGCTTCTTCCATGACCTTTTCGCGTACGCGTTTTGCATCGAGGGTTGCGGTGTAGCTTCCCGGACGAGGATTTGCAAATCTTTCTGCAATCGTTCCGTAAAGGCGCTCAAGGTTTGACTTTGCGTCTGCTTCGCTTCCAAAGCAGGTATAGCTTCCTGTGTGACAGACTCCCCCATGAGGGAATACAGTAGCCAGAACAGTGTCACGGTCGCAGTCAGCGCGCATTTTGATGAGTTCAAGGAAATGTCCGCTTGTTTCGCCCTTGGTCCAAAGGCAGTTTCGTGTACGGCTGAAGAAAGTGAGTTTTCCGCTGTCGAATGATTTTTCGAATGCATCCCTGTTAGAGTAGCCCATCATAAGGACTTCGCCGCTCGGTGACTGAGCGATTACAGGAATCATTCCGTCAACTTTTTCAAAATTAAGACAGCCGATAAAAGCGTCTTTGAGATTTACTTTTCCGGTATACAAAGCCATTCCGAGCTGAACGTCACAGCCGAGCTTTTCAAGTTCTACAATCTGCTCGAGAGTGTTTACGCCGCCCGCAACAACAACACGGCATTTTACGGCTTCACGAAGAGCCTTACATGCATCCATATCAGTTCCCTGCATGCAGCCTTCTTTTTCGACACAGGTGAACAAAAGCTCCGAGCAGTATTTTTCAGCCTGGCGGGCACCTTCAATCAGCGGAATATCGACTGTTTCTGTCCAGCCTTTTACGGCAATCTTTCCCTTAATCGAATCAACTGAAATAATTACGCGCTGTTTTCCGATTTTTTCGCAGAGTTCCTTCAAAAATTCTTCGTTGAGAACTGACTCGCCGGCCTTTGGAGAAGGATTCCATGCAGCCGAACCGATGATTACTTTTTCGGCACCAAGCGAAATGAGTTCGCGGGCTTTTTTTACGTCACGGATTCCGCCGCCGACGCGAACGTTTCCCCGTCTGAGCAGGGATTTAAGAAGCGGCGTATTTTTTGTGTTGCCTTTTTCGTCTGTATTGCGGAGTGCCTGGTCAAGGTCGATGATTGCAACCTCACCGTATTTGTTGAAATCAGAAATCAAAGAATCAGTATCGTCTCTCTGAAGAACCAGATCCTTTCCGTTTTTGAGCTGGACAACATGTCCGTCTTTCATGTCGATTGAAGCGATTACCATAAAAGGAATTATAGCGAAAAAAGATATATGTGAGAAGTTAATTTTAGTCAGAAGAAAATATAGCACTAAAGCATACCTGCCGAACTATAGAAATAACTCCTGACTTCCGATATTCTATGTATAGAAACAATCAATTTACAGGAGTTAAAAATGTTTAACGAAATCCTTGACGAAATCAACAGCTATGTCTGGGGTATCCCGACCATCGTCCTCATTCTTGCAACGGGTCTGATCCTTACAATCCGTGCGCGCGGACTTCAGTTTACAAAGCTTGGACGTGCATTCAAATCAATCTTCAAGGAAAATGAAGGTCACGGTGAACTTTCAGGCTTCTCAGCCCTCTGTACTGCACTTTCTGCAACAATCGGAACAGGTAACATTGTCGGTGTTGCAACTGCAATTGCTGCCGGAGGTCCTGGTGCTCTTTTCTGGATGTGGATTGCTGCAATTCTCGGAACAGCAACAAAATATGCTGAATGTATGCTTGCAATCAAATACCGTGAAGTAAAAGCTGACGGCCACGTTCTCGGCGGTCCTTTCTACACAATCGAAAAAGGTATGGGAAGCAAATGGAAGTGGCTTGCAATCCTCTTTGCAGTCTTCGGTGTCCTCGCAGGTCTTCTCGGTATCGGTACAATGACTCAGATCAACGGTATCACATCCGCAGTAAACATGGCTTTTGACCCTAAGGCATCAAACGTTGTCTTCGCATTCGGACCTGCTCTCGAAACAGGAAAAACAATTTTTGTATCAGGCGCTGAATACCTTTCAAGCCTCGGAGCAGACGGCATTTCAACACTTTTTGCTACGACTGTTTCTGATGCCGGCGCCGTCAAATCCCTGGCACATGTATATACCCTGGCAACCGTTATCGGCGGCATCGTTGTAACAGCCTGTGCAGCCCTCGTAATTCTCGGCGGTCTCAAACGCATTTCAAAGGTTGCTGAAAAAGTTGTTCCTGCAATGGCAATCATCTATGTCTTCCTCGGACTTTCCGTACTGATCATGAATGCAACTCAGATTCCTGCAGCTTTTGCCCTGATCTTCAAGTCAGCTTTCGGATTCCAGGCCGCAGCCGGTGGTGCCATAGGATGGACCATCAAGCAGGTTACTGAATCAATGCAGAAAGGTGTTGCACGCGGTATCTTCTCTAACGAGGCAGGCCTCGGTTCCGCTCCAATCGCAGCAGCTCCGGTACAGACAAACGAACCTGTTGAACAGGGTCTTGTAAACATGACAGGAACCGTAATCGATACCCTTATCGTATGTACTATGACTGGTCTTGCAATCGTAATCGCACTCTGCAACCCTTCTTTCAATTCAGAGAATCTCCAGGGCGTTCAGCTCACTGCGGCAGCCCTCTCATTCGACCTCGGCGGTGACGGCGTTTCAGTTCAGTTCCTCCTCATGCTCTGCCTCGCATTCTTTGCATTCACAACGATTTTGGGCTGGGACTACTACTCAGAAAAATGTCTCGAATACATCACAAACGGCCGCATGAAGCTCGTATTCATCTACCGCCTGATTTATATCGCTGCAATTGCAATCGGTCCTTACTTTACCGTAAATGCCGTATTCACGATTGCTGATATCTTCAACGGTCTTATGGCCATCCCGAACTGTATTTCACTTATTGTGCTCAGCGGAATAGTTGCAAAAGAAACAAAATCTTATTTCAACAGATTCCCTAAATTACAGTAAAAACTTAAAGGCTGCCTGAAAAGGCAGCTTTTTTTATGCTATAATATAATTGATGCAGAATTCTCCTGAAAACTTTTTTTCATTCTGGAAAGATTTAACGCCTTCTCAGTCCGCTTTTATGAAGCAGAATTTACGGACTGAAGTTTTTGAGCAGGGCAGACTTATTCACCGGTCTGACGGAGGCTGTCACGGAATTATGGCAGTAATCAGCGGTGCCCTGCGCGTTTACTGTGTTTCTGAAGAAGGCCGCGAAGTGACCCTCTACCGGGTTGAAGCAGGCGAAATCTGCGTGCTGTCTGCATCGTGCCTGATGGATTCGATTGTATTTGATGTACTGATTGAAGCCGCAGAAGACACTGAAGTCTGCATGATTCCTTCTGCTGTCCTGCATAAAGTTGAAGAAGAAAATCCCCTCGTAAGCCTTTACATATACAAAAATGCCACCGAAAAATTCTCGGAAGTTCTGTGGACAATACAGCAGATTCTGTTCATGAAAATAGACAGAAGGATTGCACTGGCACTGCAGGAAGAAATGCTGCGCCGGAAAAGTTCAGTTCTTTCAATTACGCATGAAGAACTTGCAGGACAGATCGGCAGTGTACGTGAAGTCGTTACAAAAACATTAAAATATCTTGCTGAAGAAGGAATTGTGCGTCTGGGACGCGGAAAAATTGAAATTCTGGATGAAGAACGATTGAAAATGCGTTAGCGCTGGGAGCCCCGAAGTTGCCGCAGGCTGAACGAGCGGTAGCGAGTGGGAACGCCCAGCCAAAAGGAAATCTTATGGAATTCACAGAATTTGGTCTTGATGAAAGACTCCAGAAGGGTATTGAAGCCGCCGGTTATGAAGTTTGTACGCCGGTTCAGGAACAGGTTATTAAGGCTTCTAAATCTAACGAGGGCGCTAAAGGCCCTGATTTGTATGTTCAGTCTCAGACTGGTACTGGAAAAACCTGTGCGTATCTTGTTGCAGTAATTGGAGAGATGCTCAAGGAGCAGAATGCAGGTAAAAAGTGTTTGATTTTAGCCCCAACTCGCGAGCTTGCTGTTCAAATTGAAGAAGAAGCAAAGGTTCTTG
>DGTU01000015.1 GCA_002394465.1 Treponema sp. UBA4328 | reverse complement strand
CAGGAGTTGCCAGGTCATTTTCAAGGCCTTCCTTAAAGCGCTTAAGGTTTTCTGATTCGCCCTGAGCCTTTGCTGTCTTTTCAAGGATTGAGGCGTAGTTTTCTTTTGTAAGTTCAGTTTTGTCTTCTTCTTTTGCTTTTTTAATGAGTTTGGCAACGCGTTCGTTAAGGGCTGCGCGGCCGTTTTTAGCGCTTTCCATTCCGTCCAGGGAGAATACCAGAGGCTTGCGGTAGTGACCGCCTAAAAGGAAGAAGCGGTAGTCGAGAGGCGCAAAGCCTTTGCTTGTGAGGGAAAAGCCTTTTTCTGCCGGAAGGTCTGTCTGCAGCGTGATGAAGTGACCTGAAGACTTTGACATCTTGCCGCCTTCAAGGATTAAGAATTCATTGTGGAGCCAGTAGTTTACCCACGGGCCTTCAGCGCGTTCTTCTTCGGTAAAGCTTCCTTCACTCTGGGCAATTTCGTTGGTATGGTGAACCGGAACGTGGTCGATTCCGCCGGTATGGATGTCAAAATGCTTTCCGAGGTATTTCATGCTCATGGCAGAGCATTCAATGTGCCAGCCCGGGTAGCCTCTGCCCCACGGAGAGTCCCAGGTCATGGCCTGATTTTCAAATTTGGATTTTGTAAACCACAGGACAAAGTCGCCCGGGTTGCGCTTGTTTTCGTCAACTACAACTACCTTGCGCTTACCCTTGCCGGCAACGAGCTTTTCAAGATCAAGGTTTGCAAGCTTTCCGTAGTCAGGGCAGGTTGAAATATCGTAGTAAAGGTTGCCGCCTGCCATGTATGTGTGTCCGTTGGCTTCCAGTTTTTTGATGAGTTCAATCATCTCGTCAATGTGCTCGGTGGCCCTGCAGATTACGTCAGGATGGCGGATGTTTAAGGCATCGATGTCCTTCATAAAGGCATCAGTGTAGTATTTTGCAACTTCAAGGACGCTCTGGTGGCGCTCTTCTGCAGTCTTGAGCATCTTGTCGTCACCGTCGTCCCCGTCGCCTGTAAGATGGCCTACGTCAGTAATGTTCATTACGTGCTTAATGTCGTAGCCCAGGTATGAAAGGGTTTTGTCCAGTATGTCCAGGAATACATAGGCGCGGAGGTTTCCGATATGGGCATAGTTGTAAACCGTAGGACCGCAGCCGTAAAAGCCTGCAAAACCTTCTCTTATCGGTTTGAATTCCTGCATGGTGCGTCCCATGGTGTTAAAAAGTCTCAAAGCCATCGTAGTTCCTCCGTGTAATCCAGTTTTAATGCCGAATTTACTTCTACTATAAAATAAAGAGGGAAAATTTTCAATTAAGCACAAAAAAGCCCTCCTGCAGTAATGCGGGAGGGCATGATATTCATTAAGATGAATACTGATTAGAAAGCAGAATTACCGGAGAACTCAAGTTCTACTGGTGTCTGTCCGTAGGCTGCAAGGGTAGCCGTTCTGTTTGCTTTGTTACCGCTTGCAGTAAAACTCATCCCATATCTTCCGGAAGAATACGTATAGGTTGTATGGTCTTTATTCCATACGCCGTCTTCGTAATCATTGCTAGCCCAGATGATTTCATCATCGCAGCAGTCTATCTGATAGTGGATCCAGTCTCCTTCACTCTCTTCATACGTAGAGTATCTTCCAAACTGGTTGTACCACTCGTCGGTTTCAACAAACTGTGCTTCCGTATAAAGATTGAGCTTTTCCTTAGTATAAGTTGTATCGTTAGTATAGTTCAGGAAAAAATCAAAGGTGCGGCTTGACGGGAACCTCTTCTGATAGTATGCACCGCTTACTGCTTCTGCCTGCTCCAGTGCTGCGCGGATTTGTTCATAGGTTGAATCAGCCGGCAGTCCGAGAAGGTCAGGATCTGTAATCAGCAATGCTTTTGTTTCAATAACGCTCTGTGTTTCGTATGCAAGGAGAAGGGTCTTTGTATCAGCATCAAGTTCATTGTATTTAGCCTCTGTAAAGGTATCATCCCCTATTGCATTTAAGAGGGTTGTAAGTTCTTCAGGAACTTCTTCTCCCTCATCTTCAAGTTCTTCCTTTGTTCCCCATAACCCCTGTCCGAGGAAGGCATAAACCTGAGCTGTTGTAGGATTTTCAACGTCAGCCAGAACAGGCAGTACCAGTTTTGCAACGTTAAGTACGTCATTCCAGGTCTGCTTTGATTCAGCAG
This sequence comes from Treponema sp. UBA4328, assembly GCA_002394465.1. Taxonomy (GTDB): domain Bacteria; phylum Spirochaetota; class Spirochaetia; order Treponematales; family Treponemataceae; genus Treponema_D. The sequence continues at coordinate 5,092 of DGTU01000015.1, read as the reverse complement.
CTTTTGCTTCAAAGGCTTCAAAGGTATTTATGAGCAGCTTGTAACCTTCCATTTCCGCATGGGCATAGTCTTTTAAGTTCATGAATTTATTGCCAGTAACTGCAGGTTCGCACATTGACATAAAGGAAATTACTGCAGTGCCGGCTTCGTAATCCGGTACAAAAGAATATTTTCTGATGTAATCAATGCTGCCGTCATCGTGGTATTCTGTTACGGTCATGATTTTTTTACCTGCATCATAGTCATAAACGATATCCCCCTGGTCATCAGTGATTTTTGTAATTGCAGGAAGGTTAAGTTTGTAGGTTTTATCAAGGGTCTGTCCGTTGTAAGCAAGGTGAGCCTTTACATTTACGTTCTTTGCATACAGTGTCCTGAAAATACCGATATAGTAGTTGTATAAACCATCATCGGATCCCTGAATCTTAACGGCTTTATATTCGCCGCTCTGCAGGGCTGATGTTCCAATATACTTAACGTCATCGCTTTCCTCAAAGGTTACGGTTACATCTTCGCCGTTTACGCTGATTTTGCCGTTAAAGGCAGTTTCGCTCCAGGCAAGTCCCGGTGCAACCAGGATTGAGGCAAGCCTGTCTGATGCCATCTTAAGGATCTTGCTGTCAGAAACAGCTGCTGAAGACTGATAAACTTTTACCTTGAAAGCTCTGGTTGCTTTGTTTCCCTTTGAGTCAGTAAGGGTTGCAGTGAGGGTTACCGTGTCAAAGCCTGTGCCTGTTTTAGGGGTAACTGCAGCCTGCACATACTCATCAAGAAAGCTGTATGGATCAATGACTGAGTTATCAGAAGATACCCAGGTTACGGTTACAGTTTCCTTCGCACCACCTGATGCAAAAAGCGGAAGGTCAATCGGCTCATCACCGGCAGTTTCTGATACGACAGAAAGGTTTGAAGCGGCGATTTCCAGCGCAGATTTTGAAGTGGAATCATCTTCTGCAGAGCAGGAAAAGAATCCCATAATCATTGCCGCAGACATAAGAAGGGCAATAATTTTTCCAGATTTTTTCATAAAATCACTCCTTAGTATAAGAATTTTCTTATCAAAGAAAATACTCCCAAGCCCTATATGATGTCAATAATGCATTTATGATGAATACGCTGTGAGCTTGTCGATGAATGCGGGTAAAAAAGCGGCTTTCAGATGCTCTATCTCTGTTTCATCCAGGCCTGGGCATCAGTTTTTGTGTGGCCCTGAGTCAGTTTTTTTATTAATAAATTAAAACACATTTTCAATAATTTGCACAATGTTAATAATCCCGATAATCAGACTATTTATTTTCTCTGCTTTAATTATTAAAATAAAAGCATGAATGCCGCTGCACACAATATCCGGAACTCAGCCGTCTTTAAGGGTCTCGTAAAGCTTAACGAAAACCTTGCTTCTCACACTACAATGCATACAGGCGGACCTGCAGCCCTCTTTATTGAACCGGAAGACGAAAAGAGCCTGATTCTGGCAGTAAATGAGCTTAAAAAAGACGGCATTCCGTTTTTTGTACTCGGCGGGGGCTCAAACGTAATCATCAGCGACAGCGGCCTTGAAGCAGTAATATCCACCCGTAAATTAAGCGGCATAAAAAAAATTGAAACGGCTGACGGTGACAAAAATCTCATTATCGAAATATCTGCAGGCTCTTCCTGGGGAAGCGTCATTTCCTTCTGCAGAAAAAACGACCTCGGAGGTCTTGAAGGCTTTACGGGCCTGAGCGGTACCTGCGGCGGAGCACTTTACATGAACGCAACCTGCTTCGGTCTGAGTGCATGCGACACGCTTATTTCCGTGAGATACCTTGATCTCAATGACGGTAAAATTCATGACTACGAAAAAAATCCGTCAGACTGGGCCTATAAAACTTCTCCGTTCCAGATGAACAGGGGTAGGGAGCGACGGCTTGCCGGCAAAACTCTCGAGGAGAGTTTTGAGCGGGTCTCCGAGCAGCTATGCTGCGAAGGCAAGGGTGCTCCCGCAGAGGGGGCAGCGGACAGGACCGCAGCAAAGCGAGGACCTGGGAGCGCGGGGGAGACATACCCCGCAAAAATAATAATTTCGGCAGAATTCACTTTGAGGCCGGGGTTTGACATTAAAAAATCTGAGGAATGCATGAACTTCCGCAGGGAAAAAGGACATTTTAAGGCACCGAGTGCAGGATCAGCATTCAAAAACGATGCAGAACACGGAATAATTGCCGGCAAAGTCATCGATGGATGCGGATTAAAAGGCTTAAAGTGCGGCGGAGCCCAGATTGCGCCCTGGCACGGCAACTTCATCATAAACCCGGAACAGAAGGCAACGGCACAGGACATAAAAAACCTTTCGGACCTGGTAAAAAAGACAGTTTTTGAGAAGAAAGCCGTATCCCTTGAAAACGAAATTTTATTCATCGGTTTTCAATAAATTTCGTACTTTTTTCGTATCTGTACTTACAAATTGCAATTTATCTGTTATAATTTAAACAGGTGTTTTCTATAGACATCAGGGCGGGAAAAGAGTGTTACAGCTATCTTTTGTAAATTTCAGACAAGGTTCATACATTGTCGTTGAAGGCAAACCTCAGAACGATATTTTCTATATCATACAGTGCGGAAACGTACGCATCCACAAGCAGCATCAGATTCCAGGACAGGCTCCGGAAATTTTAGGACCAGGTGACTTCGTCGGCGTTATTTCATGTATGTCAAACCACTCACAGATTGATACTGCAATAGCACTTACAGACGTTGTATGCATTTCAGTACGCCGTGACCAGTACCCTGAACTTATCGAACGCAATACTCCTGTAGCCCTTAAAATCATCCGCACTTTTGCAAACCGCATGCGCCAGCTCAATGACACCCTCATGCAGGCCACAGTCAACAATTCTGCCGCACAGTCAACTGAACACATATTTACCGTTGCTTCTTACTATGACAAGCAGAATCATCCGAGCATCGCAATTTACGCATACTATCAGTACATCAAGGCAAATACTCATGCCCTCCACATTGAAGAAGCAAAGGCAAGGTTCCAGGCTTTGAGGAGCCAGAGCCGTGCAGTTTATTTTGAATCAAACCAGGACCTTCTCAGGATATATCCGAAAGACACAATGATTATGTCCGAAAATCAGAGCGGACAGGATATGTTCATCATTCAGGAAGGACGCGTAAAGATATCAAAGATTGTAGACGGCGTTGAAGTTACGCTTGCAATCCTCAAAAAAGGCGACATGTTTGGTGAAATGGCACTCCTCGAAAACAAACCCCGCTCAGCAAGTGCAATTGCCGAAGACGACTGCCGCCTCATGACGGTAAACAAATCAAACTTCAACCAGATGGTAGCAACCCAGCCGCAGCTGATTTCAAGGCTCACGACGACCCTCGCAGAACGCCTGTTCGTAATGCAGCGTCAGCTTGTAAATTCACAGCTTCATGACCCGGTTGCAAAAATGATCGACATGCTCGCCCTTCAGGTAGAAAAAGCAAAGATTACAATAGACAACAAAACACAGTTTCAGACTGACCTTACGATCGACGACATCGCAACGATGTGCGGACTTACAAGTCAGGAAAAGGCACTCAACCTCTTCAAGTTTCAGTCCGACCAGCATGTTAAGATTGTTGGCGGCAAGATTCTCGTTCCGGACTGTCTTGAACTCCTCAAGCAGGCAGCATTTTACCGCAAACAGTACGCAAAACAATGAAAAAGCTTCTGGCATCAGCCGCATTTATCCTTTATACAGTTTTCACGTTTGCCCTTCCGTCAGGCTATTCAACGGTAACTCTCGGAATGTCAGTTGAAGACACAAAGAATGCCCTTAAAAAAGACAGTCAGTTCGGATACCGCGGAGACAGGGACGTTTCCCTTTCGCCTGTAACAAAAGAAACCCTTATCGAAACTGATTCCCGCTATGCACCGTATTCATTCCTTGAACGCTGCTGGTTTCAGTTCGAAGAAGAAAAGCTCTATATTATCACTCTTAACCTCGACCAGAAAAAGCTCGATCACTATTCGGTTTTCTCTTCCCTCTGCAAAAAATACGGCAATCCGGATGAAATATCTCCCCAGAAGTCCGTATGGAAAAACGACTCTGTAATAATGTCTCTCGAACGACCGCTTACGCTCAAATACATCGACGCAAAAGTCTTTAACAGTAAGCTCGACAAGTCCAGCGTCGACAAAACCTATGCAGAAAAAAGCAGGGATGAATTCCTGAACGGACTGTAAGACATATGAAACTTAAGGCAGTTTTCCCGGCAGTATTAATTTTTCTCACCGCAGTTTTTTGTGCCTCAGCAGAACCGCAGAAACTCCCTGAAAAAACAATAACGATACAGACCAGAACAGGAACAAAAATCCCATTAAAAGCCGAAATGGCCGTGACATATAAACAGCAGATGAAAGGCTACATGGAACGCAAGTTTATCCCCGACGGAACGGGAATGCTTTTCGTATTCGGAGGCGAAACATATCAGAGCTTCTGGATGAAAAACACCCCTACCCCCCTCTCTATCGCCTACATCCGTGCAGACGGCAGAATCTGCGATATCCTCGACATGCAGCCCTACGACCTCACTCCTGTAAAAAGCACAGAGCCTGCACAGTATGCCCTTGAAGTCCCGCAGGGCTGGTTCAAAAAAGCCGGCATCTCCCGAGGCGACAAGCTTCTCCTTGATTTTTAGCAGCGCAGTCCCCCGTAAAAGGCTTGCGCCGGTTCAAGCTTAAACCCGTCTTCCGCCCTTCGCTCACGCTCATCGTCCGCACGCGTCCGACTCCGGGGCTCCACCCGGGACTGGGGATAAAAGTTATGTTTCTGATTGATTCCCAATTTACGGCCGATAACGTATACATATTCGGCCGATAACGTACACATATTCGGCCGATAACGTATGCATATTCAGCCGATAACGTATATAAATACAGCAATAAACGTGTACATATACAGCAATAAACGTGTACATATACAGCAATAAATGTATGCATATACAGCAATAAATGTATGCATATACAGCAATAAATGTATGCATATACAGCAATAAATGTATGCATATATAGCAATAAATGTGTACGTTTATTGATATGCACCTGAAAAATGACACA
>DGTU01000112.1:2669-19637 GCA_002394465.1 Treponema sp. UBA4328 | reverse complement strand
TTATTTAGCCTTTGTTTCTTTGTGCAGAATTTCCTTGCGGCAGAATGGGCAATATTTATTCTTTTCGAGTTTACCCTGAATGTTCTTGCGGTTCTTTGTTGTAGTGTAATTCTTGCGTTTACATTCTGTGCACTGAAGGGCGATAATATCAATCGCAGTCTTTTTCTTGCTTCCCATTTTATTTCTCCTAAATATGATGTGCTCCCTTGGCCCATCGTTTTTTCAGCTCCCGAGCGGAATCGGACCGCTGACCTCAGCACTACCAATGCTGTGCTCTACCAACTGAGCTACAAGAGCGGATACACAATGACGTGTTCTAAGAATTTAAAGACTTGCAGATTTTTAGTCAATACCAAAAACTCAATTCTCACCGAATTTATTCAAAGAATTTCTCTTTTTTTTCATGATAGTTTTTTTTTAACTTTTATGGTAATGTTTTTTTTATGAATATAGATGAACTTGTAGACAATATTTTAGACTCATATGAACGCGACGGCGGAATCAATAAAGTCGGAAACGATAACTTCCCGGTACGCGAAAATGTTGTATCCGCACTGCATGACTTACAGTGCCTCATTTTTCCGGGATACAAGACGGCTGAGGAACTCGACTCTTCAAACCTCCGCTACATTACGGGCCAGCGCGTAAACAGGATAGTTTCCCTGCTGACAAAAGAAATCCAGAAAGCCCTTACCTACAAGTCAATTCAGCACGATGAGAATTCTCAGATTAAGCAGTCACACTGCTTTGCACTTGCAGAAAAAAGCGCACTTGCCATGATAGAAGCAATTCCTGAAATCCGCAGGCTTGCAAGACTGGATGCAATTGCAGCATTCAACGGAGATCCTGCAGCAAAAAGCGGAGATGAGGTAATCGTTTCCTATCCTGGTCTTGAAGCCATTATTGTTTACAGGATTGCCCACTTTCTTTACGAATGCGGCGTACCTGTCATTCCGCGCATAATGACAGAGCATGTTCACGGAAAGACAGGAATCGACATTCACCCGGGAGCAAAAATCGGTGAAAGCTTCTTTATTGATCACGGAACCGGTGTTGTAATCGGTGAAACAACCGTAATAGGCAACAACGTAAAGATTTACCAGGGAGTAACACTGGGAGCACTCAGCGTCAAGAAATCTCTTGAGAACAAAAAACGTCATCCGACTATTGAAGACAACGTTACGATTTACGCCAATGCAACAATTCTCGGCGGAGATACCGTAATCGGAAAAGGTTCAGTTATCGGAGGAAACTCATGGATAACTGAATCCGTATCAAATGCCGGAAAATAAAAAAACAGGGTTCCTCGAAGGCAACGCCTGGGAGAAACCCTGCCGTCTAGCAAGCTAGACATCGGAGAGAGTTTATCAGCTTTTTACAAGCCGATATAAACTTAACTCTTATTCTGAAAAAAATCAAGTTTTTAACCCAAAAATTAAAATATTCTTATATTTAACCTTTATTCTGTGAAAAAAGCTGTTTTACCAGTTCCCTTACGGTAAGAACCTTTACGGCCTGAGCTTCATCCTCCGGAACATAGACATTCCGGAATCCAAGTTCCCGTGCAGTTTTTATCCTCTGCTTAAGCCTGTAAACGGGACGTATCTCACCTGCAAGGCTCAATTCTCCGAGTATGACGGTATTTTCACCTACAGGAATATCCGTCCTTGCAGAGTAAAGTGCCGCAGCAAGCGCTGAATCAATTGCACTCTCAGACAGCCGTACGCCGCCTGCAACGTTAATATAAAGATCCTGCTCACTGAATTTAAGGCCGGTACGTTTCTCAAGCACAGCCGCTACCCTGGCTACCCTGGCACTGTCAATTTTATCGCTGTACACACGGCTGACCGCTGCCTTTGCAGGAACTGTAAGCGCCTGGATTTCTACCAGAAAAGCCCTGCTTCCTTCAAAAACGCAGGTATTGGCAATTCCCGGCGGAGTTGCCCCGGAACGTTTGGTTATAAACATAGTACTCGGATCAGATACGCCTTCAAGTCCGTTTTCAGTCATGGCAAAGATTCCAAGCTCATCAACTGAACCGAACCTGTTTTTTACGGCCCGCAGGAACCTTACTTCATCATCGTTGCGTTCAAAGGAAATTACCGTATCGACCATATGTTCGAGGCTTTTAGGGCCGGCAATCGTACCTTCCTTCGTAACATGCGCCGTCATGACAAGTACACTGTCACGTTCCTTTACCCATCCGATAAGTTCATTTGCACAGAATTTAAGCTGATTAACGGTCCCGGGGACAATTCCTGCTTCAACCGAATAAACCGTCTGAATGGAATCTACTACAACAAAAAGCGGATTGACCGCAGTAAGGGCGTCACGTATGTCTTCAAGACGCATCGTGCACAGGATTTCAATTCCCGTAACATCAAGCTTAAGCCTGTCGGCACGCCCCTTTATCTGCCCGGCAGATTCTTCTCCTGATACGTACAGGATTCTTGCATCCTTTCTGGAAACGGGAAGCTTTTTGAGAATCTGGCAGCAGGTCTGAAGAAGAAGCGTACTTTTTCCTATTCCCGGCTCACCTCCAATCAGGACTGCACTTCTCTGCATTGCCCCGCCTCCGAGAACCCGGTCAAACTCTTCGATGCCGGTTGCAAGCCGGTTGCCTTCCTGTGCAGAAACAGATGAAAGCGGCTGAGGCTTTATTTTTTCGGTTATGCCGTTAACTTTAAAAGCAGCCGTACTTGCATTGGGATCCGATATGCATTCTTCAAAGGAATTCCATTCTCCGCACTGAGGACATCTTCCGAGCCATCTTGGCTGGGAATAACCGCACTGAGAGCATCTGAACATGGTGATGTTTTTTGATTTTGCCATATATATATAATAGCATTAAAAGATGATTTTTTCCCGTTTTTATCCCGCAAGAGCGTCAACAGGATCGAGTTTTGCAGCCCTTCGCGCCGGTGAAAAGCCGAAAAATATTCCGACAGCGACGCTGAAGAAAAATGCAAGCAGGCAGGCACCACTCTGAATGACAAACGGCTTGTCCTTCAGGTATTCTACGGCAAAACTCAGCGCTATTCCGAGAATTATTCCTATGACTCCGCCAAGAAGCGTAATTCCGGCACTTTCAACGAGAAACTGACGGCAGATTGACCACGGACTTGCTCCAAGTGCCTTACGGATTCCTATTTCCTGACGCCGTTCTGTTACGGTTACAATCATGATGTTCATTATGCCGATTCCGCCTACCAGCAGTGAAATTGCAGCAATTGCAGAGAGCATATAACTCATGCTGCTCATAGTTTCATTCATCTGCTCAATCATGGTCTGCATGGACTGAACGCTGACAGAACCTGAAGTACCAGATTTTTCCGTGATGAAATTTTCTATATCAGTTTTGACGTCAGCACAATATGAGGGGTCTTCGGTCTGAAGGACTATCGTATTTGCCGTCGGGTTCGCAGTAATTTTTTTTGAATAAAAGCCCCTCGGAATGTAAATGCCTGTAGTAGAGTTTTCCATTCCTGCAGACTGCTCCTTGAGGACTCCGCAGACAACAAATGAAAACGGAACTTTGCTCGTAACGACAAGAACGTTTTTTCCAACGGCATCTCCATTCGGGAAAAGCGAGGAAGCAACTTCACTTCCGATTATAACTTTCTGATTACCGTATACTTCATCTGTTACCGTAAAATATTCACCATAGTTTAACGCAAGGCCGCACATTTCAAGATATCCCGGCTCTATTGCCGTTGCACTTGAAGTTACGGATGTTTCGCCGTAAGAAACAGTAAATGAAGCAGTATTCTTGTACCAGACTTTTTTCAGATGATGTATGTTATTAAAAATTTCTTCCCTGAAAGGTTCGTCAAATTTCAGTGAAACGGCATCCCGGTTCCTTCGCATGTATCCGCCTTCCATTACATTGACGAGGTCAAGGCCTGATGACCCGAAAGACTTTTCAATTTCCTTTGTAGAAGAAGCGCCGACACTCGTAATAATGATGACGCTTGCAACTCCGATTATAACGCCGAGAAGTGAAAGAAATGTCCTTGTCTTACTGCGGGCAAAATTCCTGAACGCATCGATAAAATCTTCAATCATTTTTCACCTGCCTTTTTCATTGCATCAGCAAAGGATATCGGCTTCTGAACTTCATCACTCTGTATCAATCCGTCAAGAATCCTTATGCACCGTCTGGCAGCCGCACCTATGCGCGGATCATGAGTAACGATAACTATTGTAGTTCCTGAACTGTTTATTTCATCAAACAGCTCAAGAACCGCCTCTCCCGTAGAACTGTCAAGCGCACCGGTCGGTTCATCTGCGAGAATAATCGAAGGCCTTGCAACGGTTGCCCGGGCAATTGCGACACGTTGTTTCTGTCCGCCTGAAAGTTCATTCGGAAGATGATTAAGCCTGTCTTTAAGCCCGACTTTTTCAAGAGCCGCAGCTGCCATGTCCCGCCTCAGGTTTCTTTCAATTCCCTGATAGCGGAGCGGAACCATCGTATTTTCAAGTACGGTCATCGAGGGAAGGAGATGATACTGCTGAAAGACAAAGCCTATGGTCCTGTTCCTGAGGACAGCAAGTTCTTTTTCGCTCATAAGGGCTGTTTCCTTTCCACCGATTTTAACGATACCCGAAGTCGGACGGTCAAGACAGCCGATCATATTCATGCACGTAGACTTGCCGGAACCTGAAGGGCCCATTATCGAAAGGAATTCTCCCTGAGCCACGGAGAATGAAATCCCACGGAGCGCATGAACCTGCTCTTCGCCCATTGAGTAAACTTTTGTTACGTTTTCCATGTAAATTACAGAATCAGGCATATTCATTTCCATTAGAACGGCGGAGGTCCGCCAAAGCTGCCCATTCCGCCGGGATTATTGTTCTTTGAACTGTTATTTGATGACTTTCCCTTTGTCTGCATTCTCATGCGACCGCTTTTTTCAGAAGAACTCTGAGCTTTAAGGATTTCTCCGCCTTCAAGTCCGCTTATAACATTAACGTAATCTGCCGTATAGGGAACGACGTCTACATAAACCTTTTCTGTATTTCCGCCGCGGCCGATGACTTCAACAAAGGCCTTACCCTGGTCATGTCCGACTGCATATCGCTCTACCACAAGTTTTTTCTCAGGATCCGTAATGAATATCTTTCCCGTAAAACTGAAATTCGGGAGAACGCCGTCAGGAACATCGTCTATGCGCACCTTTGCATTGACAACGGTAGCTCCGCGGCTTGTAACTTCACCGATTGCAGGATATGAAACAAGATAGCCTTCCACGGTTCCGTCGTATGCCGGGAACGTAAAATTAACCTTCTGACCGATTACAAGCTTTGAAACATCAGTTTCCGCAATTTCAACTTCAGCAGTAAGGTAGCTCGTATCAACAAGGGTTCCGATTTCATCCTTTGCTTCAAGATAGTCCCCGGCATCTACGTCCAGGGCGGCAATGATTCCGTCGAAGGTTGCGACAATTTTTCTGTTGGCAATTTTCTGTACCAGGGATTTACGCTGCGTCTCCATCAGTTTTATTTTACCGGCCGTCTGATTCTGACGTGCAACCGAAATTTCATAGTCAAGGTTTGCAAGGTTATACTGCTGTTCCGTATCATCAAGCTGAACGATAAGGTCTCCGGCCTTAACGCTGTCACCTTCCTTTTTATAAACGCCGACAACCGTTCCGTCATTCAGTGACTGAAGCGTCTGAGACTTTGCTGCAGCAACCGTTCCGGCAATTTCAATGACATTCTCATACACTTCTTCCCGGACCTTATATGTAACCTGTCCAGATGCTGCCTGACTGTCAAGAATCCAGCGTATTCCCCAGAGGATAAAAAGCAGGAGAAACACACCGAGAAGGCTTCCGGCGATAAATTTCTGTTTACGGCTGAATTTTTTCAGTATATTTTTCATTTTTCAACTCCGTCTGCTTCCGCATGGAAGAGAAGTTTTACTTCATCATTATAAATAATCAGGTCAATTGCATTGATGATAATGTTAAGCCTTGCCTTCTCCCTGCTGCATTTAGCATCGAGATAATCATTTTCAGTTACGATTCCCTGTTCAAGCCATTTTGCCATGTCAGACTCAAGCTTAGTGTACATGTCATATTCTTCTTCATACGAACGCTCTGACCACTTTATGTCATGGAACGTACTTACCTTTGCAAGGATTTCTTCTTCATAGTCATCATGTGCATCGTTTATGGCGATGTCTTCAATCTGAGCATCGATTGCGTCCTGCTGTTTTGAAATACCGGCCATCCGCCATTCATTCGGAGTAAGCGTCAGCGAAAACTGAAAATACGGGTTGTCATTCTTTGAAAAAGATGAAGCGGAATCAAAGGTGTTTTTCCCCGTCGGAACATATGCACCAGCACTCGCACTGATTCCTTTCCAGTTGAAGGAAAGTTTACCGCCGGCATCATCATAGCCAGAAGTATTAGAATTAAACTTATATTCACCTGTTGCCGTCAGCGTCATGTCATAGTCAGCTTCGCGGGTGAGTTCTCCGATATATTTATCCCAGGCTGCGCTTTCAGTCTTTGAATACGTATTGCGGTCATATTCGAAAATACGTTCAGCCTTTACCTTTGGAATTGAATCAGGGAGAAAAGCCATTGCACTTTCATAGGCAAGGTTTCCGGCTTTTTCAGGATCGTAGTTTCCCGGAGCTTCACCCTTTTCTTTTTTTTCATCATATGCAGCAGAACTGCGGGTAAAAGTCTTTCCGCATTTCATTGCGAATATGGCAGTTTCTCTTTCAAAGAGCCTTTCATACTCATGAACCGCCCTCCGGTCACTGTCAACCTGAAGGCTTGCCTGCCTGTATTTTGCAGATGTCTTGCTGTACCCCTGTGTTTCGAGAACTTTCAGGTCAACGGTATCATCGTAAAGGTCATTTTTTTTCGTCTGAATCGTAATTGCGTAATTATAAAGGCTTTTCAGGGCCGAATAGAATTCTTTTTCTGCAGAAACCGCCCTGTCAGTTACATTACGCTTTGCCTCAAGCAGCGCACGTTCTGCTTCAAGTATGGATAGGTTACGTTTTTTAGCTGCATCAGAAATTATTCCGACAGAAACGGAAAGCGAACCTCCGTCCACTGTTTTGTTTCCGTCTTCAACTGTATACGGCAGGGAAAAATCGAGCGACAGGTTATTAGCCTGGGGAACAGCAGCAGAAACTGAAGGCGTAAAGGTAATCTTTGTAGAATCCGACATATCGGTCGTTATGCTGACATTTCCGCTTGAAAGGGAAACATCAATTCCGTTGTCAATTTTAACCGAGGAAAGTGCGAGGGCTTTTTTCTGTGCCTCAAGGGTATATTTTTTCAGTTGAAGGTCATTTGAAAGATAGCCTGAAAGAAGTTCTTTAAGTTTATCGTCCACGGCCGGCTGAGAATGAATGACTGAGGCCAGGAATAAAAAAAACAGGCATGAAAATACAGTTCTTTTCATGCCCATATTATAGTGAAATTGAATAATTTAATCCCGATAATTTTTTATTATTCAGGTTAAGAAAGTTCTTATCAAGCAAACAGGTTTTTCAGCCAGGTCCAGGCTGAACTGCAGGCATCCTTTATGTAAGTCCACAGGCTTGTAACGAATCCGGCACTTGCTATCAGGGTTCCGGCGGCACTTCCCAAAGTAGAAAGAATGAATACAAGGAGAACCCTCAGGATTCTGTTTCTGTAAAAGCCTTTGACTGAAGATACGTCATCCTGAACGCTTTCCATGTCCGAAACTTTAGGCCTTACGATTACGGCCTGAACAAGTCCCGTAAACATTCCGACGCCGATTACGGGAACAAGGGAAGTGATCGGGGCGCAGACTGCAGCAACAAGAACTGTAAGCGGATGGCCTCTTGCAATTACGGCACCGAGGGCTGACAGTGATGAATTCCAGATTACCCAGTCCCACGCAAGCTGTGATGCGAGTTCCTTTCCGCCGTAAACTGCAGCAATTGCAATGAGACCGACTATTATGGCCGGGAAAATCCAGCCTGAAATCCTTGAAAAGAAGCTCTTTTTCGGAAGGCCTTCAATATCAGTTGTATCAGGAGATTCCTCACCTTTTGCAAGCGCATTAAGATGTCTCTCAACTCCCGGAAGATGTCCTGCACCGAGAACGGCAACGACCTTATCGCCACTGCATTTCCAGATATGACATGCAAGGAAACGGTCACGTTCGTCAATCAGGACTTCCTTGACCTTAGGCATGTATTCAGAAATTTCGCTCATCATGCTGTCCATTTCATTTGACTGCTTGAGGCTTTCTATTTCTTCACCGGAAACTTCTTCCTTTGAAAATGCACTTGTAATCAGGGTGGCAAGAAGCTTGCACTTGCCCCAGAGTGAATTGCGGGCCCATGCCCTTTTAAGCGTAATCTGAATCGGGCGGTCTACCATTTCTACAGGAATTCCAAGATCTTGTGCACGTTCAATTCCTGCACGCATTTCATCACCCGGCCTGACACCGACATTAAGCCCCATCCTGCGCTGAAATCCCGACAATACGAGGTTTGCAAGCAGAAGAAAGCCCTGATGATTGCGGAGAACCTTTACTATATCAAGTTTACGCCACGCTTCCCTGTCATTGAGTGATTTATAGCGCTGTTCATCAAGCTCGATTGCAACACAGTCTGCAGTTTCTGCAGAAACGGCATTTTTTACTTCTTCACAGCTTTCCTTTGAAACATGTGCCGTACCTATAAGCCTGAATTCACGGCCGTTGAGCTGAAGTTTTTTTTCTGTCTGTGACATTCTATTTTCCCTGAGAAGCCCAGAGTGCAAGCCTGTATTCAAAGAACATTGCACCGTCCATTCCGGCTATCTCATTGTAATATTTATGGGCGAGGCTGTCCTTTCCGGTTAATTCATAGAAAAGAGCCATATAAAAGAGAGCCCTTCCACGTTTAGTCCTGTTTTTTTCATCCTGAACTTTCAGAAGTGTAGGAGCATCGCCGCCTTTATCATGGTACATTCTAACAAGAAGGTAATCAAGACTCTTTCTGTCCTGTTTTTTCATTACGGTTTCCGTAAACTTGCGCAGTTCCTGAACCTTGTTAAGTTTCATGTAGCAGGCACAGATCATAAGCGTATACGACAGGCTTTCCGGATTCTGGTTGCGGGCCTGCTCAAAAGCCCTGAGGGATTCTTCGTAACTCTTTGCATGCCATGCCAGAAGGCCGAGTGATTCATATGCATAATAGTATTTTGGATTTTTCTTGACGACAAGCCTGTACTGTTCAAGTGCCTTGTCCGGCTGTTCGAGTTCTTCGTAGAGGCCCGCAAGATATGCATAACCTATGAAGTAATCGGGATCAAGCTCCGTGATTTTTTTCCAGGAATTTTCAGCATCCTGATACTTTCCGAGGTTGCGGCTGTAAACTCCGTAATCCAGATAATAGTCAGTATTTGAAGGATCAGCGGCAATTGCCTTTGAAACATACTCCTTGGCAACCGGATACTGCTTGCTCTCGGCATAAAGTTTTCCCATATAGGCATTTGCTTCAGGATTTGACGGATCAATGGACAGGATTTTCTCAAAACTGCCCCTGGCTTCGTCATCTTCTTCACGGTAATAGCACATTTTGCCATATCCGAACAGTGCTTCTATATTTTCAGGTTCTTTCTGGAGTGCCTTCTTGTAATAGTCGCGTCCGTTCCGCCAGTTTTTCCATAATGCCTGCTCATCACCGAGTTCAATGTTTGCGACTGCATTAAAGGGGTCAAGTGAGATGAGTTTTTTTATGAGTGCTGACTTGCGTTTTTTGTCATTTTTCTGTTTTGCCGTCATTACGTTCAGTTCAAGGACGTCAATGTCATTCGGATTTGCCGCAAGAAGAGCCTTTGCCGTCTCGTCAGCTTCATTTACGTTTCCTGATGACAGCTGAAGTGATGCCTTGAGGCATATAAGTCCGACGTCATCTTTCAGTGCAGCCGGAATGCTGTCAAACATTGCCAGGGCCTTTGCCATATTTCCAGAATCAAGTGCTTCACTTACTTTCTGGACAAACTGAACGTCTGCCTGAGCCGAAACCATTGCCGGAATCATAAGTACCGCAATAACAGATACAACAACTTTTACAAATTTCATTTTCATTTTTTCCTCTGCCTTAAAACTTTTCGTCAGTTGAATTTGGTGCCGTATTAAACTAAAATACACAGAATGTACAAGCATCCTATCAGAAAATTTACAGGACTTCTCGTTCTGTACAGCATTATCATTATCGGAATTTTTGTCCTCCAATTTAGAAGTGAATCAACAATTTTACTGAAAGCAGGCCTTTTAAAGATATCCCTCGAACAGAACATCGACGACAGGGGAAACGCAACCCTCCTGAACTCAGTCAAGGCTTCATTTAAAGGCGTTACCTTTGAAGCAGATGAGCGCACTCCCCTTCTTCTTTCATCAGCAGGCTCCCCGGACAGGGAACTTTCCCTTGTTTCCTGGGAACAGGTTGATTCAACTCATTACAAGTTCAATTACACGGACAGCACTTCCCTCATTTTTTCTGTAACGGATACGTCATCAACGGCTTCACTAAGCATTGATGCCCGCCTGCCTCGGGATGCTTCATCCCTTTCACTCTCATACAAACCTGATTCATCATTCACGGTTACACGCAAATCAGATACGCTCTCAACCTTCGAATCAGGAAGTTCATCATACAGGATGACTTCTCCGGCATCGTCAGGCGGAAGAATTATTTTTACCGCAGGAAACCAGTCGCTCGCATACAGCTATCAGGAACCGCCTAAACCTGTCAGGGAACAGGCAGTCCAGAAAAAGACATTTACGTTTGCACAGCTTCCGAAGAACGCACAGTCAGCATCGGAACAGGCTTTTCTGCTCAATTCAGGAAGTTTCCGTTCAAATCTCCTGACTCAGGCTCAGACTGTAGTTTCGACCGGAACGAACCTCACGGAACAGATTGCAGCAGCATATATTGCTGAAATGGCATCAAGAAACCGCTATACCGAAGCCGTCAATACGGTTTCAGAAGAATACAGAAAAGGTTCATCAAGGACATATTTTACGGCTCCGTATTTCAACAGTCTTGTAAGCATGAATTCAAGCCTCGTAAAGGAAAATGATGCACTTTCAATGGCAATAAGAAGTGCAATTGCACAGAATTCCCTCGATATTTTTGCAAGCCAGCACCTTGCACAGTTCATGCTGAGAAATCCGGGAAGCGAAAACGTAATTGCCCTTGCAAAACTTCCTGCTAATCTTGAAAAATTTGAACCTTCCCTTGCACAGGCTTCAGATATAATCGCAGTCTACGCCTACCTTAAGGCTGCAAATTCTTCCCTTGCTGCATATTTTGACGGCGTAACTGCAAAATGTATTGAGAAAATTACTTCATGTGCTGCCCTCATGGGAGAAACACTTGTCCTCAGGGAAGGTGAGACTCCCGTTACTTTCGCTCAGACAATCAGGACGGCTTCTGCACTGATTGACTACGGAAAATCAGTATCTGACGAAAAATGCACGGCAGCCGGTTACATGCTTGCAAATACAGCTTTCTCACAGACTCCGGTAACAAGTCTTGCAGTTTCAGCAGCCCTTTATCCTTACATTGCAAAACAGAACAGATTCTATCCTCACTATGCAATTGCAGGAAAATCAGGCACGGAAACAGTATGGGCATGGACATGTGCACCTGAAATCCGCTACACCGAAAATGATGACGGTTCTGAAACGGATATTTTTGTAGACTTCGGACTCGGAGATTCACACTACATTATTCTCAAGGGAATCAAGCCTTTCAGCGACATAAAAATCTATGGAATTCCATTCCATACCGACCAGAGGTTTGAAACCTATAATTCTTCAGGCTATGTTTACAACGAAAATACGCATACCCTGTACCTTAAATCACGGCATAAATCTGAACAGGAAGTAATTCACCTTACTTTCCGCAGAAAAGAAGCCGAACCGGCCCAGCCGGCAGTACAGCCTTCACCTGCCCCGGCAGAAACACCGGCACCTTCACAGCAAGCTGCCCCGGCAAATACGGAATATGCGGATATACCGGAAAGCGATGATGCGGAAAGCGATGATGAAGATTAAGAACCTTAAAGGCAATTAAAAAAATCTTAAAAAAAATTTGCCTTTTCTTACAAAAATTTAATATCTTGTGATATACTAGTACTCGTGCCAGTTTCGGACAGAGAACACCACTAACAAGAATCTGGTTCAGTGAATAAAATACGGAAGGCCGGCACTGGCCTCGGAGTAATCGTGAACAAAAAAGATTTCCCAAAAATCCACTTTTATGATCAGGATTTTGTAGACATTTATGATAAATCATGGAACTGGCTGTCTAGTTTCTGGCTGGATCCAAAAACTCAGGAACTCTCTGCTGACGGATATTTTATCTATCCGAATGAAAAGTCATTTACGATAGACCAGTTTGAAAGCATTTTTTCTTCATTTTTCCTGGTTTATTCAAACAGAAACTATCCTGCAAACCAGAACCTCGATTACCTTTATTCACATCAGGAAGAAAACGGTGCCATCCGCTGGAAATACGACATCAAGTCCGGAAAACCTGTCCTTGATTCTTCAAACCCGGAAGGAATCGGCATGCCTCTGTTTGCATGGGCAGAATTCAATCTGTATCACAAATCTGCAAACAAGCGCCGCGTAAGGGAAGTCATGCCTGTACTCCAGAAATACATGGCATGGGTTGATGAAAAATTCAAAAAAGAAAACGGGCTTTATTCAGTTCCGGTAGCCGCAACGACGATGAAAAATTCTCCGCGTGACGGAACATACTATCCGGTAGATTTTAACTCAGCAATGGCAATTAACGCCGCCCACATGAGCGCTCTTGGCGATATCCTGAACGACAAGGACTTAAGTTTCCAGTACAAGAGGATGTACTTCAGCCTCAAAACGAGAATCAATTCCCTGATGTGGAACAGTGAAACCGGCTTCTATCACGATCTTGATGAAAACGAACAGAAGCTTCCACACAAGACGATAGCCGGATTCTGGCCTCTTCTCGCAGAAATTCCTAATGCCGACAAGGCAGATACTCTTATCAGTCACCTTACAAACCCGCAGACATTCGGAACAGACCATCCGTTCCCGACACTGAGTGCAGATGATCCGCATTTCAGTGAAAACGGTGAAGCTTACAGGGGTTCAGTATATCCGGAATTCAATTTCATGGTTATCAAGGGACTTGAAAAATACCAGAGATACGGACTTGCAAGGGAATGTGCAATCAGGCACCTGTATTTTGTCCTTGAAGGACTTCAGCCTGCTGACGGCAAAAAAGGTGACATGTATGAAGCATACAAACCATGCAGGGAAGGCTTTGCAACTCTCGAAGGATGTGAATCATTCCCGAAGGTACGCTGCATGCAGACCGTTGCACTTTCTACAATTGCAATAATGATCGAAAATGTAATCGGTCTTTCAATCAGTCTCCCGAGAAAAACCGTTGACTGGATCATTCCGAACCTTGAAATTATGGGTATCGAAAAACTTTCGCTTAAACGCAACCTCATCACAATCCTGAGCAACAAGAGTACACGCGGCTGGGAAATCCAGATGGAAAGCGAAAAACTCTATTACTTTACCATCAACATTCTCGACCAGAAGAAAAAAACACTTCCTATTCCAAGCGGAAAATGTTCAATGCTTATCGACAAACTGTAGGAAATCATTCCTGCATAAAAAAAACTTCCGTCATACGGCGGAAGTTTTTTATTTTAAATCACGTTCAGTATTTCAGCAGATAAAGCGTTACTTTTTCATTTCACGCTGCTGTGCTGCCTGCTCTTCCTGATCCTCAAGCTGACGCATTTTTTCCGTAACGGAAGCAATGTTATTGACCATGAGAATCGGCTGACTCGTTGCATCAAGTGCATCACGCCACAAAGCACCTTCCGGATCGACCTTATTGCGCTTGCGTGTTACAACCTGAATCGGCAGGTGAACGTATTTATTGTTTACGAGGCCGACAACCATCTTTGTTTTTCCTGCCATTGCGGCATGAACGGCATTGTTTCCGAGACGTTCACAATAGATTGAGTCATTTGCGTTGGTTACTGAAGAACGTACCTGATAGCTCGGGTCTACATATTTAAGGTTGATGTGTATTCCCTTCATATTGAAGTATTCGTTAATCTTGTCGCGCAGATATGTTCCGATGTCACTGAGTTTCTTGTTTCCGCTGGCATCTTTTTCATCAGTTGCCTGGAAGAGTTCCTGTCCTGCACCTTCTGCAACAATGATTACTGCGTGATGCCGGTTCCTGATTCTTTCCTCAAGGTGAGCAAGGAATCCGTTCGGTCCGTCCAGGTCAAACGGGATTTCAGGAATAAGACAGAAATTAGTTTCGTGGCTTGCAAGTGCCGTTGCGGTCGCAATGAATCCTGATTCACGTCCCATGAGTTTTACGAGACCGATACCGTTAACCTGAGAAACAGCTTCCATGTGGATTGCAGTAACGGCTTCTTTTGCCTTCTGTACGGCAGTTTCAAATCCGAATGAACGGTCAATGAATTCAAGGTCATTGTCGACGGTTTTCGGGATTCCTACTACTGCAACCTTAAGTCCGCGTTTTTCAATTTCACGGGCAACATCAAGGGAACCGCGCTGGGTTCCGTCACCACCGATAATGAAAAGCATGTTAATGTTCAGTGACTCAACTGCATCTACGATATCAGAAACCCTGTTTCCGCCACCACGGCTTGTACCGAGGAAGGATCCTCCGATCTTATGAATGTCATCTACAAGCCTCGGATTAAGTTCAACCGTATCAAATCCTGAATCAGAGAAAAATCCCTTGAAACCAAACCTGAAACCACGAATTCTTTTTACTCCGTAACGATACCAGAGACAGCGTACAACGGCACGGATTACGTCGTTGAGACCAGGGCACAAACCTCCGCAGGTACAGATACCGGCAGTTACATGAGCCGGATTAAAGTAAATGAATTCCCTCGGACCGGCTTTCTGCATAAGGTTTCTGCTGCTCAGGCTTGCCTTTATATCTTCTTCGCCTTCATCAGCATAATAATTGACTTTATAGCGTACATATGAAGAGTCCTTAACATAACTTGCCCTGAAAGTTCCGTGTTCCTTGGAAAGTTCAATCGGAGACGGAACCTTGCATTCACCAAGCGTTTCAATAGTAAAATCAACTTCCTTTGCCATAATAAACCTCGAAAAAATATCTGAATAAAATGATAACACACCGGCCTCGATTTTTCCATAAGAAGTTTTATATAAACTGTCCGCATTTATTGTCAAAAACATTTACTTGCCATAAAATTAAAGGTATGAACAAGAAAGCAAAAAAAGGAAGTTCACGTACAGCTTCCAGATTTTCTGCACTGCTTAAAGTGCTTCTTCCGTCTGCTGCAATCCTGACGCTCTGCATTTACGGTGCAGTATTATTAACAGGCTATATCCGCGACAATTCTTCACCGGTGATTGCATTTTACGGCCTTGAAAAAAATGAAATTGACGGGCTGACAAAAACCATTGAAGACTATTCTGCAGGAAAGTCTATTGAATGCGAGTTTCTATCGTTCGATGCAGACAAACCTCTCGAGGAGATTCTTTCCGATAACTCAGGAATTTCACTTCTGTTTGTACCGGGCGGCCATGCAGTAAAATCCGCCGTAAAGGACTCGGATAATAATGCATTTATTTCTGCACCTGAATTTTCCGAGCTTACGATGTCCGCATCCGCACTTGCAGAAATCTCTGAAGGAAAAATAAAGGCAGCACCGGTCTGTACAGATTTTTTCTATTCCGACCTCGCAGGGATTACTCCTGAAGAAGCAGATAAAATCAGGACAGTTTCAGACTTAAAAAAATATGCTGAAAAACTCAAACGGAAATACGAAAATCCGGTAATTTTTGCAGGCAAAGACCATGATTTTGTCCTTGATATGCTCGGAGCATTTGCAGAATCTCTCGACGGCATTTCTTCTTACAATGAAGCTGCAGAAATCCTTAAAACTTCAGCCGGAAAGAAACTCACGCCGGCAGAAACCGCAGCCCTTCTCTGCAACGACCATTCATCTCCGCTCAAGACGACTTCGATACTCTTTTCAGAAATGTACAGAAACGGCCTCATCAATCCCGCTGCACACACGCTGAACCAGCAGGATATAAGTGCACTGATGGAAGCAAAACTCTGCGGAATTACATTCACGACACTCTCAGAGCACAGGCAGTACACACCAAAGGCTGTTCAGTCCTTTATTTCAAAGGAACTTCCTCCGGCAGCAGAACGAAAGGAACGCACGTTTACGGCAAAACCTGTTTTCGCAGTTCCGCGCTCGCAGGGAAAGAAAACGCTTGAAATTACTGATGCACTCTTTAAAAGGGAACTTCAGGAATCTATATCAAGGAATACAGGTCTTGCGCCTGTCAACAAAAACTGCAGGACACCTGACACTCAGGCCAGTGACGTACGCTATTTTATAGCAGCGTCATCTGCTCCGGTTTCAGGCTTAAGTCGTGAAACATACCTTTCACCGGATTTTAAGAAAGCACTTACTGCAGAAATTTTAACATCATTAAGGAACAGATAGAACAAAATGAAACGCGATACAACTTTTACAGACCTCGATCTTCTCAAAATGAAGGAAACAATGTCCGTTTTTGATCTCATTGACTTCATTAAACGCGACTTGCGCTATAACAATAAAATTGATTTTTCATCTATGGTTCACTACCTCAAGGGGGAAATCAACGCATACATGCACCCGGAAGACATCGGTGAAACTGAAGGTGAATACATAAACAAGCTTTCAGGAAAGAGATCGAAACTCATAACCCTTTCAATTCCGGGATTAAAAATCCTTGTCCGGGAAAAACTTGCCGGCGGCGGTGACATCAAATTTATTCCTGTAATGGATAATCCTGATGATGCTGTTGATGAAATTGAAGATGAACTTTTTGATGATGCAGAAGAACTGGATTCGTAAGTAAAATGGGCCATCTTGGATTTGAACCAAG
>DGTU01000112.1:0-2581 GCA_002394465.1 Treponema sp. UBA4328 | reverse complement strand
CTAACCGCTGAGCTAATGGCCCGAACTTCGTTAAATGAAGTGAGATAATTATATCAAAAATCTTTATTACGGGTCAATGTAACAGAAGCCGATTCCGGAAACTATTTCTGAAAAACAGTAAACTCATCATCTATTTCTTCATTCTGAGTTTCTGTTTCAAGGAATTTTCCGGCCGTATTTTTCATGCAGGATTCAGAAAGCACGGCGTATTCGGGAAATGTGCGTGCAATTCCTGCGATTTCTGCTGCGGCGAGTCTGGAATAAACATGAGCTCCATCCGGCCTCAGGTGCGAATTATCATCACGTCCGTCCGGAAAATTTTCATAAAGACCGGCACCAAAATTCATGTAAAATCTTCCTGAAGCCGCTTCCCCTTCATTTTCAAGAACTTTCATTGTAAGGGCCGTCATATCAATACACGGAATCCCCTCTGCAGCCGCCGTTTCCCTTATTGCCGCAGGATATTCACCGTGAGAATTCACCGGAGTTCTGCCGTCAAACATTCTTCGTGCTACCGGTGTAAGAAGAACCGGAAGGACTCCCTTTGAGCGGAGTTCACGTACAAAATACACAAGATTTTTCCTGAAAGAACCGTCTTTTCCGGCATCTGTATGACGGGCCGGATCATCTTTTTCGTCATTATGAGCAAACTGAATCAGTGAAAAATCACCTTTCTGAGCCTCTTTCATTACAAGAACGAAACGCCCCTCGTCAATAAAAGACTTTGTACTCCGACCATTCCGCGCAAAATTCAGCCATTGAGTGTCTTCAGGAAAAAAGCGTTTAAGTTCCTGCACCCATCCTGTCTGAGGGAAAGTCGTATAGTCGTTGTACTGCATGATACTGTCACCAAGACAAAGAATTCTCATGTAAGTTCTCCAGGTATTCGACACAGATTAACGCAGATATTTTTATCTGTGTTAATCAGCGTGCATCTGCGTCTAATATTTCATTATTCAACAGTTACAGATTTTGCAAGGTTCCGTGGCTTGTCAGGGTCGTTACCGCGCAGAACAGAACAGTAATAGGCAAAAAGCTGAGCAGGAATAATCGAAAGCATTGATTCAAGTGCAGGCTCGGTTTCAGGAATCGTTATTACCGAATCACAGCAGGCATCAAATGATCCTTTTTTATCAGGCGTAATTGCCATCGTGACAGCCCCGCGGCTTTTTACCTCAACGATATTGGAAGCAAGTTTTTCGTAAAGATCAGGCTCCGTCGCAATTGCAACGACAAGCGTATCATCATCAATGAGGGCAATCGGTCCGTGCTTGAGTTCACCGGCTGCAAAAGCCTCACAGTGCATGTAACTTACTTCCTTAAGCTTGAGTGCACTTTCAAGGGAAGAAGCAGAATCAAAAAGTCGTCCTATATAAAAAATCTTTGATTTATTAAACTGACGGCTTGCAAATTTCTGTATTTCAGTCTGATTGTCAATGATTTCCTGTGCTTTTGAAGGAATCTCTGCAATTTTCTGGAGAAGTGTCTTATACTCAGCAGGAGTAACGGTTCCCCTTTCCTTTCCGAGTTTTATTGCCAGCAGGTAAAGGCACATAAGCTGCGTAGTGTATGCTTTTGTCGATGCAACTGCAATTTCAGGTCCTGCCCAGGTGTAAATTACCTCATCGGCATCACGGCTTACTGATGAGCCTACACAGTTTGTGATTGCAATGACTTTTGCACCAGACTGTTTTGCCAGACGAAGAGCTGCAAGGGTATCAGCAGTTTCGCCCGACTGTGAGATTACGATGAAAATATCATTTTTATTCAGTATAGGATTCCTGTAGCGGAATTCGGAAGCAACATCAACGGAAACCGGAATGCGTGCATATTTTTCAAAGGCATACTTTCCGACGACGCCTGCATGATAGGCAGTACCGCATGCAGTAATTACGACTCTTCCGGCCTGTTTCCAGTCATCCCCGAAATCTATTTCGTCAAACTGAATGTCTGAAGGTTTATCACCTTCGTATACAAGACGCGGCCTGAGGGTATCAGTAATTGCTTTAGGCTGTTCGTGAATTTCCTTGAGCATGAAGTGTGCATATCCGCCCTTCTTTGCGCTTGCCATATCCCATTCTACATGTGATGGTTCGCGGACAACTTTATTTCCGTCAGAATCAAAAAGATCTACATGGTCATTATACAGGACTGCAAGTTCATTCTGCTCAAGATAATAAACGTCACGGGTATATTCGAGGACTGCAGGAACATCCGATGCGATGAAATTTTCATTCTCACCAAGTCCTACAATAAGCGGACTTTCCTTACGGGCTGCAATAAGCCGGTCAGGATATTTCGTACACAGAACGCCGAGGGCATAACTTCCTTCAAGCCTGTGAAGGGTTTCGAGAACGGCCTTGAATATTTCACCTGTTTTTTCATAGAAATAGTTAATTAAATGGGCAATGACTTCGGTATCGGTCTGACTCTTAAAAACTACTCCCTGATCCTGAAGCCAGGCCTTGAGCTTTGCATAATTCTCGATGATTCCGTTATGAACGACGGCTATCGTACCTGAGACGTTTGTATGCGGATGTGAATTAAGGTCGCTCGGTTCTCCATGAGTTGCCCAGCGTGT
>DGTU01000181.1 GCA_002394465.1 Treponema sp. UBA4328 | reverse complement strand
CTGATGGTTGTTGACGATGAAAAAATCCTTCACCTGACACTCAGTGAACAGAATGATTTTGCATGGACTGATGAAGATTTTGAAAAACTTCAGAAAATCCTTCAGGGCGGTGTTCCTCTGCTTTATATGGCTACTCCTTCAAATCCTGCAGGAAATGTAGTTCCGTATGAAATGCTTGAGAAAATTGCTGAAGAATGTGAAAAATACGGAACGGTATTCGTGATTGATGCCTGCTTTGCACAGTTCTCTGCTGCTGCGGAAACTGCAGTACGCAGGCTTATTGCACAGTATGAGAAGTTCCCTCATGTAATTGTACTTAACGCCTTTACCAAGATTTACGGAATGGCCGGACTCAGACTTGGCTATGCCCTCTGTTTCAGTGCACAGGTGTACGATCCTCTGATTCAGGCACTGCGATCCTGGTCTATCAGTACGGATGCACAGGTTACGGGCTGCGCTGTTATTGATGCTGAAATAAAAGGTACTTCATGGGTTGATGACATGAGGAAACTTATCGTACGCGAGAAAAAACTTCTTGTAGCAGCACTAAAGAAAACTGGCGCAAGGGTAGTGGACGGGGAAGCAAATTATGTCCTCTTCAAGCTTACTGAGGAACTTCAGAAAAAGGCTCAGAAATTTGCAGAAGGAAACGGAAAGGTAAAGCATAATTCAGGTCATAACGGTCCGAGAAAACAGAGTCAGTTTAACCAGACGGAAAAAGACAATCCGTCTGCGACTCCGTTGTGCCGTGCCCTTGATAAATACAGGATAGTAATCCGCGGCTGCAGCGATTTCTACGGAATGGATGAATTCTGGTACAGGGCTTCAATCAAGCCGCACGAAGAAAACGTCCAGCTTATAAAGGCACTTGAAGAAATATTCAGATAAAAAAAGCATAAAAAAACCGCCGGATTCCGGCGGTTTTCGTTTTTAGTTCTTCTTAAAGCATTCTGTTACGGTGATTTTCTTTACACTGTAATTGTATTTGTGCTCATTGATTGTGAAAGAAAGTTCTTCACCTGGTTTTGCATCAAGAATTTCATTGCCGAACGGTGACATATAAGAAATAATGCCGTTCTCAGGATCTGATTCCCACGGTCCGAGAATCGTGTATTTTTCGTCCTTGCCTGAATCTTTGTTGGTAAGTACGACGTCAGTTCCGAATGAAATGAATGATGCAGTTGCAGTTGTTTCATCGAATACGATTGCGCGTGCAAGTTCTTCTTCCAGACGTTTAAGGTCATGGTTAAGTTTATGCTGATACTCTTTTGCTGCAATGTATTCTGCGTTCTCTTTCAAGTCGCCCTTTGCACGTGCATCTGCAATTTCCTGTGCGTTTGCAGGAATCTTAACTTCCTTAAGCTCTTTCTCTTCTGCTTTCTTTGCATCAAGCATTTTGAGGGTAACCCACATTCCTTTCGGAGCTGAAGAAGCTTCATCTTTCTTGTGGAATTTGTAGTCAGGATATTTTTCAAGAATCTTGTTGCGGAGCATTGTCTTGATTGAACCTTCAAGAGGTGCAATGTCATCAACAATCTGATACATGTGTCCCATTCCGGCCATGTCGCATGAAAGCATATGCTTTGCATAGACGTTTTCGCCTTCAAAAAGGAGCTTGCATGCATTCTTGATGATTTTCTTGTTTTCTGTTGAATCAACGTGGTTTTCAATTTCCCTGTAGCACTGGTTGATTGCATTGATTATTGAAATAAGCTGTTTCTGGTAAGAAATGCCGGTAGCCTTGAACCATTCTTCGTTCTGACAGTTTTCAAAGAAGAAGAGGATTGCTTCACGGTTGTTTCTGCTGTCTTCAAATGTGTCTGCAACGAGTTCCTGAACTTCCTTTGTCTTGCCCTGGTTAATGAGGGTGTCAAGAAGACTTTTTGAAAGAACTGTAGGGAAGAGTTTAACATACTGTTCAACCCAGTCAGGAAGAAGCCTGATTGCTGCAAGGAAATCCTCGCGGAGTGAAGTGTTTTTTGTATCCTTAAGGAGTTCATACATTTCACGAGGGTTGTCGATGTCATGATACATTTCATCAAATGTGAATGATGGTGTGTATGCATGTGTCGGGAACATTGCTCCGACTTTCTGAACGATAAGGTATGAAGCAACAACCTGTTCTGTAACTGAATTGATTGACTTGAGGAAGCCCTTGAAATAAGCAAACATGTCTGCAAAAAGATCGCTTTCCTTGTCTGTTTCATCAGCGTTAACGTATTTCATGAGAATGTCGATGCGCGGGAAGAACTGCTTCTGAGCCTTAAACTCGTTGCTGAGCTTTTCTTCAGGTGTAATTGCCTTTTCGCGTACCGTAAATTCATTGATGTTGTTAGGATTTACGCCGAATGTCGGATCTGTGTCGAGAACCCTTTTTGCTCCTGAGTTCCAGTTTGTCCATTCGCTTGCAGTGAGAAGTGAAGGAACAAGTTCAGCCTTGATTCTCTTGAAGTCACAGCTTCCGTTAAAGCTTGAAATGATTGTCTTGAGGGCCCATGTCTTGTCATCCTTGATTTTCTTTGCAAGAACGTCTTTTTTCGTAGTTGCCTTGAGAACCCAGATATGATTGCGTGAAAGCGGCTGAAGTGCACTTACTGCCATCTTGAGAGACATTTCCTTAAAGCCGTTCTTTCCGAAGTTGATTGTAAGCGTATCATTTTCAACTTTCTGGATTACGCCGACATGCCATGTCTTGTGGAATACGAAATTTTTTGCGTCAAATGCAATGTGCTTTTCGAAATCTGAAATTGCCTCGAATACATTGCGGAAAGACTGTGTGAGGTTTGAAGAGCGGATGTAGTCTTCAACGTGGCTGTGCTTTTCATATTTAGCCCTGAAACAGTCTGTGATTTCCCTGCGTGCAAAATTGTCCTTAGGATCAATCCTCAGGTTTCCCTTAAGGATGTCAATTGCAGTGTCCCATTTTTTGTTGTCCTTGTAATAAGGGTAGAGTTCCTGCATGAGGATTGCACTTTTATCCGGGCTGATTGTTTTTTCTACCTTGCGCTGAACAAGCTTGAAGAAATCGATTTCATCCGGAATGAGTGAAATGAGTTTTGTCCAGATTTCCTTGATGGAATTAACGTTTCCGGCATTTACGTAGCGGAGGATTGCCTTTTTGTAATAGCTTACGGCTGTTTCAATGTCTGATGATTCATAGTGTTCTGCAAGAATTTTTGCGATGTCTGCTTCTTCAAAATCAAGCTTTACGATTTTTTCGTAAACGGCCCATACTTCTTCGCTGTTTGCTTCACGGTAGCATTCTGCAAGCGTCCTGAGGGCGAATTTGTTGTTCGGATCTTCGTCAATGATAGACTGACAGAGGTCAATTACAAGCGGTTCCTTGTGATTGTTCCTGAAGATATCAATGAGGTTAACGAGTGCTGAATTGTCAAGGGCACCTTTCTTGAGTCCGAGCATTCCTGAAATGTAAAGCGCAATAATGCTGTCCTTTGCATGAGAGAGCTGTTCGTCACAGGTTTCTTTCAATTCGTTAATGCAACCGAGATCTTTTGCCTTCTGTACAATTTCTGCAAGTTCGATAAGGTTATTTTTTGTGTAATTGCTTATCGCAGCTCTCGTCCATGTCTCTTCCTTCAGCATTTCCTGTACTGATTTTACAAGTTCTTCAGACATTTAAAAACTCCTATAAATACTCCGCATCAGCGGTTGTGTTTCCGGTTAATTATTTTACATAGGCTTCATAAACCGCACGGTCAAGAAGCTTGATTTTAAGAAGTATTTCCTTGATTTTTCCGTCATCGTCCTTTGTCCGGACGTAGTGGTCAATCAGCCAGAAATACATGTTTATCAGGCGCGGGGTAAGAAGTTTTGAATCGGCTGACGGATCTTTTATCTCGTTTTCCCTGGCATAAATATCCTGCCTGAGTTTGCCGAATTCCTGACTGCGGAGCTCCCTTTTAATGTTGAACACTCCGAACAGTACTCCGTATACAGGAATCCATTCCAGAAGAAGGCTTCCCGTATATCCTTTATCCTTAACCTGCTGTACAAGGCACCTGATCAGTTCAGATTCCATAAAATCAAGGTCGATTTTCTGTGCATCCAGAAAAAATGCTTCCCTGAACAGAACCTTTGCCTTTTTATCTTCTCCGCACAGTGCAAAACAGTCAGCCATCTCCGAGAGAAGCTCCGGTGAAGAGGGCATCAGGTTTACTGCCTGTGACATAAGCTGAAGTGCATTTTCGTAGCGCCCGAGTTTTTTGCAGCAGAGGGCCTGCTTACGGAGAATTTCAGCCTGCTGTGCGGGCATTGCTTCTTCAGGAAGAGATTCGTAATTCCTGAGTGCAACCGTGAAAATTCCCTTCTGAACGGAATAGACAGCCCTGTCGTGGACGGTTTTCTGTCTTGTCAGGTCGAACATAAATGACTTCCAGTGTGAAATAAGTCCTTCACTCTGCTCAAATACATCAAGTTCGTTCAGGGTTTTCATGTAATCAGTCCAGTAGGCGCAGCACCAGATTGCAAATGATATTTCCTTGTTTTCAAGGTTATACTCAAGTGTTTCCTGAAGTACTCTGCGTGCATCCTGTGGTTTGCCAGCTTCGAGAAGATTGTAAGCCTGTTTTAATCCTTCTTCAGACTGAATGCCCATATACAACATATTAATTATAGCGGAATGAATTTTTTAGTCAATAAAAATACGAAATTTTGTGAAAAACGGGATAAAGTTTATAAAGCCTTTTTCGTTAATTGTCAATATATTTTTGCAATATTTTTTTTAATGTGCTTTTTTGAGCTGATGATTAATGTTTACAACATAATTTTCATCTGCTATTATATAGAATAATGAATAAAATTATATTGTCACCATCGCTGCTTTCTGCTGATTTTTCAAACCTCTCGGATGCCCTTAAAATGATTGAAGAAAAGGGCGGAAAGGCTGTTCATATTGACGTTATGGACGGCCATTTTGTTCCTCAGATTACATACGGCCAGCCTGTCATAAAATCTGTCCGTAAACTGATTTCACTTCCTTTTGACGTACACCTCATGGTTGAACGTCCGGAAGAAATGGTTGATTCTTTTGCTGCTGCCGGTGCTGACTGGATTACTTTTCACGCTGAAGCCTGCGTTCATATTGACCGTCTTCTTCATCACATTAAGGATGACCTTAAGCTAAAGGCAGGAATTTCAATAGTTCCGTCTACGCCTGTTGCCGTAATAAAGGAAATCCTTCCGCTTGCTGATCTTGTACTTGTGATGACCGTTAATCCGGGATTCGGCGGACAGAAACTTATTCCGTATTGTGTCGATAAAATCCGTGAGCTGAACGAAATCCGTCGTGAAAAGGGTTATAATTATCTTATATCTGTGGACGGCGGCGTTAATAATGAAACCGTGAAGGGTGTCGTTGAAGCCGGCTGTGATGTCGTTGTTTCGGGGTCTGCATTTTTTAACGGAACCTTTAACTGGGAGTATTGATATATGAAAAAATGTTTTCTGGTATTTGCTGCATGCTTTTTTTTATGCATTAACCTGACTGCACAGGGAGCATCATATAATTCTCCGGAACTTATGCGTGGTTTTGAAGCTTACAGAAAGGCTGACTGGACCAATGCCATGTTCTTTTTGCGGAAGGCTTGTGCTGATCCTAAAAATTCCAGTGACGAACTCCTTTACATGCTTATAATGAGCGAAATGTATGCGGGCGAGTATCCTGCAGCAAAGGCTGACTGTGATACTTTCTTCATGAAATATCCTGAAAGCCGCTATACTTCATACATCCATTATCAGGACGGAAGGGCACTGCATTTTCTGAATCAGAATGAAAATTCCGTTCTTGTTCTCAGTGATTTCTGTCATCAGAATCCGGATCATGACCTTTATCCGTCGGCACTTTACTGGATTGCAGAGTGTTTTTATGACGAATACAATTTTGATTCTGCCCGCGGACTTTATGAAAGAATCGTAAATGATTATCCGAATGATGCAAAGGTTGTCGATGCTCAGTACAGAATTGAAATGATTGACCAGCGTGGCCGCGAAGAAAAGCTTCTTTACCTCCTTAAGGTTACCGGAGAAGAGACTCTTGCGGCGCGTGAAGACTATGAAAGACAGCTCAGACTGTACCAGGCAGAAGATAAGCTCGGACTAAAAAAACAGCTGGTTGATGCGCAGAAGCGTGTTGCCGAACTTGAAGCCCAGCTTGATGCCGAAAAAACATATTCTGCAAACGTACAGCGCAAGTCGTCTTCGCGCAGTTATTATGCAGACCAGCCGATTATCGTTCCTCCGGAAGAAAGCGAGGGGCAGTCTGAATCAGAACTTGAAGCCCTTAAGAGAAAGGCAAGACAGCTTCAGTTTATTCTTAATGAGCAGCTGAAAGGAGAGTAACTGTTATGAAAACTAAATTTCCTGCACTTTTTGTACTTCTTTCCGTTCTTTTCTCCTTCAGTGTATATGCACAGGAAGATGAGTCTGATGAAGATGTTCCCGTATCTTCAGAAAAAACTGCTTCTGAAAATGAAGATGCTTCTGCCGGAGATCCAAAAAATGATGCCGGCGCAGCAGAAACAAAAGTGTCTGCAAAAAAAGACAAAATGCGTACGGATCCATACCTCAAAATGGATTATTATCCGGTAAAAAAACTTACGCTCAAATCTGATAAAGTCCGCATTTCACTGATGAAAAATACATATTCATTTAACATTTATGCAGTGGATGAAGCAGGAAATGCCGTTCCGGTTCTTTCAAGCTACGATGATTCAAGTTCATCTTTCATCTCTGCCATGATCGGGAAGTCCGAATACCGTCTCAACAGGGAAGCCGGAGTTACTGCTGAAGTCCGTCAGATGGATAAAAGGTGTCAGATTGCCTACAGAATTCCGGAAACGGTTCAGGTTACCGTTGATTTTATGCCGCTGGCATCAGTTAAGGGGCAGGAAAATGATATGGTTAAGGTGACCGTCTATACGACAAATATTTCAAAGAAAAATATAGACATTTCACTTAAGGCCCTTCTTGATACGATTCTCGGTGAAAATACTGAATGTCATTTTATTACCGGTTCAAAGCTTAAGGTCAGTAAGGAAGTGATGTTTGAGACAATGAGGGAAGAGAAATGGCTCCTTACTTCAAACGGTAAAACTTCTGCACAGTTTATATTCGCCGGAAAGGGGATTTCAGATCCTGTTCAGGTGACGCTTGCAAACAAGGACCTTCTTTCTGCATCGTCTGCATGGCGCCCGAAAGTGTCTTTTGACAGGTCATTTTCTTCGGTTACCGCATACAATAATTCAGCAATAAACGTAAACTGGGCTCCTGTTAAGCTTGCTCCGGAAGAAACGAAGGAAAATACATTCTATATTGCCGTTGGAACTGATAAAAATGAACCGAAAGGTGAAGCCTTCCTGAAGTCACTCGGCTTTGAGGATGTTGTTGTTGAAAATGAAGAAAAAGATGACGAAAACATTCCTCCTGAAGTTGAGAAGTTTGATGAAATCGTAGTTCCTGATGAAGATAAGCCTTTAAAACGAACTGAAATTACTGTTGAATCTCCTGCAAAACAGACCGGCGTTGATTTTATCGTTCCGCCTGTAACTGATAAGCAGCTTGATCTGGAATACATTCAGAATCTTATTGACAGAATTAACTCGCTTAATTCGGATCCTAATCTGGTTGACCGTTCTGAAGTCCGCCGGCTTAATGCGGAACTTGATGCCATACTCGAAAAAATCAGGCAGAAGAAATGAGTCGATCCGATTTAGAAACAGCACAGGCTCTCCTCAGAAAAAGACAGTTTGGAAGGGTAATAGAAATCCTTGAACCTGCCGGAGAAAAATATCACGATGTCTTTGAATATTATTTTGTACTCGGTACTGCCTGTCTGTATGTCGGTGATGCCGGAAATGCACGTGAATATTATGAACGTGCCCGCAGAATTAAAATGACGGATTCATCGCTTATGCTCGGTCAGGCTGCGCTTTTTTTGCGTCGTGGAGATACTGACAGGGCTGTAAGTTACTATATAGAAATTCTTGACAAGGATCCTCTTAACAAAATTGCAAGGGATGCACTTGAGTTTATAAGGACACAGGGTACCTTTGAAACTATCTGCAAGTGGGCGGATTCGGGTAAGCTCGAGGCTTTTTATCCTCCGCTTGGATTTAATCCGGCCAGAATAGCAAAACTGATTTTTTCTGCTGCAGCCGGTGTCCTGATTGCACTGTTTGTACTTAAGTTTGCCGGCAGGGTGATGGATGCTCCTGATGTGGTTGAAGGTCCGAGGGCAGACCTGAGTTCGATTGTGCTTGCTGACAGTGATTCAAAAATTTCTGAAGGAGATGCTGAAGACGCTTTTGAAAGGGCTGTAAAGTATTTTCAGGATTACAGGGATAATGCATGTCAGGTAGAAATCAACAGAATTCTTGCATCTTCTGCAGATGAAAAAATTAAAAACAAGGCAATACGGCTTTCTGAACTGCTTGATGATGCGAATATCTCCTTTACCAATCTTCCGGATAATTATGATTTTGCCACGGTTGCTGCTTCACCGGAAATGTACAAAGGCTGTTATGTAAGCTGGAGCGGACGCTATCTGAATCCGGCATATGATCAGGAAAAAAACTTTCTGTGTGATTTTCTTGCAGGTTACGAAGATACTGAGCATTTTGACGGAGTGATTCCCCTGAAATTTAAGGGAAGCCCGGAGCTCGATATTGACCGGCCTCTTGTTGTGCTTGGTAAACTTGATTTCAGCGGTTCAAAAATGTTCATGAACGTAAAATCTTATCATCAGCCGTTAAGGAATCAGCAGAAAAAATAATTTTTTTCGTGTAAAGTGGTATAAAATGAAAAATCTCTGCCTATATATAATCAGGGTGGATAAAATACAGGGGAAAGGTGGAAAATATGGCTGAAACAAAAGTTGCCGCAGAAATGTCTGAGAAACTTAAGGCTCTCGAAGCTGCAAGACTCCAGATTGAGAAACAGTTTGGTTCCGGTTCTCTGATGAAACTGGGTACGCAGAGTGACCTGACAACGATTGATGTCGTTCCGTCGGGTTCGATTCTGCTTGATGAAGCTCTCGGAGTCGGAGGATATCCGAGGGGACGTATCATTGAGATGTATGGTCCTGAAAGTTCGGGAAAGACTACTCTTGCACTCCATGCGATTGCTGAAGCACAGAAACTTGGTGGTATTGCTGCATTCGTTGATGCTGAACATGCGCTTGATCCTGTGTATGCAAAAAATCTCGGTGTTAATATTGATGAACTCTGGGTATCACAGCCTGATACCGGTGAGCAGGCGCTTGAAATAACTGAAAGCCTTGTCCGTTCCGGGGCTGTTGATATTATCGTTGTGGATTCTGTTGCTGCTTTGACTCCTCAGAAGGAAATTGAAGGTGATATGGGTGATTCCATGATGGGCCTTCAGGCACGCCTTATGAGTCAGGCACTTCGCAAACTGACTGCAATTGTCGGAAAATCAAAGTGTATCATTATCTTTATTAACCAGATCCGAATGAAGATCGGAATCATGTTTGGTAATCCGGAAACGACTACCGGCGGTAATGCGCTTAAATTTTATTCTTCAGTGAGGCTTGAAATCCGCAGAATTGAAGCTATTGACGGAAAAGGCGATGAAGATGCTGTAGGAAACAGGGTTCGCGTAAAGGTCGTCAAGAATAAGGTTGCGCCTCCGTTCAGGAAGGTTGAACTGGATATCTATTTCGGAAAGGGTATAAGTGCGACGGCTTCTCTGCTTGATTCTGCTGTTAAACACGGAATTATTGACAAGCGTGGTGCATGGTATACAAGCGGTGAAGAAAAAATCGGTCAGGGAAAGGATAATGCAATTTCGTTCCTTGAACAGAATCCTGATTATGCAAAACAGCTTGAAGCCAGAATCCGAAGCGAAGTTTTCCCTGGTCTTGTATTAAAGACAAAGGAAGGTGTTCCTGTTAATACGGAACAGGCAAAAGTGACAAAAACTGCTGCAAAGGCTGTTAAAACGGATAAGGCTCCGGAAGAAGCAGCTGCCGTTACGGCAAAGGATGCTTTGTTTTAGTATATGAAGCGTGTGTTTCTCGGGTTAGGATCGAACAGAAGCTTTAACGGCAGTTCTCCTGAAGAACTTTTGTGTCTTGCGTGCTGCAGGCTTAAGGAGTTTGTTTCTGACCTGAGGGTTTCTTCACTTTACCGGACAAAACCCATGTATTATGAAGATCAGAATGATTTCTGTAATATGGTTGTTTCCGGTATGGTTGAAGATGTTCTTTCACCTTTCGAACTGCTTGATGCAATTCACTGTATTGAAGCCAGCCTTGGCCGCAACCGTGATGCAGAAGTGCGTAACGGTCCGCGGTCAATTGACATAGACATTGAATTGTTTGAAGGAATTGAAGTAAATCAGGAAACTCTTCAGATTCCTCATCTGAGACTTTTTGAAAGGGGATTTGTTTTAGTTCCTTTACTTGAGATTTTGAAAGAAAATGCCGATATTCAGATGGATGAAGGTTTTTTGAAAAATGTCAGTGCAGAAGGCTTTTGTGATATTCAGAAGTCCGTTGATGCAGGATGTTTTTTGAAAATGATTTCGGAAAAGGAACGGGATATATATGGAAGAACAGATTACGATTGCACCGGATGTAACTGATGAAAAATCAGAAATTTCAGTAAGAAGAAGATATACTGTAGGTCAGTTTGAAGGACCTCTGGATCTTCTCTGGGCTTTAATCCGGGATAATAAAATAAATATTTATGACATTCCGATTGCCACAATAACCGAGCAGTTTCTTGAATATCTGGATTATGCTGCAGCGGTTGATCTTGGTGAT
The DNA here is from genome assembly GCA_002394465.1 of Treponema sp. UBA4328. Taxonomy (GTDB): domain Bacteria; phylum Spirochaetota; class Spirochaetia; order Treponematales; family Treponemataceae; genus Treponema_D. The sequence continues at coordinate 19 of DGTU01000181.1, read as the reverse complement.
CTGTCTGAATTTTATAATA
>DGTU01000085.1 GCA_002394465.1 Treponema sp. UBA4328 | reverse complement strand
ATGGTCAAGGAATACTACGACCCGGAAATGAAATACATGCTCTGGGACGACTTCCAGATCAAGCACATAACTGAACTTCTTATGAAGATCAAGCGCTACGATGATTCAGAATGCAAGGAGTTCGATACTACAGATGACATCCTTCAGTTCTACCCTAACTTCAAGGAATTCATCGATCAGTTTTTTCAGGAAGACGAACTGATTAATTCAACACAGCGCATTTCATACCTTTCAAATTATTCTGACACAAAACAGTATTCGGTTGTTGCGACAGAGCAGCTTACAGGCCGCATGCACGTAAACGAAAACCTGTTCGGACCAAGCCCGAAGTGTCTCGAAGTCCTCCACAATGCAACAATGGAAGACCTCTATCTTTATGACCTGACACGCGAAGATGAACTTGCCGTTGAAGTTTCAAAGGCAACTGACATTCCTACAGAATCAATCTTCATCCACTCAGGTTCCTCAGACGTAATCAAGACAATCATGACAATCGTTTTGAATAAAGATGACACTGTTCTGATTTCCTCACCTGCATGGAACTACTACAAGTCTGTATGTGAACTCCGCCATGCAAAGGCTGCCTATTACAATGTAGTTCCGGGAAAAGATTCATACGAATTTGACATGAAGAGTCTTCTTTCAGAAGCAAAGAAAACAAAGCCGAGAATCATCGTAATTACGACACCGCACAATCCGACAGGAGCCGTAATTTCCCGTGACGACCTCGAAAAAGTCATCAAGGAAAATCCGACTTCCCTCATTATCGTAGATGAAGCATATCTCGGACTTTCAACTGTAACATACGATGCAAAATACCTTCTCAATGCTTACAACAACGTCGTATTCTGCCGCACATTCTCAAAGCTCTACGGTCTGGCCGGAATCCGCATGGGATATGGTCTTTGTACACCGATGGCAAAACAGGTATTCAAGCTTGACCTTAACCCCTTCCGTGTTTCAAACATCGGACGCAAGGTTTGTATCGCAGCTTTGAAAGACAAAACTTACTACAACAACCTTACAAAAACCATAATCAAGCTCAAGGACGACTTCATTTCTGAGATTAACAAAATCAAGGGTATAAAAGCCTACAAGTCTGCCGCAAACTTCATTTTCATCCGTTTCAACGAAAATCTCGGCGAGAACGACAAAGAAATCGATGTTCAGGCACTCAAAGACTACCTCTCAGAAAACGGATACCTTACCCGCCTCTGGACTGAAGGAAGCCACCTTTCAATGCGCATTACGATAGCTCCTCAGAAGGAAATGGATAAAGTACTCGGTCTGATCAAGGATTTTGTTGCAAAATGATGATTTTACCGCTTTATATCGACCCGGGTACGGGTTCAATGCTTTTTTCTATCCTCATCGGTGCTGCTGCAACACTGTTTTTCCTTGCAAAAGCACTCTGGCTTAAACTTAAGGTTGTCATAACCCTCGGTAAAAGCGACATTCAGGATAAATCCTACAAGAAATACGTAATTTATTCTGAAGACAAGCGCTACTGGAATGTTTTTAAGCCGGTTCTTGATGAATTTGAAAGACGCAAAGTTGACATTACCTATTATGTTGCAAACGGTGAAGATCCTGTTTTCAGCGAAAAATACGAATACGTTCATCCTGAAGTAATCGGTGAAGGAAACAAGGCCTTTGCAAAGCTCAACATGCTTTCTGCAGGAATTGTCCTCATGACGACACCGGGCCTTCACGTTTACCAGCTCAAGAGAAGCAAAAACGTTAAACACTACAGTCATATTTTCCATTCCTGCACGGATTCTACGATGTACCGCCTTTTCGGTCTTGATTATTTTGATTCCGTACTTATGACCGGTGACTATCAGGGAGAAGATATACGTCTCCTCGAGAAACAGCGCGAACTTCCGGAAAAAGAACTCGTAACAGTCGGATGTACATATCTTGATGTCCTTCAGAAGAAAATGGAATCAATTCCTGAAGAAAAAGACCATGAATTTACGGTTCTTGTTTCTCCATCATGGGGAAAAAGTGCCCTGCTCGGCCTCTACGGTGAAAAGCTCCTTGATCCTCTGGTTGCAAGCGGAATGAAGATTATTGTCCGCCCGCATCCTCAGAGCCGTATCTCTGAAAAGGAAATGCTTGACCGCCTGCATGAACGCTATAAGGACGCATCAAACCTTGAATGGGACAATGAACGCGACAACATCTATTCGCTCAAAAAAGCTGACATCATGATTTCTGACTTTTCAGGCATCGTGTATGACTATACGTTCCTCTGCGACAAGCCTGTAATGTACGCAAATGCAGAAATGGATCTTCTGCCTTATGACATTTATGACACAGGTCATGAACCATGGGCAGTTACTACACTGCAGAAAATCGGTATTCCGATCAAGGAAGAAGACTTCGTAAACATTGCACAGGTAATCAAGAATGCTTCAGACAGCCCTGAACTTGCCAGACTCCGCGCTCATTACAAGGCAGAAGCATGGCAGCATATCGGTGAAGCAGGCCGCAGAACAGCTGATTACATGATTTCTACAATGGAAAAACTGGAAACAGCATCAAAATGAAATACGTTTACGTCCTCACGTCAACACCTTCCGATCTGTACTATGAACAGGCACTTATGTCAGCCTACTCACTCCGGAAACACAATCCGGATGCTGAAGTAATTGTCCTTACCGACAATAAAACTTATTCAGGATTAACTGAAGAAAACAAAAGGCTTGCACTCAAGGAATATGTTTCACAGATAATAAGCGTTGGTTTTGAGGACAGCGTACCGAACGTTGACCGCTCACGCCTCATAAAAACTTCAATTCCGCAGTATGTAAGCGGAAGTTTCCTCTACATAGACTGCGATACAATTATCTGTGACGATTTAAGTTCAATCGAAAATGTCAGCGCAGTTACAGGCGGAGTCTTAGACGGACACTGCATGCTTAATGAGCACATCCATAAAAAATATTTCCTCAGGCGCGACAAAAAACTCGGTTTTTCAGGAACGAAAAGCCTCGGAGCAAACATAAACGGCGGTCTTGTTCTGGCCAAAGCAGACACACAGGAACAGAAAAAAGAGACAGAAGAACTCTTCAGGCAGTGGAATGAAATCTGGAAATATTCCGCCTATGTAAAGCACGACCGCCACGACCAGAGTGCACTTAATGAAGCCAATTTCCGTACCGGTCTCAAAATGAAATTCCTTGACGGCATATGGAACTGTCAGCCGAGTCACGGAGGACTGGCATTCCTCAAAAATGCTAAAATCATCCACTACTATTCAAGCGAATTCAGCGGGAAAAATTACATTCCCTACTACAAGCTGGCTGATAAAAAACTTCAGGAACGCATTAAAGAATGCGGCTCAATACCTGAAGACATAAAGGAAATGATTGATGATCCGAAATTCCAGTTTAATCCGGTTCACCTTATCAATGACAGCCGTATAGTAAGCATAATGCAGTCTCCACTTACGTTTACAGTCAGTGACATTAAAGCCCACTGTCCGGCACTTTTTAACCTTCTCGAAGCAGTCTGCAGCGGCATACGCGGTCTTGGCAAAAAACTCAAAGGAAAAAAATAACCGTATGGAAAATACTGTCCTCATAAACGGAAATTTTCTCTGCAGGAACCTTACGGGAATTGAACGTTTTGCCTATGAAACCTGCCGCCAGCTCGACATTCTTCTTGATAAACAGTCAGAACAAAGCATCAGTTTTGCTGTATTAGTCCCTTCAAATGCAAGAATCATACCGGAATATAAAAACATAAGGATCTGCATTTCTGAAAAACCGTTAGAAAGTTTTCCGCGATGGGATATGTTTACAGCCGCACGTGAAGCAAAAAAGCTGCATGCAGTTCTTCTTAATTTTTCAAATACAGCTCCGCGCGGAAAAAACTGCGGATTTTCTTTCATTCATGATATTTACGCTAAGGATTTTCCGGGAGATTTTACAACCTTCAGGGATAAACTTATCAGGCTGTACAGCTGTTTTCATTACAGAAACATTGCGAAAAATGCACGCCTCATCCTCACGGTTTCAGATTTCAGCAGAAAGCAGATTCAGAAAGCATACAATGTTTCAGATGAACGCATCCGCGTGATTCCAAACGGCTGGGAGCATTTTAATTCCATCAGAGAAGATAATTCTGTATTCGAAAGATTCCCTGAACTTACCCGAAAACCTTTCTTTTTTACTCTCGGAAGCCTTCAGAAACGAAAGAACCTCAAATGGATATATGAGTATGCCTCTTCTCATTCTGAACAGAATTTTGCAATTTCAGGAAAGGCAATCGGCGGCATGCAGACAGGTGAACTTTCTTCCCTAGGTGAACTTCCGAATGTAATTCTATTGGAATATGTAAGCGACGGAGAAGTCAAAGCCCTTATGAAAAAATGCCTTGCCTTTGTCTTCCCGTCATACTACGAAGGATTCGGTATTCCGCCTCTTGAAGCCCTTTCTGCCGGTGCCAGGATAATTGTTTCAGATGCAGCAAGTCTTCCAGAAATCTACGGTTCAAGCGCTTCCTACATAAATCCTTCAGATACAGGCTGCGATCTTGTTGAACTGGCTTCAAAGCCTCAGGATTTAAAGGCTAAAGAAGAAGTTCTTTCCCGGTGGACCTATGAGAATTCTGCACAAAAACTGTATAATATCCTTACGGAGGAACTTAAGGCAAAATGAAAAAAGTAGCAATCGTACATGACTGGCTCGTTAATTACGGCGGCGCTGAACGCGTCGTAGAAGAGTTTCTCAAAATTTATCCCGAAGCTGATATTTTTACCCTTGTCTATGATGAAAAAAAGATGGGCAAAATATTTCCTCCTGAAAAAGTTCATGCTTCGTTCATTCAGAAATGGCCTTTTGCAACAAAGCTTTATACAAAGTTCCTCAAATTCATGCCGAAAGCTTTTGAATCCTTTGATTTTTCAGATTACGACCTTGTTTTATGTTCATCTTCAAGCTGTGCAAAGGGTGTAATTACCCCGCCTTCTGTTCCGCATATCGCATACATCCATACTCCGATGCGCTATGCCTGGGATCAGTTTTTTGAATATCAGAAGCGTTCAGGACGCCTTACGCGGCATTTCATGAACAAATGGATGAGCAGCATCAGGCAGTGGGATTTCATATCTTCACAGCGCATCGACAAAATTATCTGTAATTCAAAATACATTCAGCGGCGCATCAAAAAATACTGGAATCTGCCTGCAGAAGTAATATACCCTCCGGTTGATACTGAGCGTCTTGAGCCTTCATATACAGATCCTCAGGACTTCTATGTCGTATTCAGCCGTTTTGTTTCATATAAAAGAATCGACCTTGCAATAAAGGCCTGCGGACAGCTCAATAAAAAACTCGTAGTAATCGGTTCCGGTTCACAGGAAAACGAGCTCAAGCTTCTTGCATCAAGATATCCGAAGGGACTTATTGCATTCACCGGAAGAATCAGTGATGAAGAAGTCAAATCTTACCTTCAGAAATGCAAGGCAATGATTTTCTGTGCAGAAGAAGACTTCGGTATCATTCCTCTTGAAGCACAGGCCTGCGGAAGACCTGTTATTGCATACGGAAAAGGAGGAACCCTTGAAACCGTTGTCGATGGTGAAACGGGTGTCTTTTTCTACAGGCAGGAAACAGAAAGCCTGTGCAATGCAATCGGAAGGTTCGAAGACCTTTATTCAAAAAATACTTTTGACACGGGAAAAATCTATTCACACGCGCTTACATTCAACGCAAACCGTTTCCGTCTTGAAATTGAAGATGCCGTAAACAAAACACTCGGGGAGTTCAATAAATAAAATGCTCAAAATTGCAATCGACTGCCGTATGATAGGTTCAGGCGGAATCGGCTCTTACATCAGCGAAATGATTCCGTATTTCCTCGAAAAGAATGAATGCCTCCTGATGGGAACCCATGAACAGTGCATGCCTTTCCTTCGTCTTCACAACGTTGAGTTCTGTTTCTGTGACGTAAAGCCGTTTTCAAGAAAAGAACTTCTTAATTTTCCTCAGGATGTATTAAAAAAGATACACAAATACGATTTTTTCTTTACTCCTTACTGCAATATTCCCTCTGGAATCAAAATTCCGGTATTTTCAACCATTCATGACATTGTTTTTCTCGACGTAAAGGGACTTACAGGCTTTATTGGAAGAATGGCAAGAAAATGGTTTTACAAAAGAGCCGTAAAAAAATCGTGCGTAATTTTTACGGTTTCAGAGTTTTCAAGGGAAAGAATCATTACAAAACTTAAATGCAGAAAACCGGTGGAACTTACATACAATTCAGCACCCGCATATCTGTGCACTCCTCCGGAAGAAGAAACAAAAAAACAGGACATTATTCTCTTTGTAGGAAACATTAAAAAACACAAGGGACTCGACACGCTTGTCGATGCATATCTCATGGCCCGTGAAAAAGGCCTTACTTCAAAACTTGTAATAGTCGGAAACCAGGATAATTTCAGAACCGGAGATACGGAAATCTCAAAACGCCTTTCACAGACAGCTCCTGAACTTATTGAATACACTGGAAAAATCAGCAACGATGAACTTAAGAAACTCTATGCTTCAGCCCGCGTTCTCGTACAGCCGTCACTGTATGAAGGATTCGGAATGCCTCCCCTTGAAGCCATGACGACAGGAACTCCTGCCCTTATTTCAGACATTCCGGTTTTCAGGGAAATCTATGAAAAATTCCCGGTTACCTTCTTCCACGCCGGAGACAGCAGCGACCTCTGCGACAAAATCCTTAACACAGAATTTAAGAATGTAGAACTCGGCGAACTGAAAGACTATTATTCATACAAAAGGTCAGCCGAGTTAATTTTAAATACCATAGAGAAATACAAATAGACTATAAAGGCTCAATTCTGTATAATATAAGGTATGACTGCCGGCGATTACAAAAATTATTTCAACATGAAATACTGGAGAACCAGTTCCTTTACAACAGGCTTTGCAATAATGCTATGTGATTTTGCAATGGTTCTCATTTCTGTTGGTATTTCTTTTTTCATCATAAACACAATAAATGACGACTGGATTTACCTGCGCAAATTCGTAGATTATGCAGTTTATTTCCCGGCCCTCATTGCAGTCTATTATGCTGCAGGAATATATCCGGGAATTCTTCTTCCGCCTGCCGCTGAAATCAAAAAAATTACGATCTGTACAGCCTTTGCATTTACGGGAATCGCAGCTTCAATAGCCATAAGCGAAACTGAAGACAGGATTGCAATGGTCGTAGCTTACTTTCTTGCCATTCCGTTTGCTATACTCCTCATACCGACTGGAAGGGAAATTGCACGCCGTATTTTCGGAAGGAGAAAATGGTATGGTGTTCCGGTCGTAATTTACTGCCACAATTCAAGCGGTGAAGCCGTAATACAGCGCCTTCTCAACCGTCCTGACTACGGATATAAGCCTGCAATCATTATTGATACTGCAGCAAAAGAGCAGTATATGTACAGGGACATACCTGTTTATCCTGACACTGATGAAATCCACAAAATCATTCATTCAACGGGCATTAAAGTTGCAATTCTCTGCGGATATGACGGAGAACTTCTCAGGATTAATTCAAGTTACCGCTATACCCTTCAGATTCCCCTCATTCAGGACATAAACAACATTTCAACTGACGTAAGGGATATGGGTGGAATCCTCGGATTCTCATCAACACATAACCTTACAAAGATTACAAGCCTTTTCATCAAGCGCATATTCGACATACTCTTTCTGCTTCTTTCAGCTCCGCTTACAATTCCTTTAACGATTATCGTTTCAATTCTCGTCAAGGTAACAAGTAAAGGCCCTGTTTTCTACGGACACAAGAGAATCGGTAAGAACCACAAGGAATTCAAATGCTGGAAATTCCGCTC
>DGTU01000163.1 GCA_002394465.1 Treponema sp. UBA4328 | reverse complement strand
CTCCTTATGGCAAGCAAAGCCGGAATCCTTGAGGACTTAATCGAAGCAGGTTTCCGAATTCTTGAATCTGCCTGTGGTCCTTGTATCGGTCAGGGATTTGCACCGAACTCAGAGGGCGTTACACTCCGCACATTCAACAGAAACTTCAAGGGCCGAAGCGGTACAGCAGACGCAAATGTATACCTCGTTTCACCTGAGACAGCAGCCGCCGCCGCAGTAACAGGAGTTTTCACAGAAGCAGAAACTTTGAGCTACGAAGATCCTGCATACAAAACAGGCGTCCGTATCTCAATGCTCGACGGAAACGACCCGCGCTTGTCTAGCCCGATGGTTCTCAACTGTGCTACAAACCGTGCTATGGTTATTCCGCCGCTGCCAGAATCAGAAGCAAGCAAAGTCGAGATCTTGCGCGGACCTAACATCAAGCCGTGCCCGGCATGCCGTGAGTACAAATCAAACCTCTCTCTCCCTGTTCGACTTAAGGCAAGCGACAATGTTTCGACAGACGACATCATGCCGGCTGGAGCAAAAGTTCTTCCTTTGCGCTCAAACATTCCTGAGATTTCAAAATTCACCCTCACCCGTCTGGACGAGACTTTCTACACACGAAGCGAAGAAGCAAAATTCGCTGACTGCTGTGTAGTCGGCGGCGAAAACTATGGTCAGGGTTCAAGCCGTGAGCACGCAGCACTTGGACCTATGTACCTTGGTGTACGAGCCGTAATCACAAAGAGCTTTGCACGAATCCACAAGGCAAACCTCATCAACTACGGAATCATCCCGATGACTTTCGCAAATCCGGCTGACTACGACAAAATCGCTCAGGGTGACACTCTTGAACTCAAGGATCTGGACGACTCACTCAAAAACGGAAAGCCGTTCAAAGTCCTCATCAATGGAAAGACCGAGATTGAATGCGTAAACGACATCGCAAAACGCTCTGCCGACATAATCATGGCTGGCGGACTTGCCGCTTACACGAGAAAAGGCGGAAATTAAGTTTTAAAAGTTGCTATTTGAAATATTATGGCTTATAATTTATTTCAGATACTAATTTAAAATGGTCTGGAGAATTGAGTGATGAATGTACATAATTTAATGGAAGAAGTAGTAGTTTACAGGATTAACAAACTCTATGAGCAGGTAAAAGAAGTTAATGCTTCCTGGCTCACATGTGACTGTGAAAACTGCCGTCTTGATACAATAAGTTATGTACTTAACCGCATTCAGCCGAAATATGTTGTTTCGGGACGCGGTGTTCTTCATGCACGTGATGTAATGGAAGATCCTCAGGTAAAGGCAGACATTGATGCACTTGGAATTGACGGTATCAGGATTGTCAGCACGACAAAGCGTCCTTTCCACACTTCTCCAAGAAAATCATGCACTGTTCAGCTTTCTTCTTCACCGGTATTCAATTTCCCGACCATTCAGGGTTCAATACTTGAAGGCAACACTTTTGAACCGCTTATCGGAGCTGTCGTAAAGCTTACGGCTGACGGAAAAGACGTTACCATGGCAGACATGACATGGGCAAATCCCGTAAACACATTTGCAAGCACGAAAGGAACATATTCATTCTGGCCGAAAGCAATTGATGCGGGCAAGGAAGGCGAAACCAAGAAGTTCACTTTCACTATTCATGTTACCTGTCCCGGATACGATGAAGTAACATATACGTTTGACACGACACTTACAAGTGAATCATTTGTCAAAGGTGAACTTGATACGACAGTTTCCCTTAAAATAATGGATCTGGTTCTTTTCAAGTCAGAAATCAAAAATGAAATGGATGAATAGATTATAATAATCTAAAAAAATAAAGCCTGCAGAAACAAAAAGTTTTCGCAGGCTTTTTTGTTAATGACTCCAGTCGTGGAGATGGCGGGAATTGAACCCGCGTCCGAAAGTGGAAGCCAGATACATCTACATGTTTAGTTATGCGAGGTATTTGTCGGGAGCAGGTAGCAGCATAACAAGCGTCTCCTCCGTATTCTGAGAAAAAGTCCCGTACGCACCTCAGAAATTACGCACAGCAAGTCCCTGTTTGTGACGGAAACAGTAAAGTTAGGAACAGCACCCTACGGATTCCGGCTCAGGCGCAATTAAGCAGCGAGAGCTTCTGCAGAAGCAGTTTCTTCAACTTCTTCTTCTTTTCTTGCGAAAATTGCAGTTATTGTTTTCTCAGTTCAGGGAACCTTGACTCCCACATGCAGTAAGTGCCTTGATCACGATCGTCGAAACCGGTGCACCCCCGATTATTGCTACAATATACATTAAAAACTTCTCTAAAACAAGAGTTTTTGCTACAATAAATCATCAAATGATATGGAGTACATAATGAACGATACACTTATACAGTCATATAAATCATTTCTTGACAACGGAAAAACAGAACGTGAATGCTGCAGGACAATAATCAGTCAGGCTGAAAAAAGCGGATTTAAAAACGCCCTTGAACTGGACAAAATTCGTCCCGGAGATAAGGTTTATGTTCAGAAAATGGAAAAGGCAGTTGCACTTTTTACAATCGGAAGTGAAAACATGGAATCCGGAATGAATATTCTCGGCGCTCACATTGACTCTCCCCGCCTCGACATCAAACAGAATCCACTCTATGAAAAGGATTTTCTTGTTTACCTCAATACACATTACTACGGCGGAATTAAAAAATATCAGTGGGTAACCCTTCCGCTTGCGATTCACGGTGTTGTATGCAAAAAAGACGGAACTAAGGTAAACGTTGTTCTTGGTGAAGATGAAACAGACTGTGTCTTCGTAATTTCTGACATTCTGCCTCATCTGGCTCAGAAACAGATGAAGGAAACGGCTGCTGATTTTATTTCCGGAGAAAGCCTCGACCTGATTCTTGGTAGTGAAAGTCCGGCAAAGTCAAAGAGCGATAAAAAAGATGACAGGGAAGAAGTAAAGGATAAGGCTAAAAAACAGATTCTTGAAGCACTTAAAGACAAATATGCAATTGAAGAAGAAGATTTTGCGTCAGCTGAACTTGAGGTCGTTCCATCAGGAAAAGCCCGTGACCTCGGCCTCGACCGCTCTATGATTCTTGCATACGGACAGGATGACCGTTCATGTGCATATACAAGTTTCAGGGCCATTATGGACTCAAGTGTACAGGCAAGAACAGGATGCTGTCTTTGCGTTGACAAGGAAGAAATAGGAAGCGTCGGCGCAACAGGTATGGGAAGTCACTTCTTTGAAAATGCCCTCGCAGAAGTAATTGCACGCATGGAAAGCGGATATTCAGACCTCACTTTAAGGCGCTGCCTTGCAAACAGCAACATGCTCTCAAGTGACGTAAATGCCGCATACGATCCGATGAATGCAGATCTTTTTGACAGGGAAAACGCATCTTTCCTTGGAGGCGGAATAGTATTCAACAAATATACGGGAAGCCGCGGTAAAAGCGGAGCAAGCGATGCGAATCCTGAATTCATAGCACGCCTCAGGAATGTCCTCGACAATGCAGGTGTTACATTTCAGATGGCAGAGCTCGGCAAAGTTGATCAGGGTGGCGGCGGAACAATAGCATATCTCGCTGCTAAATACGGAATGAACGTTCTTGATGCAGGAGTTTCTGTTTTGAGCATGCATGCTCCGTGGGAAATTACATCCAGAACAGATATCGAATGCGCTTACGAAGCATATAAGGCATTCCTTACCCTGAAATAAAAATAATTTTGATTTTTCAGTCCTTTTGTTATTGACACAAAATCTTCTATACGATACTATAGATAAAGTCATTGATGAAAGCGGGCAGTTAGCTCAGTTGGTAGAGCCCCTGGTTTACACCCAGGTTGTCGGGAGTTCGAGTCTCTCACTGCCCATTAATCCCCGGGATGTCGCCCAGCTGGTAGGGCACTTGGTTTGGGACCAAGCTGTCGCAGGTTCGAATCCTGTCATC
>DGTU01000160.1 GCA_002394465.1 Treponema sp. UBA4328 | reverse complement strand
TCGGCACCACAAATGATTTTGATACGCTCCCATTATATTCACTTGGATTCATTCAGCAGGAAAAGAAAGTTCAAATTGTCGAAAAGGTTGACGTAACAAATTTAAAGGTTCCTCAATAAATTTCGGGGGTCTCCCGCGCCTTCCGGCGCGGGCCGGGCTCTTGCTGCAACTCCTCGCTTCGCTGCGGTGTTTCCGCCACGATCCCTGACCCTTTAAATCCCAATATTTCCTCATATTCTTCTAAAACTCTGAAAATTTTCTTAGAATGTGTTATAAATTTAATAAACTGTTATTTTGAGGGTGTTTATGATTAAGAACGCATTAAAGAAAATTCTCCGTACAGTATCCCTTGCTGCCGGAGCATTAATTTGTCTTTCTCTTTCTGCCTGTGATAACTTCCTGGAAGGCGGACCTATAAAGGAAGACATCCAGCAGGAAATTGAAAATTATATCGGTTCATTGACAACGATTAATTTTACTGCAGACACTGACAGGGGACAGTTAACTCCTGTTGGTCTTGTAGCCCTTCGTACCGGCAAATCAATAGAGGTTTCGTATAAAATGAAGTCAGGATTTAATTTCCGTGGTTTTCAGGTAACTGATGCAGTAACCGCCTCGGTTTATAAAGATGCAGTTAGTTTTGATCCTGAAACAGGTTATATTGGAAAAAATGATGACTATGAATTTTATAAAACAAAGCTCACTGTCCTTAAAAGTGATTTACAGCTTAAAGTTTCTCCCTTATGTACAAAACTTATTGATGATGTACCACCCGTAATTTCCGGTTACATTACTGCAGGTACTATGGCTGATATTGAAGCCGGAAATAATAAATACAGAATTACTGATAAGCTTTGTATATGTGTTAGCGTAATTGAGCCTGATTCTGGAATAGATACGATTTATGTTTCTGAAGATAACAGTGTTTTTAAAGAATACACTTCAAGTGATTATGAGTTAAAGGCATTTGACGGTTATTATAAAGTTTACCTCAATTATGATCTTAGTGATACTTCCGGCGGTAATAAAACAATTTATGTGCAGGTCAGGGATGTAGCCTTAAATAACAGTGAAGTTACACAGATTGACTATTATCAGGACACAATAGCTGACGTTAACTTTTACCTCACAAATCCTACGGTCAATTATTTGACATTAGACAATCATACGTACGAGTATAATAGTTCTGCTGACACTAATAATGCCTATAAAAATGTAATCAATGTTAATATAGCTAAGGAAGACATTGAAGCAAGACAGTGGACTGGTGGCGGTTCAAATGTAATGACCTTCACCCTTTATGCCGGTAAAGAGTATTCACCGGGAAAGAACGGTAATAACTTATATACAAAGCCTGCTGACCTTAAGTGGAGCTATTCATATTCTTCTGACCGGGATGAACTGGACTCTAAGGCAATGACAAGCCTGTCTTTTGCAGGAGCTGTTGAATCTGTTTACGATTACACCTGGTACAAGCAGGTTTCAGTTCCTGTTGAAGATTCTCAGAAGGTAACTTACATCAAGGTGCGCTGTCAGGACCTTTCAGGAAATGTCAGGGATGCTTATTATGAACTTCCGTCAGTGCCTCAGATTGTTTCAGAATTTATTACAACTTATAATTCTGGAACCATAACTTATAAAAGACTTCGCGTAAAAAGTAAAGATTATGATGACAACGGTTATTATTATTCATTAATATTTACACATGACGTTAACTATCTTACTTACTGGCGGGCTTTTGGAGAAGATTACAGGCCTTCATCTGGCAGTGCCCTTGTGGAAGGGGATTTAACCTGGGTCGGAGCTTCTACCTTAGATTATGACAGTCTGACTTCAGCTGATTATTATTCTCAGCTTGTATATAAGTATTATGATTACAAAGGTGATGAGCATTACATTTACGGTTATGTTTCTGACGTTCATACTGCGCAGTATTATTCAAGTATTCCTAACTACGCCCTCAGCCAGACTGTAGCAATCTCAGCTGACGCTGCCGATACCCATACAATAACGGTTACAGTTCCGCAGACTGTATATGACTACTATGATTCAGTTTATGCATATGCTGAAGGAGTATTCAGCTGTTTCTTTGATGAAGGCAGGACAAAATCCTTCAAGGTTGCTACATCTAATTTTTATGAAACTTTAGACACTACTACCCGCAAGGCCTTTAAATTTTATGTTGTGGGGGTAAAAAACGGGGTTGAAAGATCTTCTGCCTATACAATTTCTACGACTAACTCATATATTCATGATAATGTTGCACCAAGGGTATTGTATGCAGATTCCCTGCCTAAGGATAATACTGACAGGATTCCCTTTGATTATACGGGTAAATATATAAAAGTTAAGGTAGAAGATACAGGCAATGGTTTTCCGTCTGAACAGGATATCACTGTAAGATATGTGGCTGGTGATTATGATGTGACCAGAAAAATTAAATTTTCTTCTTCAGATGATGCAATTTACATTCCTGTAGGACATCTTCCTCTCGCTAAGTACTGGTCTTCGTTTGATATATCATTCAGTTTTAAAGACGCAGGTAGTATTACAACAGACTGCAGTTTTTCTTATCAGGACCCGCGTTATTATCCATGGCTGCAAGGTGAACTGAATAAATGGGAATACTGGAACGCTAAACCGTATTGTTATGATGAATCTGACATTAACTATTCTATTGTCTATGAAAATTCCTCTTATCAGTTCCGGTTTATTCCTGGAATAGAGTCATATCTTGCAGAAAGTCCTGTTACAGGTGAACTTGAACCGATCCAGTCCAAATTCGGTAATATGTTTATGGGTAAGGTTCAGGCTTCTTATGATAAAATAGGTTCTGATTCTAAGTGGGAAAAAGGATGCGATGCTACCTACATGGACACAAAATATACTGGCAGTACTCCATGGTATGAATATTTAAGCCTGGCCAGTGCAGGAACAGGATTTTTCCGCTTCTTTATACAGGCATCTACTACAAATACCCGTATCGGACCGGTTTACCTTTATCAGACAGGTGAACAGACTGTTTCCATTAAGGATGTAGTTAACACCGTAAACGGCATGCAGGTTTATTCAAGCAAGCCTTTCTTTATTCATACATTGTGGAGTGAGTTTAATTACGGTGATGATCCTAAGGATTGGGAATATTATTGTACTGGAAGTGCAGAACGCTCAGGAGACCAGAAGATGGAAGTAAACGTTAAGTTCCTTAATTCTTCATCATATTCTTCAAGCCCTTATTATTATCCGATTTTAACGGAAGATGTACCTGACGGCTGTTATTACTGTGCAGTAGTCTGGTTTGCTGATAATACCTGTATTATGAGTACTGTACGTCAGAAGTAATAAATTTGAGTACGTTTTATTGCCGGCAGAAGTTTCCTGCCGGCTTTTTTTTTGCAAAAGCTCCCAGTAACCTTGGAGTCAGAGATTATTGACATAATCTCTGACTAAAGATGTTTCTTTATAATTATTCTGGAGACAAGTTATGAAAAAAGTATTTTTGTTTTTAATCCCGTTAGCGCTGGTTCTTTCTGGCTGTACCGTAGAGACTATTGAACAGGCTTCCCCGACTGAAGTTTTTAAGGTTACCTACGAGACCGAATTCGGTAAGGCACCGGATTCTTTTTTCTGTCAGAAAGGCTTTAAGCTTACGGCGGAAAAACTGCCGGTTCTTGATGATACAGAAACATATATATTCAGCGGATGGTATGCAGAAAATGCTAAGACCATGACTGGTTTTAAGATAACTGCGAATACTGTATTGAAGGCCAGATGGATAAACAGAATTCAATGCTGCATCACTTATGAGTCTGAAAGGGGTAGTGTTCCTTCTGCTGTTACCCTTCCAAAAGAAACAAAACTGTCGGGAATTGAACTTCCAGAACTGTCTTGTGATGATTATGTATTTACAGGCTGGTATATCGGGGAGCAGAAAATTGATGCCGGTTATGAACTCCTTTCAGATATTACGCTGACTGCAAAATGGCAGAATACAGGTCTTCTGCGAATTGAAGTTTCTGGTGAACTTAAAAATAAAATCTATCTTGTGGGTGAAAAGTTTGATCCGACAGGATTGACCGTTACGGCTTTTTATGCGGACGGCTCGGCAAAAGATGTTACTGACCTGATTACTTCTGATCTTGATACAAGTTCAATTATTTACAACGGTCGTGAAAATGTTACGCTTACACTTAATCAGTTTGGAAAAGCAGTAAGCGCAACGATAAAGGATACTTTTTATGTTGCTGCTTCAGATGCACTTACAAAGTTTCCGTACTGGATTGAGAATAAATATGGATACAAGATGATTAAATTCGGTGACTGGCCGCAGGATATCTGCCCTGAAGAACCGGTACATTCTGACAGTCCGGTGTTGAACGAATGGTATTTAGGCTCAGACGGATATTTTTATGAAAGTTGCTTGGAGAATAGGAATACAGATGATGTTGCTTTCCTTAATTCTCTATATTCGTCATGCAAAACTTATAGTGATGGGACGTCCGTAAAATTATTTGAGGATAATAATATCCGCTGGTTTAAGGTTCAGCCGCTTAAGTGGGAAGTTATTGATGAAAACTGTTCCGGTAATCTTCTTGTGTGGACTTATCCGATTAGAGGTGATATAGAAACATGTGGAACTTTAGGTTCTGCTATCTGGACAAGAACTAATGTAAGGGCATACTTAAATTCTTGGCCGATTGAATTTGGGGATCTTGAGAATGATATAGACTGGACTGGAAGAGGGTTTATATCAACGGCATTTTCAGATTCATCAAGAGAGTTTATTATAAGCAGAACACTAAAAGAAGGATATACAAACTGTGTGGATTATATATTTCTGCTTAGTAGAAAGGAATTCTTTTTGACACATATAGCTAAAATTTCCACACCACAGTTTTCTTCACGCCCTTCAGATTATGCAATATGTAGACATGTAAGATTTTATGATTTCTTTTGGAATTTTGAGCTCCCGTTCCCGACACGGCGGGAAACTTTTGATTATGTACTGACGCGAGATATGATGGAAATAGATACTGGTTATCCAATAGCAATAGTTTCTAGTGGTGGTATTTTTTCTGGCACCGACTTTTCTTTTGTGGATGCACCTAGGACAAGCACTCTCTGTCCTGCCATGTGCATAGATCCTGCAAATGTCAGATAACCCTCTCCCTTTTCCCCGCCGCCCCTTTTGTGCTACAATCTTCCCATGAAAATCGCTGTTCTTGTTTCAGGGGGCGGAACTAACTTACAGGCCCTCATCGACTATCAGAAGTCTCATGCTGACTGTCCTTATAAAATCCAGGTTGTTATTGCTGACACAAAAAAAGCCTATGCCCTTGAGCGAGCTGCCGCTGCCGGTATTGATACTGTTATTGTTTCTCCCTTTGCTGTTCTCGGTCCTGAAAAGGCTAAAACCGTTTCAAAAGAAGAAAAGCGCACTGCCGTTTCTGACGCTGCCCTTGAGGCTGCAAAAAATGCCGGCTGTGATGCCATTGTCCTTGCAGGCTGGCTTACCGTTTTAAGCGGCTCAATCATCACCGAATATTCCGGCCGCATAGTAAACCTTCATCCGGCCCTTCTTCCCAAATTCGGCGGGGTAGGAATGTGGGGACACAATGTTCACGAAGCAGTCCTTGCCGCAGGCGAAAAGGAATCCGGCTGTACCGTTCATCTTGTGGATGCAGGCTGTGACACGGGTAAAATCCTTGTTCAGAAAAAAGTTCCTGTTCTTGAAGGTGACACGCCTGACTCCCTCTATGCCCGCATCGCTCCTGAAGAGCACAAGGCCATGGTAGAAGGTGTCTGCCTGCTTGCTGAAATGCTTGGAAAGTAAAAGCTATTTCCTCTGAATGTACGTTGCCTTAGGACGGGCTGTAATTATTACGCGTCTGTTCTGGGCACGGCCTTCTGCGGTTTCGTTTGTTGCGACCGGCTTCGTTCCGCCGTATCCCTTGAATGAGAAAATTGATTTGTCGAGGCCGTTTTTACACAGTTCGTTTATTATTGTCTGGGTGCGCTGTATTGAAAGACGCTGCTGTCCTTCCGGTTTGTTTACGTCTGCCGTATGTCCTTCTACGAGTATCGTATATGAATTATCCGAATTCAGCCGCTTGATTGACTGTGCAAGGTCGCGGATTTTCGGCAGTTCGCTTTCAAGAAGCTGTGCGCTGTCTGCTACGAATTTGAGGTCGTAGTTTATGCTTACACCCGTTTTTCCTGCTTCGATTTCTGCATCCTGAAGGTTTTCAAAGAAGTATTCACGCAGCTCCCTGAGTTCTGCATAATACAGTTCGTCCGTCTGTGTTACGTCAATGTCATAGACGAGGTTTTCCTTGTCCAGAAGTATTACGATTCTTCCTTCGCGAAGGAGTTCCATGTTCTGGGGAATCGTAAGGATTTTAAGTGCGTCTTCCCTTGTTATTACCGGATCAGTCCTGTATTCACCGAAAACCTTTCGTGCCTTGATTCTCAGCGGATCGTTTCCGATTCTGTCCTTGTAGAGGTTTTCATCATTTGACCAGTGATAGTGAACCATTCCCGCTGTTTTTTCTACTTCCGGGTTACCCATTCCGCGTTCATAAATCAGGTCCATTTCTTCGTTCCAGATTTTCGGGAAGAAGCACGGATATGCCTTGTCCTTTACGAATTCTCCCTGTACGTTAAGGGTTCCCCTCGCATCAATTATTATTCCCGTGTAGACGCGTGAAGGAATCTGTTCAATCGGGCGCGGATTTTTATACGGAACCTTGTGGTGAATCATGAGTTCAGAGATTGAAAGCGTGTTCAGTGAGTGAATTGTCCTGAAGGTTGATGTTCCGTTGTAGAATACGCCCGGAGTTTTCCTGCCGCTGTCGATTATGTCTGACAGCTGCTTGAGCGTAATTGAATCGTTGAGGACTATATCCCTGAGCTGCTGGTATGAGTTTACGTATGTCTGAAGAAGCGGATCTTTTATCAGAAGCGGAAGCTCCGTCTCGATGAGGTTTATGGCCGAGGTCTTTCCGACAGGCATTTTGATTCCTGCATCTTCGGTTTCGAGGCTGATTTCTGATTTAAAGATATTTGTCGTCCAGTCTATGCTGCTTTTTGAGTGGATGGCTTCGCTGCCTGTTTTTGTCTGTTGGGCAAATACAATTGAACTTAAGCTTGCCGCAACTAAAAAAATAAACTTCTTCATATTTTTATTATCGGAAGATTTTTTCCTTATTTAATTCTTATTTGACGGGAATATAAAGTATTTTTCCGACGGATAGAACATCATTCTGAGTGATTGAATTTGCTGCGCAGAGCTCGCTCACTGTTATGCCGTTCCTGCGGGCTATTGAATAGAGCGTGTCGCCCCTGACTACGGTATATGCCTTTGAAGGAGCGACAGAAGATGAGCGGAGCATGCCGAGTGCTATTTCTGCAGATTTTCCCATTCCGAGCGGAAGACGGATTCTGTATTCGCTGTCAGGCGGAGTAAGGCCTTTTATCAGTGCCGGGTTGAGTTTGCGGAGCGTGCCTTTTCCCATGCGCATTTCACTTTCAAGGAGTTCAAGATTGACCGAACGGCTGACCGGAATATAGTCAAATTCAGCGTATCTCGGGGATTTTGTTATTTCAGGAAGTTCGACTCCGTATTCTGCGCCGTTTACCGACAGTTCGCTTATTGCAAGGAATTTGGGCACGTACTGTACGCTCTGATCCCGAAGAAGTCCTTTTTCGGATATGTACCAGAAGGATTTCTGTTTTGAAGTTTTCAGTATTTTTTTCATTGCACCGGCACCGCAGTTGTAGGCTGCAATTGCAATAGGCCAGTCTCCGAACATCCTGTAGTTGTCCTGAAGCTTTGTCAGCGCTGCATCCGTACTGAGCCACGGATCAAGGCGTTCATCGAGCCATTCAGTTTTTTTGAGGAAGGGTTTGATTGAGTTTTCCATGAACTGCCACATTCCACGGGCACCGCTTCTTGAAGTTGCAAGCGGATTGAATTCACTTTCGACGAGGGGAAGATATTCCAGTGCTTCAGGCATTCTGCGTTTTTTTAATTCCTGGCGTACGTAAAGCCTGTAGATTTCACCCTTATCAAGCGTTTCGTAAAGCTGCTTTTTCCCGAAGTTCGATGTGTACTGGCTTATGTATTTGTGAATCATCGTCTGTGCGTACTCTGTCTTCGGAACCTGAATGCCGCCTATGCGGGTGAGTACTTTTTTTTGTGCTGCCGGAGGCTGAGTTGTATCCTGCGGGTAGAGCAGGGAGCAGATCGCGAAGAGTGCTGATAAAAAGAGCGTCCGGGAAGACTTTTGCAGATGAATCAGATCTTTTCTCCGAAGTAGATTCCGGCCCATTCCCATCGTCCGTGGATGTCAGGATCTGCCGGGAAGTTTATTTTCCTGAAGTAAAGGTACCAGACCGGCATGTACGGAGTCCAGCCCGTAGAGCGCAGGTATGCTTCGTTCGGGTTTGAGGTTTCATCGAGTTTTTCGCTGTAGCGGATTCTCTGTCCGACCATATAGTTGCGCATTGAAAAGTTCTCGAGGGCGTTTGATGCAGTTTCGTTCGTCTTCCAGCTCATGGCAAAGAAGTTTACTTTTGAACGGTATCTGTCGAGTGATTTCCAGTCATAGTTTTTGATTGCTTTTTTTACCGAAGTTTCAAGGCTTTCAAGGCTTTCGAACGTCCAGTCTTTTGAGGACTTGTCAAAGTCGACCATTTTTTTTGCAGAACTGTAGGCGTCCGAAATTCCGGTTATCTGTATCGTTGATGCATCCGGCTGTGCAAGGAACATTGAATAGGACTTGAGGGCTTCACGCCATTCACCTTCCTTTTCATATTCCTGTGCAAGGCGTACATACATTTCGGTGATGCTTACGTTTGAAGGGAAGCGGCTTACGAGCTGGTTGAAATATGAAATGCGGTGTGCCGGAGTTTTGCTTACCTGGATCAGGTGTTCAAGGCACATAAAGTGAATCGATTTGCCCTGAACGTAAAGGTCCCTGTAGTTCTGAAGGATGCGGTCAAAATAATATTCTGCAACCGGAACTGCTCCCTTATCCAGATAGTCAGAAGCGACCATAAGGAGCCAGTATGCGTTGTAGGTGTCGTCGGGATGGTTTTCTACCCATTCAGTCAGGAAGAGAACCATTTCATTTGATTTTCCTGCAGTGTAAAGGTTGTTTGCTATGCGGTTTACGATTGCCCAGCGGGTTTTCGGCGAAAGGTTTGCCTCGTTGAGGTGCTTTTTCAGCTGTTCCTGGGTCTCCCGGAAAGTTTTTGTATCTGCGGTATATGACGGATTTTTTTCTGAGCATGAAAAAAATGCTGCAGCCAGAATGAAGGCCGCCGTCAGTATAAGTATCGTTTTTCTCTGCATTTTTTAAATTTAACGAACTGTATAGTTGTTGGCAAGTAGGCATACTATAGTGTATTCTATAAGTTGTATCATACCATTTAAATTTTATTGAGGAACGGATGAAAAGCATTTTTTTTACAACTGTTAATGCCCGCAAATTTTCTTTTGCCGTTGCAGTATTCATGCTTTTTTCATTTTTTTCCCTTCCAGTTTCTGCAAAATCCAAGTCCAAAACCAAAAAAACTGAACCGCCTCCGGTTGAATATGATGCTTCTGCAGAGGCCGTAAATTTAAAGCTTCCTCCAAGAAAGGGTGCATTCCCGTCTGTCTCTGAAAACGTCCTCGCCGAGGTTGAAAACGGTTCGCCTCAGTCGCTCAAAAATGCACTTTCCGTCCTCAAAAAAGATGCCGCTTCATACGAAGAGGATGAACTTATTCTCGTAAACGTTGCCTGTTCCCTGATGAATATTGTCTGGCCGTCTGAAACCTATATTTTTGATGCGCCACCCGTAACCGAGAAAAATGCGTATACGGGCGCAATCGATTCGGCAAGGCAGGGAGTTTATGATTCAAGCACGGGAAATACGGATTTCCTTACGATCGTGCTTCCTTCCGTTGTTCTTGTTACCTCTGAAGCCCGCAGTGACTATTACGCAGAAGCAGAAGAAGCACTTAAATCTGCCCTGAAGCTGCGCAAGGATTCCGTGCTTGCAAATTACCTTCTTGGACTCCTGTACAAACGCATGCAGAACTATGAATCTGCAAAGACCTTCCTTAAGAAAGCTCATGAAGGAACGGAAAATAACCTTGAAACAGGCATGGCCCTCATTCAGACAATGCTTTCACTCGGACAGAATGAAGCGGCCTATACCGGCGTAAAGAAACTCCTTGAATCAAATCCGCAGAACAAGGCACTTCTCAAGCTCACTGCTGATACGGCCTATGAAAACGGTGACCTGACGGGAGCAGAGCAGTATGTTGCCCGTGTTCTTCAGCAGGAACCGGACAATACAAAGTACATTCTGTTCAGGGCAAAGATTCTCGTTAGCAAGAATGAGTACATTAAGGCGGCTTCCCTTCTTGATGTTTATGCAAGGACCGATACAAAGGCACGTGATTATCTTGTGCTCAGGGCAAAGGTTCAGAAGGACTGGAACAGGAATATAACTGCCGCAACAAAAACCCTCGAGGAAGCACTCAGCCTTTATCCTGATGACAGGGAGATAATCCTTGCTGCTGCCAGCCTTGCCGGAGAAACCGGAAATACCATTGCCGGAAAGAATGCTTCACAGCTTGTAGATCAGATTCTTGCTGAAGAAGGCGACAACATGACAGCCCTTCAGATTCAGATAAACGAAATGGTCAAGAACAAAAAATGGAATGAAGCCTATAAATCAAGCTCAAGCCTGCTCAAGCTTAAAAACCGCCCGGAAGACGCCGTATTTACTCACATTGAAATCTGTATTTCTTCCGGCAGAAAGGATGAAGCCTGGAAACTTGCATCGGGACTTTATTCATCAAATCCTTCGGATGAAAACGTCCTTCAGGCCTATATTTCCGTTCTCGTTGCAACGTGCAGAAACGGTGAGGCTCAGAGGCTTATAAACCAGCTCATGAGTTCCGGCTCAGGCAAGCTCAAGAGCTTCCTTTATTATCAGAAAAGCTTCCTTGACAGCGGAGAAGATGCAATTCTC
The DNA here is from genome assembly GCA_002394465.1 of Treponema sp. UBA4328. Classification (GTDB taxonomy): domain Bacteria; phylum Spirochaetota; class Spirochaetia; order Treponematales; family Treponemataceae; genus Treponema_D. The sequence continues at coordinate 18,454 of DGTU01000160.1, read as the reverse complement.
GCAGACCTCCGTTCAAGCCTCACTGCAAACCCGCGTAACAGGGATGCGCTTTACAGACTTTACCAGATTTATTACGCAAAAAAGGAATACCGCAAGGCTCAGTATTACCTCAAGCAGGTCGTTGCACTTTCTCCTGCCGATGAATCCCTCCTCGCCAAAAACCGCGAACTTACAAATCTCGTACAGGGCGCAAAATAATTCTTCCATTTATACATATATAGCCTGTTTGTGCATTGCAAGATTGAAAGTAAAATGTTATTCTCATAGAACTGAAAAAATTATTTTTTTGTAAAAATAAGGAAGGAAAACATGTCTTTTACAAATTTATTCTTGCAGGCCGAGACTACTCCGGCAAATACAGATGCATCGGTTGCCGCTGGTGATCCGAATGGAACTCAGGCAGACGCTGGAATCCTCGGCGGACCTCTCGGTTCAATTCTCCCGTTCGTAGCAATCATTGCTATTTTCTATTTCTTCATCATTCGTCCTCAGAACAAAAAACAGAAGGAAACAGAAAGAATGATCAAGGCCATCAAAAAGGGTGACAAGGTTGTTACTATCGGTGGTATTCACGGTGTAGTTAGTTCTGCAAAAGAAACAACACTCATCATCAAGGTTGATGACAACACAAAAATCGAATTCAACCGCTCTGCAATTGCTACAGTAGTTGCAGGCAATGCTTCTGAAGAAACAAAATCAGAAGTAAATAAATAAAAAAAGGATTGGATAAGAAAAAATGAAAAAACGATCACGTTTCGTAATTATTCTTATTGTTCTTGCTGTATGCTACGGTTTCTTGAGACCGTCAATTAACTGGTACAGAAATACAGACAAAGAACAGCAGGGTTACGCCCTCATGTCGAGGGAAGATATCAGGGACTTTTCAGAAAAACAGGCTGAAAATCTCGTAGAAAAACTCAGGAAGCAGGCAGTTTCTGAATCTCAGGACGCTGCAAAACTTGAGGAAGCCGATCTCTGGCTTGCTGCCCTTGCAGAAAAGAACTACAAAGAGGCAGACAAGGAAGTTCCTGCAGAAATGAACGTAAAGGCCGTAATGGAATCATTCAGGTCAGCTGATGCCCTCAAGGCTGCAGCAGCCGATCACTACGGTTCAATCATCCTTAAGAATAAGGAAAACTATAAGAATTCCGTAAAGCTTGGTCTTGACCTTAGCGGCGGTACAAACCTTATCGTTAAGGCAGATCTTGATTCTCTTGATGTTGAAACTGCTTCTGCAAACAACTTCGATGAAGAAACTGCAAGAAAGAATGCAATGGCTCAGGCTGTTGAATCTCTTACAGGACGCCTTGATAAATTCGGCCTTACTTCTCCGGTTATCCGCCAGCAGGGTGAGGACAGAATCTATATCGAAATTCCAGGTGAAGAAAAAAGCGAAAGCATCAATACAATTATCGCTGCAGGCGGCGTACTTAATTTCCGTCTCGTAGATAAAAAGGCTACAGATATTTTTGCTGCATACTATGCACAGCATGCTGCTGACTTCAAGGACAGCATGGGTAAGCTTATTACCGTAAAATCAGGTGCAGTTGACGTTTCAAAGATTCCTGATTTCCCGGCTGACTGCGAAGTATACGGTAAATATGTAAAAGACAGTTTTGGTCTTGATGTTCTGGAAACTTTCTATGCAGTTAAGAAAGAAGTTGCAATGGAAGGAAGCAAGGTACGCTCAGTATCAGTTTCTCAGAACCAGACTACAAGACAGATTACAGTTAACTTCCACCTCGATTCAGAAGGTGCACAGATTTTTGCAAAATTCACTGCTGATCACAAAGACGAAATGCTTGCAATCCTCAACGATGGAAAAATCAAGTCTGCAGCAACCATTAAGGACGTAATTGCAACTGGTGACGTTGAGCTTTCAGGTGCATTCAGCTATGAAGAAGCAAATAACCTTCAGAAGGTTCTTCAGTCAGAATCCCTCAAGGTTCCTCTTGAACTCGAGACATCACAGCATGTTGATGCAACCCTCGGAAAAGTTGCCCAGGAACAGGGACTTAAAGCCCTCCTTCTCGGACTTGCACTTGTACTTGTATTTATGATCGTTTACTACAAGGGTGCCGGAATTAACGCTCTCGTTGCTCAGGTTCTCAACATGTACATCATGTTCTCAGTAATGAGTGCCTTTAACCTTACACTTACACTTTCTTCTGTTGCAGGTATGATTCTTACAGTAGGTATGTCAGTAGATGCCAACGTAATTATCTTTGAGCGCATCAAGGAAGAACTCAGAAAAGGCAAGAGCCGTGCAGTTGCAATTTCTTCAGGATTCGACAATGCATTCTGGGCAATCATGGACTCTAACATTACGACATTCATCGCTGCAATCTTCCTTTCAAAACTTGGAACCGGTTCAATTCAGGGCTTCGCAGTTTCACTTGCAATCGGTGTTTGTTCATCTGTATTCACAGCACTTGTAGTTTCAAGGCTTATGTTTGACTTTAATACTGATGTAATGGGCAAGACAAAGACCAGCATCAGCTGGAGGATAAAATAATGAAAAAAGTATATAAATTTTCTAAATTTTTTGTTCCGGCTGTAATTCTCAGCGTTCTTCTTATTGCAGGCGGTATCTGTTCTGTACTGACAAAAGGCTTTAACAAGGGCCTCGATTTTGCTCCGGGACAGAGCATCGAAGTTCAGATTGACAATGATTCAATTTCATTTGAAGACGTTGCCAAGACTCTCGAGCCTCTCGGAAAAAAGATTGAAGTTAAGGCAGTAACAAACGAAGGAAAGGTTTCTTATCAGATCCGCACTGCACTCACTGAAGAAGCTCCTGTTGAAGAAACTGATGCTAAGGCTGCAGAAGCAAAAGAAGTAAATAAAGATGCAAAGATTATGGACAAGGATGAGCAGGAAATCCTCGGTGCACTTAACTCAGCTTATGGTGCAGACAAGGTTACTGAAATCCAGAAGACAACAATTACTGCACAGTACAGTTCAACACTGATCCGCAACTCTATTTATCTTGTACTTGCAACACTTGTTCTTATCTTCGTTTATGCAGCAATCCGCTTTAAGTGGGACTTCGCACTTGCTTCTGTACTCGCAATCATTCACGATGCCCTGATCATGATTTCATTCATTTCTGTATCTGGACTTGAATTTACGACTACAACAATTGCTGCAATCCTTACAATCATCGGTTACTCAATCAACGCTACTGTCGTTATCCTTGACCGTATCCGAAGCGATATCAACGGACTTGAAGCACGCTCAATTAAAGACGTTCTCAACTCTGCACTGAGCGCAACCCTCAGCCGTTCTTTGATTACTACAATTACTACGCTGTTCGCCGTAGTTTCACTTGTTTACTTTACGACAGGTGATATCCACAACTTCGCAGTTGCTCTTGTTGTTGGTCTTCTCAGCGGATGTTATTCTTCTATCTTTATTGCCGGCGCATTTATTTCCCTTACGAGAAAGAACTGGAAGCCTGTTGCTTCAGTAAATGCAAACGTAGTAAAGTTCGAATCTAACTAACAGTAATTACTGAATCATTTTTCAAGGAGCTGCATCTTACGGATGCGGCTCTTTTTCTATCGTTTATATGCTGAAAAAAATTACCTTCATTTTTATTCTGGGTTTTCTCTATTTTTCTGCTTTTTCGCAGGATTTTATGTTCCTGAGGGAAGACTATGAAGGTAAAATCATTCAGGAAATAAAGTTTTCAGGCCTTCAGCGGACAAAAGAATCATTCATTCAGTCAAAAGTCAGCCGCTTTATTGGAAAAAAGTATACGGAAGAAACTCCTGACGAAATTATTCAGGCACTTATGCTTGAAAACCTCTTTGAAAAGGTCGCGGTCATAAGTGACGTAATTTCAGAGGAAAGCGTATGCGTCAATGTGTATGTCACGGAAAAAATTACGTTTGTGCCGCTTCCCTTTGCCGGTTTTTCATCCGGAAAATTCTTCGGCGGGCTGACCGTTCTTGATACAAATGCATTCGGAGTAAAGGACCTCTTTCTTCTCGGGGGATTTTATTCTTCTTCTGCCAGAACAGGTTTTGCAGCCTATTCGCGTTCCCCGAAAGACAATCACGTTCCGGGCTTCGGCGTAAGTTTTTCTGCTGCTTCAAATAAAAAAGAAATCCTTTCGACTGACAATGAAACCTATGCGCTTAAATACAATTCGCAGAATTTTTCGGCAGGACTTTCAGTCTCAGAAAAAATTAACGATATGCTTTCGTTAAAGACAGGGCTTTCATTTGTTTCCGTAAACGCTGAAGATGTATCAGGTTATGAAGGAGCGGCAGATTCAGTTAAAATGCTCGACCTTTCACAGACAATCGGACTCGGTTTTTCAAAATGGAACGGCTGGTTTGTATCTTCCTGCAATACTTCGCTTACTGCGAATATTCTGTTCTCAAATAAAGAAAAGTATAGAACGGGAAAATCCGTTGATTTGACGGTATCGCTTCAGAAATCCTTTGATTGTGCACCGCGTCTTCTTTTTGCTTCTAATTCGGCCTTTGTTTACAGCTGTGACACTCATGTTTCTCAGTGGCACGGCCGGAGCGCAGTTTTTTCTACAATACTTCCGGACAGTTTTGTGACACAGGAGATTTGCGGTACTTCTGACGGAATTGAATTTGCGCTGGCAAAATCTTCATTCGCAACATATTCTATATTTGCAAACTACGAAGCTGTCCGGGCAAAAAATTTTGACGGCTCATATGAAATCTGTCACGGTCCCTCTTTCGGGGGCAGGATATATATGTCTAAAATTGCTTTTCCGGCACTTGCCGTGGTATATTCGTATAATGTGACTAAAGATTACTGGCAGTATTCTGCTTCACTTGGAATCGGAAGGTAACTATGAAAATAATTCGTGCAGACGTAATGGGATTCTGTTCAGGAGTCAGAAGGGCTGTAATGACGGCTGACAGGGCTCTTGAAAGCAGCAGGGGTGGTAAGGTCTATACGTTCGGTCCCCTGATTCATAATCCGATTGCCCTTGAAGATTTTAAGAGGCGCGGTCTTGAAGTCCTGCATAAAGATGAAATTAACAGGCTCAGGGAAAATGATACTGTTGTTGTGCGCGCACACGGCGTTTCTCCTGATGTCTTTGAAGAACTTGAAAATACCGGTGCCGAAATTTTAAACGGAACCTGTCCGCTCGTTCAGGTAAACCAGAAAAAATGTGCTGATTTCGTAAAAAAAGGCTATGTCATCATATTTACCGGCGATAAAAATCACGGGGAAGTCGACGGAATATACGGTGCAGCGCAGAAAGCCGCACAGGAAGCCGGAACAGAACTTAAATTCATTCTTATAAAATCCGTCGAAGAAGCACTTGAAAACAAAATAATTCCTGAAAGCAGCGGATTAAAATGCGTTCTTTTGAGTCAGACAACGTTCAGCATCAGAATTTTTGATGAAATAAGCTGTGCCCTTAAGGAAAAAATCCCCGGCATTGAAATCGTAAAGTCAATATGCCCTGCAACACACGAAAGGCAGGACAGCCTCATAAGGCTTTGTGCTGATGTTGAAGGCGTACTCGTTATCGGCGGAAAAAACAGTGCAAATACGACGAGGCTTTTCAATACGGCTCAGGGACTCTGTTCAAATGCAGCCCTGATAGAAGATGCATCAGAAATCCCTGAGGCTTTCTTTTCGCTAAAAACCGTAGGACTTACGGCAGGGGCAAGTACTCCTGACACCGTAATTGACGAGGTCGAAAGGAGACTTCTTTCAGAAGGTACAATGCAATTGTGAAATATTGCTAACTGTTGTATAATAAATGACTATGAGTACACGCTGTTTTACTATGTGCAAGCCTGGAGTCCTTAACAGGAGGCTTGTCGGACAGGTTATTACACGCCTTGAAAACAAAGGCCTTAAGCTTGTCGGTCTCAAACTTATGAATATTTCACCTGAACTTGCTGCTGCACATTATGCAGAACATAAAGGCAAGTCATTTTATGATGAACTTGTTTCTTACATTACGAGCGGTCCTGTAGTGGCAATGTGCTGGCAGGGGGACGACTGTGTTACGCTTGTACGCAAGGTTACAGGCGCTACGAAACCTTCTGAAGCCCAGCCTGGAACAATCAGGGGAGACTTCTGCAGTCATACAAATCATAATATTATTCATGCTTCAGATAGTGAAGAGAGTGCTGAACGTGAAATTAACTTATTTTTCAAACCAGAGGAACTCATTGACTGGAAAGATGAAAGTTCCATGTGGTTTTAGTTTTATTCGAGGTAAATCATGAATGTTAAGAATGTCGGTGTAATCGGTGCGGGTGCATGGGGTTCCGGTCTTGCTCAGGCTATTGCCCGTGGCGGCCATAAGGTCCAGATGTGGGCAAGGGAGCAGGATGTTGTCGACGGAATTAATAAAAACCACGAAAACGCAAGGTATCTTCCCGGATTCCCGCTTTCAGAGAATATGACGGCTTCTACTGATATTAAGGAAGTCGCTTCAGGCAAGGAATTTCTTATTCTTGCTTCTCCGTCCCTTTATCTTGCTTCTACTGCAAAACAGCTGCTTGAAGTGCCTGATGTAAAGGAAGGAAAGGTTACTATTGGTGTAATCACAAAAGGATTCATTACAAGTCCTGAAGGCCCGAAGCTCGTACTTGAGACTCTTGAAGGTATCCTTCCTCCATGCTATAAAAATTCCCTTGTATATATTTCAGGACCTTCTCATGCAGAAGAAGTTGCAATGGGAAAAATCACGGGCCTTATTGCTGCCAGTGAAAATCCGAAAAATTCAATCCGCTTCAGGGAACTGATGCGTGTTCCCGGCCTCATGGTATATTCTTCACTTGACGTTATCGGTGTTCAGATCTGTGCTGCTGCAAAGAACGTAATTGCAATCGTTTACGGAAGCCTTGATGCCGTTGCTGAACATTCAGACGTGTTCGGTGACAATACAGAAAGCCTTCTTCTTGCTGCCGGCCTTAACGAGATTCAGACACTTGGAATGGCCATGGGAGCAACCCATGCAGAAACCTTTACTTCAATTGCAGGTGTAGGTGACCTTGACGTTACCTGCCGTTCAAAATATGGCCGTAACCGCCGCTTCGGACAGGATATCATCAAGACGGATATTCTTGACCGCTTCAAGAACCTTGATGACCTTATTTCTCGTATCGGTGAAATCGGATATCTTTCTGAAGGTGCCGTTGCATGTAAGTACGTTCATGAAATCAGCCAGAAATACGGCCTCAAGCTCCTTATCTGTGACGGCCTTTACAGGATTCTTAATAAAGAAATCAAGCCTCAGGATTACCTCAAGGAACTTCTGACACAGGTTACGTCGAACTGAGACATACGGCCGCTTAATTTACTTTTAGGAAAAATCAATGCTTGAAAAAATTACAAATACTTTTGGTGACATCGTAAGGACAATCAGCGGTAAATCTACAATTACCGAAAAAAATATTGAAGAAACAGTTGAAAAAATCAAGATGGCCCTTCTTGAGGCCGACGTAAACCTTCGTGTTGTACGCAGGTTCGTAAATGCAACTGTTGAAGAAGCTAAGGGAGAAAAAGTCCTTCGTGCCGTAGATCCGGGCCAGCAGTTCGTCAAGATTATCTATGACAGGATGGTTAAGCTTCTCGGTGATGAGAAGGCTGATCTCCAGCTTAAAGGTCCTGATACTCAGAGCGTTATCCTTCTTCTCGGTCTTCAGGGTGCCGGTAAGACGACTGCAGCTCATAAACTCGCCGCAAAACTCAAGAAAGAAGGACGCAGACCGCTTCTCGTTGCCTGTGACCTTGTCCGTCCGGCCGCAATTGAACAGCTGCGTGTTCTTGGTGAAAAAATCCAGGTACCGGTTTATCTTGAAGAAGGTGCTAAGGACGCCGTTAAGGTTGCAAAAAACGGTATTTCATTTGCAAAGAAAAATGCATGCGATACTGTAATCGTTGATACTGCCGGACGCCTTCAGATTGATGAAGATATGATGGCAGAACTTGTAGCCGTCAAAAAAGCAGTTGATCCTGTTGAAACAATACTCGTTGCAGATGCAATGACAGGTCAGAATGCAGTTGATATTGCAAAATCTTTTGATGAACAGCTTGGTCTTTCAGGGGTAATCCTTACAAAATTCGATTCTGATGCCCGCGGTGGTGCTGCCATCTCACTTAAGAGCATAACCGGAAAACCAATCCTCTATATTGGTACTGGTGAAAAAACAGAAGACTTCGAACAGTTCCATCCGGAGCGTATTGCAAGCCGCATCCTCGGAATGGGTGATATTGTCAGTCTTGTTGAAAAAGCACAGGAAACAGTTGACCTCGAGGAAGCACGCAAGCTTGAAGCCAAAATGGCCCGCAACGAGTTTACTCTCGATGACATGCTGATGCAGTTTGAGCAGGTCGGAAAAATGGGTTCACTCTCTTCAATTATGGATATGATTCCGGGACTTTCAGGTCAGATTGATGAGAGCCGCCTTGACCTTGACGGTATCAAGCACCAGAAGGCAATCATTCAGTCGATGACAAAGAAAGAACGTGCAAACCATCTGATTATCGGACCTGCACGCCGTAAGAGAATTGCAAAGGGAAGCGGAACAAGCGTCGCAGAAGTAAATAAGCTTATCAAGCAGTTTGAAAAGACTAAGCTGACGATGAAAAAACTTTCCCGCAACAAGGGCCTTCAGGGCAAGCTTATGAGTAAACTTGCTGGAATGGGAATGGGCAGATAATTTATTTAACGGTTATGCAGCTGGCGATTTTTCCGTCGGCTGTATATCCCTTTGAAGGATTCGTTTTGTCCGTAAATGAATGCATTCCTTCGTAGAAATTGTAGTAGTAAGTTCCTTTCGGAAGCGGAAGGCTGATTTCGTATTTGCCGTACGAAACTTCTTTAAGCTCATAAATCCATGAATCCCAGTTTGTAAATGTTCCTCCGAGACGGATTTTTTTGCCTGATTCCGCAAAACATATGAATTTCGTGCAGCCGTCATTCTGTGTTTCCGTGATCACCGGATCCGTATTCTTTATGTTCAGCACAGAAAATGGAATTCCGGATGCATCATCATAGACAATCTCTGAATTTGTTGAATCTGTCGTCCACAGTCCGTCCATAATTATGCGGTATTTAATCTGCCGGGTTTTGACCGGTTTTTTGAGGATATAGAACATCCAGGTATCAGTTACGTCACCTTCAAAACTGTAGTTATTGTGAACCATGTACTGGTGAACCTGAGAATAGTTTTCAAAGTCAAATGCAATTCCGAGCTGGCGGGAATTTTTTGGTGCCGTAAAGACTATGTAGTCGCCTGATTCGTAAGGTGCTTTTATTCCCTTCATTTCAAGAATTATGCTGTTGTATTCATAGTTTCCGTCATCTTCAGTTGAGGCTTCCTTTGCAAAGACCGAAGCCAGCGAAAAACATAAGGCAATTGAAATAAAAAGCTTTTTCATACTTTGATTATCGGCCTTAAAAATAAGTGCTTTAAGGATAATTTAAAACTAATTTTTCTCCCTATAATCTAAACTCTACACTTTATTAATCCGATAATTTCATAGTATAATTATATTGTGGGGAAAAATTAGGGGATGCCAGGATTAAACCAGTTAAAGTCTTTTAATGAAAATCTGAAAGACCTTGGTGATGAAATCAATATACGAGCTCAAAGGGGAGAAAAACCTGCTGAAGTTCCTCTTCCTGAGGGAATCTCTGAAGCAGATGACTCTGAAGACTTCGTACTCGGTTTACCAGAAAACAACGAAAATAAAAGCGACTCTGCACCTGCTGAAGAAGTCCCTCTTCCTGAGGCTCTTGCCGCTGCATCCGGCCTTCCTGAAGGCGGGGATAATGTTCCTGACCTTGATTCAATTTTAAATCCTCAGCCGGCTGCCGGTGACGGTGTACCGGATCTTTCTGATTTCCTTGATGAACCTGCTCCTGAAGCTCAGGATGCGGCCCCTGCTGAAGTCCCGCTTGAAGATATGGGACTTGATGCCCTGCTCAAACCTTCTGAAGATACTCCTTCTCCGTCTGATATTCCGGATATATCTGATCTGGCTGAAATGCCGTCTCCTGAAGAACTTGAAATGCCTGCTGCAGAAGAACCTGCACCTGAAGCTGTTCCTGAAACTCCGGCGGAAGAAAATCCTCAGGCTGATGATTTTGCATTCAGCGGTGAAATGATAGACATGAACGAGGGACTCCCGGATGAAGTTGCAGAAACTGATGCAGGTTCTGCCGTCATGGATGATGTTCTTCCTGCAGGGGATACTCAGGATTCTGCCGTTGAAGAAGCACCTGTTCCTGTTGATACACCTCCTGTATTTGATATGTCTGATCTCGACATGCCGCCTGCAGAACCTGCAGGAGATTCGGCTGAAACAGATTTCAGTATTCCTGACCTTGATGCTCCTCCTGTACAGGATTCTGGAGAACCAGGCTTTGATAATGTACCTGTTCCGCCTGCAGAAGATGTAAGTGCAGCTTTTGATACAAGCGGGCTTGATTTCCCTGAAGCCGGAAGTGCTCCGGATGCTTCAATGGATGTTCCTGCAGAGACTTTTGATACTTCTGCAATGGAAGGCCTTGATTTCTCAAGTGAAGGTTCTCAGGGCAGTTCTGCTTCCGGAGATGATGAATTCCCGGTTACAATGGCAAAAGATGTCGACGACTTTGTTCTCGATGATAATTTTGAAATCCCGGGATTCTCGGATACTGAAACTGCAAACTTTGATAAAAAGAAAAAGCCTGCAATTGATACGGCTGATTTTTCACAGGCTGTCATTAAGCCTAAAAATACCCTTACAGAAAAGGAATACGAAACTTTCAAGAAAAACCTTAATGAATATCCTCTTAACGTAAGGGTTGCTGTAGAAGATCTCATCGTAAAGAACGAATTTACTGATGACGCCGTATTTGAAGTAATTGAAAAAATCCTCAAAAAAGTATCTGCCCGCCAGCTTGCAACTCATCTTGAAAAGATGCTCGATATTGCGATCCCGGTTCCGCGTGACTTTGAGAGACGTTCATTTGCGCAGTACGAAGCATATAAGGCATCTTTCCAGTATCAGCTCAGGAACAGGATTATACCTGGTGCAATTATTGCAGTTCTCCTGTGCATGACCGGCTACTGCCTCTTTAATCTGTTTGTTTCTTTCGTATATCGTCCGGTTGTTGCTTCGAACCTTTATGAACAGGGCTATAATCTGCTTGAACAGAACGATTACGAGCAGTCTGAAATAAAATTCAATGAAGCGGTTGAATATAAGAAAGACATAGACTGGTTCTATAAATATGCCCGCGGTTACAGAAAGCATAAGCAGTATGAGCGTGCAGGAAGCATGTACCGCAAAATCCTTGGTACGTTTGACATGGATAAACAGGCCGGACTTGAAATTGCCGAAATGAAGGCCTTTGATGAAGCAAAATACGAAGAAGCGGAAAGCCTTGTAAGGCGGTTCGTCCTTGATTACTACATTAACGATCCTGATGGAATTATGCTTCTCGGTGACATAAACCTTGAATGGGGTGAATTTGATCATTCAAAGTATGAGAATGCAAAGCGTTGCTATACTGACCTCGTTCAGTCTAATCCTAAGAGCGACTTCTACTGGTCAAGGCTCATGCGCTACTATATACGCACGGACAAACTGACTAAAGTCCTTGAAATGAAAAACCGTTTCTATCCGCGTGAGGAATCACTTGCAGGCGAAGACTGGACTGAACTTTCAGGTTACATGCTCGATAAACTCTACGGAAGGCTTCCTGCAACTGAAGAATACCTTCGTTCTTCTATAGAAGATGTTCTCGGAATGCTTAAATTTGCAGTTGAAAATGACCGTTCAAATCCAGTGGCACGCTATAACATTGCCCGCTACTATATCTACAACGGAAACAGTGACTTTGCAAGAAATGAACTCAAGCGTTCCCTTGATCTGTTTGATAAGCTTGAAGTCAGGACGAGAAAAAATACTTACCTCGAAATAGATGCTACAAGACTTCTTGGTGAACTTCATGTAAGAAACCGTGAATACCTCAAGGCTCAGGAAATTTATACAAAGGGAATTGACCTTTACAAATCTGAACGGGCTAAAAACGGATTTGACGGCGATGAAAATACGGGAAAGCTTTATGCTGACCTCGGTGATATAAATTACTTTATCAGCGGTGACATGGATGCAGCCCTTGATAATTATACTGATGCAATAAACACAAAATATGACATTCCTTCGCTTAATTACAGGATTGGCGTAATCAATTACAACAGAAAGGATTATGATAAGGCTCTTGCATATTTTATCCGCACGTCTGAATACAAAAATAAGGATGCAAACCTGCTTCTGAGTCTTGGAAATGTACTCAGCCTCAGGGGAGACAATTATGCTGCCCAGTCATATTACACAGACCTGCTTAATACCCTTAATGTACGTCATGCCGCCGAAAAGAGCCTTCAGCCGCAGGGAAATAAAGATGACTTCGATCTCGTAGATAAATTCCTCAAGGTAAACAATAATCTTGGAGTTACGCTTTACCGCATTGCCGAGCAGACCGGAGATTCAAACAAGCACGGACAGGCAATTACAAGGCTTCAGGATTCCCTCAGGGCATGGGACGCACTTACGCGCAATCAGAAAACAATGGAACGTCTTGAAGGAAGCAACCTGGCACAGCAGAACATCAAGTATATAACCCGTCCGTATTCGGCATTCAAGCCGTCAATCTATACGGATATTCCGGTTATCCTTGAAGATGACACTGAACTCAAATAACTGCCTTACATGTAAATTCTGTGAAGGTTAAGCAGGAATCTTGCAGTTCCAAGCGGAAGAAGGACTGCACCTGCTGCCAGAAGAACATAATTGTCCGAAATCGTTAAGATTATATAGCCTGAAAACAGAAATGCAAAATCCGAACTCAGATACTGAAGTTCCTTTATGTCGCGTTTCCTTGCAGAAAACAGCAGTGAAATGATAACGACGGCAAACAGAATAAACCTGAATACATTAAAAATCTCTGAAAATCCGTAGGTCGGTTCAAAAGTCGTCGTGAGTTCAGCGGAATTGACCGGGATTATAAGTGCAATGATTCCCGAAACTGCAATCATAAGGAAAAAGTTCTTTTCTATGTCATGTCGCTGTGCTGAATCACTCAATATCGAAAGAAATATAAAGCTTATCGGTGCAAGGAAGCGGCCTGCATACAGAATACGGCAGAGAAAAAGAAATACCGATGAAAAGGAATTGCTTATGTCAAAGAGAGGAATAACAAGCCTTATTCCCTCTGAAAGGCAGGCGAGCAGAAATCCGTAGAAGAAAATAATTTCTGAAGACTGTGTATTAACGAAATATCTTCTTATGAAGAAGAGAACGACTGGAACATATATGAAAAGAAATCCTGCAGCAATGAAAGCGGCAGCAGATGCGTATGGCATGAAAGGAATTGAATTAAGTAATTCAGGAACGCGTGTGCTTGTAACCGGATGAATTGAATTGCTTACGATTCCTGCTACCAGATATGCAGCGGCAATTACTACGCAGACAGATGAAAAATAAAAGAATGCACGTGTAATTTTGTTTCTGAATTTTAAAGTCATAACAGTTACATGATAGTAGAAAAATGACATATCCGCAATTGCGTATTAAAATAGTAAGAGAGGTTTACATAAAAACATAAAACTTCTTCTAAAGACCGTAACGGAATTTACCGAAATTATAATGAACATATAAAAGCATAAAACCAGATTATTGGGAGGATTTATGAAAAAGCAGCTTTTAACCGGACTTTTATTTCTTGCAGCTACAATAAGTCTGTTTGCAGGCGATGCTGCGGCTTTCGTAGATGTCGGAATTTCTGCAGACGGTAAAACATATGTTTTTGGTGAATATGGCAAGACCGACGGTGATTTTCAGGGATATGCTGAAATTTACGCAGTTGATATCGCAAAAAATGACTGGATCGACGGAGAGGTCTTCGTAACAAAACCTGGTCCTGCAACTGTATCAAAGAGCGGCAAAACAGTTTATGACGAGCTTTATGCAAAGGCAGAATGGAAACTCAGAAAATATGCGCTCAAACCGGCCCGTGCAGAAAGCCTTCTTTATGTGCGTGACATAAATAAAGCTCCTGAATCAGAAATTGTCTTCAAGGATTTTGAAGGCTCAACTCCAGGACAGAGCGTTTATTATCATATAAAGCTTGAGAAGAATGTTGAAGGAAAGGGCAGTACATGCAAGTCTTCATTCTTTATTTCGCTCGAAAAAACATATGAAACCGGCAAGGTAATCAGCAGAAATATCGTAGGTTCTCCTGATATCAGGCGCAAGGGCGTAACCGGATACCAGATTAACAGAATCTTCAGTGATGAAAGCGGACGTAACCTTGTATTTATAGTTGAAAAGACAGTTCAGGATAAAACCGGAACTTCAATCAGGTATATGGTTGAGACAATTCGTCTGTAAATTTTTTAGAAAAAGGTAGTTTTTGAAAAATCTCTGCTATATATATAAGCGGAGGTTTTTATGAAAAAGAAATTACATTACTACAGAAAAAAAAGCAGTGCAAAACGTACTGCTTTTTTTGTTTTAAAGCAGTTCCCGGGTGCACTTCTTATCAGCCTGGCCGTAATGCTTAGTGCTTTTCCTGTTTCCTGCAGGCTTACCGAAGACGGCATAACTTTAGTCGCAGGGGAAGCTGAATATCCGCAGGTTGAGTCGTTCAGTGTAATAAATTCGGAACAGATTTCACTTTCATGCCTGTCTGAATTTGCGGTGGAGGATGTCGTAGTCAAAAGCAGTTCGAGCGGAGAAGAACTTGCAACAGACGTAATTTATTCTGCTGATGAAAAAAGTGCGGACATTTATCTTGCAGTTCCGACTGAAATCGGACAGTCGTACAGTTTCTCCTGCACTATAAAAGATCGTGATAAAAATTCACTTGCCTATGAAAATGAATTTCTCGGCTACAATGATCATCCTGCGCGGCTTGCATTCAGCGAAATACGGACTGATTATTCCGGTACAAGCACTCCCAAACGGAGTGAACTCATTGAATTTATCGTAACTGAGAGCGGAAATACAAGCGGGCTTGAAGTAATCAGCGGAAACTATGGTTATGATAAGAAATATGTTTTCCCTGAATGTGAGGTCAGTAAGGATGAAATAATCGTCGTCCATTACCGCAGTCTTTCAGATACAGGTTGTGTTGATGAAGATGGTGAGGATATCACTATTGCAGAAGGTCCTGAAGCTGCTGATGAGGCCAGGGATTTCTGGTATCCGAATGAAAAAAATGAAAAGCTTCTGAATAAGGATGATGTAATTGCCGTAAAAAACGGTGCTGACGGTACATTTTACGATATTCTGCCTTTATCAAGCGGCAAAACTGAGTGGACCAAAACCCTCATGGCGGAACTGCTGCAGACTGCTTCAGAATTAGAACTCTGGGATGGCGGAGATGCAATTGAAAATGCAGCTGATTCTTCCGGGATGAGTGCAGCCCATACGTTGATGCGGAACAGTTTTGAAGTTCCAGGAAGTAAAGATCAGTGGTCAATTACATCCAGCAAAACCTGGACAATCGGCCAGAAAAACTACTGAGCCGGATCTGAACTTATATCCGTTCAGAATGAAGGAATGCCTGCCGGTCTAGTTAATTCTGATAAAAAATGCTAGACTGTAACAATGAAATCAGAATTATTAGCACCTGCAGGCAATCCGGAAGCTCTGGATGCTGCAATTGGTGAAGGTGCAGACGCAGTTTATCTTGGACTTAAATCTTTTAATGCAAGGCTTCGTTCTTCTAATTTTGCATGGAGCCAGTTTGAAGCAACTGTATCTGCACTTCATCGTCAGAATAAAAAAATCTATGTCACTGTAAATACAGTCAGCGAGGAAGCTGAAACTGAACGCCTTTACAGGTTTCTCTCATATCTGAATAAAATCGGTCCTGACGGTCTTATCGTTCAGGATTTCGGTGTCGTAAGGATGTGTCAGGAATTTTTCCCGCAGCTTGAACTTCACGGTTCAACTCAGATGAATGTTGAGAGTGCTGCCGGCGTAAATCTTCTGAGTAAGGCCGGCCTTAAGCGTGTTGTAGTTGCGCGCGAACTTGGACTTGAAGAAATCCAGAAAATCAAAGAACATACAAATACAGAAATTGAAATGTTCATACACGGTGCGCTCTGTGTCAGCGAAAGCGGTCTGTGCCTATTTTCAAGCTATCTGGGCGGAAAGTCTGCAAACCGCGGTATGTGTACTCAGGCCTGCAGGCGTCTGTATACAGCAGAAACTTCCAGCGGAGAAAAGCAGGGTTATTATTTCAGCCCGTCGGACCTCCAGCTGGTAGATAAAATTCCTGATCTTATGGCACTCGGTGTTGAAAGCTTTAAGATCGAAGGCCGCATGAAAAGTGCTGAATATGTCGGAAGTGTTGTTGCAGCCTACCGTTATCTTATGGATCACTGTGAAGAAGACCGTAAGGGAGCAGTTGCCGCTGCAAAGAGAATGCTTGCAACGGATTTCGCCCGTTCCAAGACAACTTACTGGTATGATTTCAAGAGTAATGCTGACGGTGTCGAAGGTGCCGGTTCAAAAATACTTAATCCGGATCAGGCCGGCGGAACAGGAATTTATCTCGGACATATCGATAAAATTACTGCGGCAGACGATGAGGCAAAACAGGCTGCTTACGAAGCGTCATCAGATACAGAAGAAAAACGTATCGTAATGGCAACACTCAAAGGCGGTTCCTATGAACCGGATCCGGGTGACTCAATACGTATTCATAAAAAAGATGATACTGGACGTGCAAGCCACAAGGTTAAAATCGTTAATCAGGATGAAGACGGCGTAAGGTGGATAGACGTTCCGCTTGGTTTCCATCGCGGTGATGAAGTTTATCTGCTTCAGACTAAATCAATGTCAAAGCGCTATCCGCATGTGCTTCCAAATGATATGGGAAAATACAGACAGCAGCCTAAAGATGAAGTCCTGCCAGTTCTTGATCTTACTCCTGTTGAGAAAGATGAACTCTCATATTTCCCGGAAGGACTTTATATACAGGTTTCAACGGTCGCTGATTTGTTCCTCGCACAGTCAATACATCCTGTAAGGGCAGTTCTTGAACTGAATACAAGTACAATTCAGGAACTGACGTCTCACAGGACGGTTCTTCCTTTTTCAAAAAAGCAGATGATAATCAGCCTTGATGCATATTGTCCTTCCAGCCTTGAAGAATCCCTTGCCCAGACGCTGGACATGCTTATTCAGGACGGTTTCAGGACTTTCATCGTAAACAATGTTGCACATATTGCAATGCTGAAAAACAAAAAGGTCAGCATGATTGCCGGTTCTTATCTGTATACATTCAACCGCTGGGCTGTATCATTCCTCGAGAATCAGAACATCGGCGCATTCATAACTCCGCAGGAAAATTCACGCGATAACCTGAAGCAGACTTTTGACATGAATGTCCGTGACCGCGTTATGATTACTGTATATTCATATCCTGCCTTATTCAGAATACGCTTCAAAATGCCTGCTGATTATGACTTTACATATTTCTCTGATAAGGAGCAGATGGAATTTAAGGTTCTTTCTACACCTGACGGATCATATGTAATGCCGGAAGCTCCGTTCTCAATCACAGACAAGACAACTCAGCTTAAGAAAGACGGTTTCAGGCGTTTTCTTATTGACTTCAGCAGGACTAAGGTTTCAAAACAGGAACTCAAAGTCGTGCAGTCTTCAATAATCAAAAATCAGCCTGTCCAGGATGCATCCCGCTTTAACTGGAAAGACGGTTTTTACAATCCTGAAAAACTCGAAGCCTATCGTGCTGGTGCTGAACGTCTGGCAATTGAAAAACAGGAAAAACTCAAATCTCAAAAATACGGGCGTTCCGGCGGCAAGGGCCGCCGTCCTCTGAAGAGAGGTGAACGCTGGTAACAGCGTAGGTTTCAGCTAGAAAACAGTTTCCTCTTTTTCTGCCGCACGGCGCATGCCTTTTGCGGCAGACTTGAGGTCAGATTCACTGGTTGAATCAGAAGATTCATCATCCTTCTTTTTCATCCATTTGAAATCGATGTGCTCTGCAACAACATAAATTCTGCTGTTCCATTTGCCTTCATCATTCTGCCATCTGTTCTGCTTGAGCCTTCCGACTACACGAACTCCGCGTCCTTTAAAGCCACACTTTTCAATAACGGAAGCCAGTTTATCACCCCACGCTTCAACATCGTAATAACCGACTTCACTTGCATCATTCCCGTTGTGATCTTTGTAATCTCTGTTCACGGCAATAGGCATGATGCAAAGTTTACTTCCAATACCTGTGTCCTTAAATTCAGGAGCACGTACCACATTCCCCTCAAGAATTACCTGGTTCATACCATTCATAATTGTTTCTCCATCGGTCCGGCCGGAACCCATATTTGATATATGCCGGCGCCATAGAAGCACTGGCATATATATATAGGCGGAGAAAGTTTAAAAACTGCTGTTTTTGATG
>DGTU01000107.1 GCA_002394465.1 Treponema sp. UBA4328 | reverse complement strand
GGCAGAACTCAGGATGTTCCCAGCCGAATGAGCGGTACATCTGAACATGAAGCGGTGTTGAAGGAATCCATTCCTGGGCGCGCATTACGTGTGAAACCTTCATCAGGTGGTCATCAACGATGTTTGCCAGGTGATATGTCGGGAATCCGTCTGATTTAAGCAGGACTGGATCCGGAGAAATGTCTTCGTTCTTCCATGTGATGTCGCCGAGAAGGTGATCGTGGAAAGTAGTTTCGCCCTCAAGAGGAACCTTAAGGCGGATTACATAAGGCTTTCCTGCATCAAGGTTTGCCTTGATTTCTTCAGGAGTAAGGTGACGGCAGTTCCTGTCGTATCCAGGAGCCATTTTGTTTTCTGTCTGGATTTTCTTGATGCGTTCAAGGCGTTCTGAATCACAGAAACAGTAATAAGCTTCGCCTTTTTCAAGCAGTTCATGAGCATATTTTTTGTAAAGTTCAAAGCGCTCTGACTGAACGTAAGGACCGTATTCACCGCCCTTGTCGCCGCCTTCATCCCAGTCGATTCCGAGCCATGCCATAGTATCGTAAAGGTTTTTTACATACTTCTCGTCATAGCGGGTGCGGTCTGTATCTTCCAGACGGAGAATAAATTTTCCGCCCTTTGAGCGGGCATAAAGGTAATTGAAAAGTGCTGTGCGGACGCCGCCGATGTGCTGTAATCCGGTCGGTGACGGTGCATAACGTACGCGTACTTCTTTGTCTGACATAATTTCCTCGATAAAACGTAAAATAAAAAGTTTTTACTAATAATACAAAAAATCTCTTATTTTTACAATCTTAAAGCCTTTTTCACTTATCTTCCCTGCCAAAAGCTGAATTAAAATATATGACAAACCGCACATTTATGATATAATTTATAATAGTAATATTATCGGAGAATAATCATGTCTAACGAAAATGCAATTTACGGCAAGAAAGTATTCTTTCTCTACCCTAACTATACGCTTCAGACAGCAATCATGGAACAGCTTCGTACCCTCGAATATGAGGTCTATATAATCAACGATTACAAGGATGCCAAGAACATCCTTATAAAGAACCATGATTCAATTTTCTACCTGAATCCAGACGGAGTATTCTCACCGGAAACATGGGCAAATTACCTCAAGACAATTGCCGAAGACAGCCGCTTTGCCTCAATTTCCCTCGGAATCATTACTGAAAAACTCGATGACAACTACAAGAACATTCTCAAAAGTTCAGTTGACCTTAAGGCAGGACTCATTACACAGGAAGATCCTGATACGACACTTCACGCAATCATAAAGCAGCTTGATGCAAACGGCGCAAAGGGAATGCGTCAGTACGTACGTGCAAACTGTCTCAGCGATAAAACTGCAGAAATCTTCTGGCTTACTGATTCAAACATCATGCACAAAATGAAAATTATCGATATCAGTTCCGTAGGCCTTGCAATAAGCCTTACACAGAAGCAGACGACTATGGTTCAGGTTAATCAGATTATTCCGAATGCCTGCCTCATGCTCAAGGCCAAGGAATACCGCGTTGACGTCAAGGTAACTGCAATCAAATCAGACGGTAAGAATTCAATTGCCGTCCTGATGCTGCGCATGGACAACTCGCCTCAGATCCTTACGGCAATCCGTGCTTATGTTGCAAACACACTGTTCAACAACATTATGGACAGCATTATGGGCCTGCCGCGTGACAACACGGATTACGTTGTCCGTAGGTCATCAAAGCCGGTTAACTAACCGGCCGGCCTTAATCAGAAATCAAACTCTTTAAGTTCTTCCTCTCCGCTGACAACTACCCAGGAAATTTTCTTTGGTGCAATGTATTTTCTGTATGCACTCATAACCTGTGCCGGATTAACCTTAAGGATTTCTCCCGGACGTGAAAGGTATCTGTAAGGCTCGTCAGCGTATTCAAGTGAAACGACTATATTATTTGCAACACCGGCAGTATCCTGTGAAGAACTGAAAAGTTCAGTAATATATTTGCTCTTGTAATTTTCAAGTTTTTCTGCGACTTCCTTTTCTGAAGGGAATTCATCGATTGCCTTGAAAAGCAGCTGCTTAAGTTCACGGTTTTTTGTTGATTTATAGACGCTCAGTGCACCGAGCATGTCTTTGCCGCCGAGGACACCGGTTCCGACAGAATAGCAGGCACCGTTCTGCTCGCGTACAAGATTGAAGAGCGTATTGTCCAGGTACATGAGGGCAATCGCAAAAGGAACATAATCACCGTCGTAACGGTCGGGAGCATCAAAGTAGCCGGCAACATAGCCTATTTTTTCTGCCTGGGAATTTGCCGCATAGACGGTCTTTTTGTTCAGCTTGATTTTTGAAATCACAGGCTTTTTAAACTGAGTGCGCGGAAGCTTTCCGAAATGTCCGTTAAGTTTTTCAAAGAGAACTGAATCCTTACCGTCAGAGAAATTTCCTACGGCAACAAATTTGATTCTGGCAGCGTCCTTAAGTGAATCGTAATGCTTCAGTACGTCTTCAAGGGTTATGCTGTTCAGGGAAGCTTCATTTACTGATGAAGAAGGTGCGTATTCGTGCGAAGCATAAACTGCTTTCTGAAGTTCCAGCCCGAGCGTTCCTGAAGGATCCGAAAGCTGTCGCTGAACCTGCATCTGATTCAGGTTCATGATCTGGTCAAAATCGTCCTTCTGCATGAGAGGCTCAAGGAATCCGTCTGCAAGGACATCAAGGGCAGTATTCAGATCGCGGTCAATGCACTTGAACTTTACGGTTGAATAATCTTTTGATGAAGCCGTTGAAACTGAAAAACTTGTTTCATATTCAAGCTGCTGGAGTTTTTCGTAAGGATAATTACGGCTTCCATGATACATGAGGTCAAGGGTAACGTCTTCGAGGCCTGACTTTTCAACCGTAAGAAGCGGAGTTCCGCCTTCAATTACCATGCACACAACGGCAATCTGTCCGCGTCCGGTATTTTTCATTACAAGCGGGATTCCGTTGTCGAGTTTGAGCTGCGTAAAATCGCCGTAGTTTGCATCATAATAGGAATTTGTATTTTTTGTGCTGGAACATGAGGCAAGTCCCAGAATTACACAAGCCAGAAGTACAATTAACTTTTTCATGAATCTCCTCCGCCGTTATTTACCGTCATTCCACCAGAAGGCATTATCTGCAGTAACTTCCTGGTATCCTGCTGAATCGAATTCTTTTTTATATTTCCGGTAAACCTCAGGATTTACGCTGATGAACAGGACGCCTTTTTTTCCTTCGATGTATTTTTTTGCAAAGGAATTGACGTCTTCTGCCTTAACTTTTTCTATGTTCTGCTGATAGTCAGCAAAATAATCTCCGTCACACGAAGCCCAGCATGAACTGAGGGAGGATAAAAGGCCTTCCGCAGTTTCAAGGGAATAGATCCGCGAATCTTCAAGCTGCCTCAGCACAAGTTCCATGTTATCCGTAAAGCCCTTTGCAGTGCCCGTAAAAAGAGGAAGGCATTTTTTATTTATTACATCGAGGAATTTTTCTGACATCCTGACCGGAGAAGATTCAGCGTTGAGCATTACGCACGAAAGGCTTATAAGGCCGCTCAGACGCTGGGTCGAATAATATCCGCCGGTATAATCAGAATCCTTAATGTTAAGTTCACTTTCAGAAAGAAGGGCTGAAGCATAGGCACCTGAAGGATTGTTTATAAGGGTATTCCAGACGTCAGCCGCATAAGTATCAGTTCTGTCCCATTCCCCGTCAGGTCCGCGGAGATACAGGCTTGCATAAGTCATAACGGAAGCAACGCGCGGATCAGGATAAACCAGTTTTTTCGTATTCTTAAGCGGAGTCTTTGAATGGGAAGAAGGACTCTTGATTCCGGATGCAGAAGGCTTCCAGTCGCCGTAAATCTCCTTTACGAGTTCAAAAACCTGTTCATGGTCAACGTCACCGCCGACAAAGACTGCTGAATTGTCAGGAACATAGTATTCTGCCTGGATTTTTTTTAACGTTTCAACCGTACAGTTTTCTACGTTTTCTGCACGGCCTGAAGGATCGAGTTTATAAGGCATCTGAGGATAAAGGGTTCTGCTGAGGGCTGCATTTGCAATTCTTGAAGGAGTAGTAAAATTTCCCCTGATTTCAGAAAGGACAACCTTCTTTTCATTCTCAAGTTCCTTTTCGTCCATCAGCGGAGTCCGCACTGCATACGACCAGAACTCAAGTCCCTGCCTTAGAAGAGATGAAGGAATGGTAAAATAATAGTTTACCCTGTCTATTCCTGTCGTTCCGTTCCATTCGCCGACTCCAAGGGCATTCATTGCCTCAGTCGTTTCCCTTTCGTTTGCATAGCGGGAATTTCCCTTGAACATCATGTGTTCATAAAGATGAAAGAGTCCGGCATTCTCAGGAGTCTGGGCAAAGGCGCCTGTCCTGACTGCAATTTCAATCGTTACAAGCGGAGCTGAATCATTTTCTACGACATAAAGTTCAAGCCCGTTTTCAAGCTTATAGCGGAAGAGGCCTTCAATCCCTGTACTTTCACTCCACAGTGAACATACGCAGAGAAAGCACAGGCAGGTAAAAAATCTTCTCAGGCGCATACGCTTTCCTTACTGGTTGAGCGCGCTAACGACAGCCGCAATACCGGCCCTTCCGACGTTGCTTGACTTGCCGACGCCCCAGTGAACGCTGCCGTCATCCATCGTAATCTGTACATAGGCAACTGCACTTGTATCACTTCCCTGTCCGACAGAATGCTCGTGGAAAGCCGTAATATTGAATGCAGGAACTGAAGTTTCCCTGAGGGCACGTACAAAGCCGTCAAGAGGACCGTTTCCTTTTCCGCCGAATGCGGTCTGTTCGCCGTTGTATTTAATTACGCCGCGTACGGAAACGGTTTCTTCCTGAGAATGGTTGACCAGCTGTGTTGAAGCGAGGTCAAGCAGTTCAAGATGAGTTTTATTTTCAATCCACTGTTTTTCAAACAGGGCAAGGATTTCTTCAGACTTAAGTTCACGCTGAGCACGGTCACTTTCTTTTTTGACGAGGTTACCGATAGCAGACTGCATTGCCTTTGGAATTGAATAGCCGTAGTTGTGTTCGAGGATAAAGCTTGCACCGCCCTTTCCGCTCTGTGAATTGATGCGGATGATTCCCTCGTACTTGCGGCCGATATCCTTCGGATCGATGAGGAGATACGGAACGTCCCAGACAGCGTCTTCGTCCATCTTTGCGCGGGCTGCAAGTCCCTTTGCAATTGCATCCTGGTGTCCGCCTGAAAGTGCCGTATATGCAAGTCCGCCGGCATAAGGAGTACGCGGAGGAATGTCCATCTTTGTATATTCCTGGTAGCTGTCTGCAATATCAGGGAGGTTAGAAAGGTCAAGTTCAGGATCCACGCCCTCAGAGAACATGTTGAGTGCAACCGTAACGATATCAAGGTTTCCGGTACGTTCGCCGTTTCCGAAGAGACAGCCTTCAACACGGTCAGCACCTGCAAGAAGTGCAAGCTCACATTCAGCAACGCCTGACCCGCGGTCATTGTGACAGTGAGTAGAAATAATTACGTTCTCCCTGTCAGAAATATGTTCTGCAAAATATTCGATTGAATCTGCATAGACGTTTGCCGTATAGCATTCAACTGTTGTCGGCAGGTTGAAAATGATTTTGTTTTCAGGGCTTGTTCCCCATTCATTTTTAACGGCTTCGCAGATTTCAATTGCGTAGTCAAGTTCAGTCATCGAAAAACTTTCAGGAGAATATTCAAGGCGGATTCTTTTGCGTTCATCTTCGCTCAGGTCTTTCATGCATTCCTTGATGCATTTAACGCCCTCAACGGCAATGTCGATGATTTCTTTCTTAGACTTGTTGAAAGTATATTTGCGCTGTGCCGGAGAAGTTGAATTGTAAATATGGAAAATTACCTTAGGTGCGCCCTTGATTGCTTCCATTGTGCGGCGGATGAGATGCTCGCGCGCCTGACAGAGAACCTGAATCGTAACGTCTTCAGGAATGTGGTTTTCTTCAATGAGACGTCGGCAGAAGTCAAATTCAGTGTCGCTTGCAGAAGGAAAACAGATTTCGATTTCCTTGAAGCCGATTTTTACAAGAAGATCAAAGTAAGCGAGCTTGGTCTCGATTCCCATCGGGTCGATAAGTGCCTGGTTTCCGTCGCGAAGGTCAACGGAACACCATACCGGTGCCTTAGTAATGCGGTTATCAGGCCACTTTCTGTTTACGGGAGCCGGCTGAATTACCGGTCTGTACTTTGATGCATTCATTTTTCTGCCTCCATAATTTCAAATAAAAAAACCCCGCCGCCTGAATGGCAGCAGGGCTGTAATTTTAAAAATCAATACACACTACCCGCAGTACCTTCAGGCCGAAATGAGAACGTCAGATAGTAGAAGAAGTGTGCTATTCATGAGGTAAGTATGCAATTTTAGCGTGAAATAGTCAATATATCCCCCGCCCGCCAGAAATCGCGTCAAAAAAATTATGTTTATCAAAAAAAACAGCTTCCGGTCACGTATCGCGCTGTTTTTTTTAATTTAATGTTGCTGATGACGCAATTTCTGCCGGGCGGGGGATAATAATTTTGTCTTAATTTAGTTCTTCTTCCGCTTTGCGGCTTCGGTGGTGCCGCTGCCTTCGCTCTTGACTATCTCGTAATCGGTGTCGTCGCTTGTAAAGTAAGCGGACGGTTCATCGGAGTTTTTATAGCCGTCTGTGAATACTATCGCGCCTGTTGCGTCCCCCTCGTTGTAGAGGGTAACACCTATCTGTGAACCTGCATCAAGGGCTTCTTTCATGTTAAGTTTGCTAAAATATGTAGTTTCAGATGTTCCATTAGACGTTCCGATGAAGATATTGCAGGTCTTCACAGCATCTGGAGAAGCCTCCGTATAAGCGATGTTATTGCTTATATTGATTTTTCCGGCAAGGGACAAGGTTCCCTTTCCGACATTTATCGCACATCCCCATGTATCGGCACTTCCATCATCCTTAGTTGGTGTAATGACTAAATTACTTTCTATCGTAACATCTTCAAGATAACAGTCTCCGTCAACATGGATTGCAGAACATCCCCTGGCCTTAAGGCCGGTCATCTGTACATCCTTCAGTTCAAGGCTACAGCCTGCAGATACAAAAAGTGCAGAATAGGTTCCAGTTTTTCTGTCAATGTTACTAAGAGTCTTATCAGCTGGAGAAGTAAAATTAATATTCGTTATCTTAAATCTCTGTTTATTCTGCATATAAAGTACGTTTCCTGTAGAAATATCACCGGTTATCGTTATAGCAGTTCCCGGAGTACCGTCTTTACAGCCGATGAGATTAGCATATACCTCATATTCATCGGACCCCTGTCCACCGGTTCCGATTCCATCTGTAACCACAAAGTCATCGAGGAAATAGACCGTATTGACGTATTCATCGCCGTTCTTGTCTGTTGCTGTGTCAGTAAAACTCCTGAGGGCATCATCGAGTGTTTTATACGGCTTGTTTTCCGTACCGTCGCTGTCAGTACCAATGTAGTTATAATCACAATAGGCGATATTTCCGGTGGCAGATGAACCTGAACTTACGGCCAGTACTGCTTCTCCGTCTGCATCTCTGGTAACTCCGTAATCTTCGTCACTTATAAAGATTACTCCCGGTAATGTCGGAGAATTGATTGAATATCCGCTTGTAAACGTAACGGTAGCTCCTGCAGAAGAAGGCTTGTCTTGTGTCGTTACATGAATCTCAGAAGAACCTGAAGCTTCTTTTAATGTCAGTTTTTTACCTGACGGAATATACATATTCAGCAGAGTACCAGCAGAAGTGTTGTTATCCTTAATAACAACATTTTTATTAATGCTTGTTGTATCAGGTAAGCGGATACCGCCTCCAATGTTGGATTCTATCGAGCACTCTTTAAGTCCGCCGACAGAAGTACCGTATTCACAGTAAACGGCATATCCGTCATCCCTTGATTCATTGCCGGTTATGCTTCCGCCCGTCATCTGGAAGCTTCCGCTTTCGATGTAAACGGCACTTCCATAACCGCTAGAAGTATTTGAAGCAATGGTTCCGCCGGACATCTTGACGCTGCCGTTCCAGCCGGAAGGAATATATATTCCGCCGCCAGCCCCGCCAGCAGTGTTGCTTACAATGTATGTTCCAGACTCGACCTCCAGAACATTTGCTGATCTGAAATATATACCGCCACCATTGCTGGCGTTTCCGCCCGTAATGCGAATATCTTTAAGTATAAGGTCACAATCTGAGCTATCTGAGCTATAGTCGATTACGCTGCCAGATGTTTCGTCGCCGCGAAGGACGTCCTGAGGCATTCCATCTGTATCAAGTCCCCTCTCTCCGACGATCGTAATAGACTTTAAGGAAGAATTGTTAATTGTCATATTTATATTTTCTGTGATAGTTCCCGTGATATGTATCGTAAAGTCCCGCTCCCCGGCAAAAGTTCCCAGTGAATTGATTACTATCGAAGCCCAGGTTACGGTAGCATAAGGCTCATCCTTTGAACCCTCACCTAGCCGAGCATCGTCACTTCCGCCCTCAGCTACATAGTAATCTGTAATGACCTTCCAGCCTGCAACAACGAGGGTATCCCCGGTAATTACATCTGACCAGTCGAAAGGGGCTCCAGTATAAGTAGACCAGCCCGTAAACGTAAAATGAGTCCTTACAAGCTTTTCGTTGACTTCTTCAACTATCTCCGAAGGAATCTTTTCACCTTCCATAACCCTGTATGTCAGGCGTCCGTCCGGATCAGTGGCATTAATGACAACCTCGAGGTCATAATATACAGGATCATGCCACTCGGCATAGAAAACAAAACGGCCGCGTTCTGCCATCAGCTCCGTAACATAGCCTTCGTTGTCGGTCTTAAGGTCTTTCGGAATGCGTCCGGTTACCCTGCCCTGATCGTCGAGGTCATGCAGGAACCTCCAGCCGGTTAGGACACAGCCTTCTTTTTTCATGATTTCTTTAAGCATGTCGCCGGTGATTCTTGTTCCGGTCCTGAATTTCCTTGTTACGTATTTTACGTCACCTGTTGCTGATGTCTCGGGTTTTTCAATATAGAATAAGTATTCCGTATCAAGATCTTCACGGATATGAGGATCCATATCGCTGAGTGTCTTGTAATCCGAGCAGGAACTTACAAACAGCATGAGAGGAAAAATAAAATAAATTAATGAAAAAATACTCTTCTTCACCGTAATTAATTTCCCTGAAATCCTAGAACCTCACTCCCATACCAAGATACGGAATGGCAAGCATTGCTGAATCATCAAGCATAAAGCTTGCATCAACTCCGGCCTCGAGGTAACAGAACCTCATCGGAGTCCAGGCAAGCGCAATTCCTGCACTGACATACTTGGAACCGAATGTTTCATTATCCGGCTGTGTAACGCTTGTGTCTGAATAAGAAACATCCTTTGTCGTGTAAAAAACTCCGTAACCGAGTTTTGCCTTCAAGTCCAGTGAATCAAATTTAAGTTTATGCCTTACGATAAAATCTGCCTGAAGCTTAACCATTGTAAGGGTAAGGTCATAGTAACTGTTTGAATCATCCAGCTGCCAGAAAGAAACGCTGCCCTCAAGCCCGAATTTCCAGATATCCCCGCGCACAGGAAGTATACCCGCTTTGAGCGCGACCGATGGAATAAGATAATCTTCTGTATAGGAAACGAGTCCTCCGTAAGGGCTTGTTACAAGTCCTGAAGCAACTCCCATGCTGAATATTTTAACACGCTTTTTCTTTTTTTCAGAGGATTTTTTTTCTTTGCTTTCATTTTCATCCTGATTTTCTTTTTCTTCTGCCGCTGTCTGAGGCTCTTCCTCCTGCGGCTTCACCTTAACGTCTTCTGCCGGCGGAAGTGGTTTTTCTTCCTTTACTTCAGGCTGAACAACGGCAACGGCTTCCTTTACAGGAACTTCAGGTTGTGGTTCCGGTACAGGTTCCGGCTGCGGCTGCGGTTCACGCTTTCTTTCAGGAACCGGCTCACTCTTCTTTTCAGGCTCCTTTTTCTCAGGAGCCTTTGCAGTAATCTTTATGTCACCGGATTCAGTTTTGAGTCCGCTCGGATTCGTAATCTTGAGCTTCCACTCGCCTTCCTTAACCTTATCAAACTGAATCTTTTTTGCCTGTGCGACTTCTGATTTTGAAGCAGGCTTTTTATCGAGGACAAGTTCGCCCTTTATCTTTTCACCGGTTTTCTGGTTAACAAGTTCAACGACCGAATCCTTCGAAACGTCATTTACGCTGACGTCAAGTTCAAGTTTTTCAGAATCCTTTGCGATGCTTGCTTCCTTTACGGGCTTTTCAATTACAGGCTGAGCTGCCTTGAGGACTTCAAAATTTATCCATGAAGATTCAACTGATTTCTGTCCGAGAAGGTTATAGGCCTGTACCTTATAGCGGTATTTTCCCGGTTCGAGCGAGAGGCTGACAAAGTTTTTTTCCGTTTTAATGAACTGCGACTTTCCGGTTCCGGTATTCTGGATTTCAACCTTATATTCAAGTACGTTTCTGTCGCCCTTCCATTCAAGCTTCTGCGAAAATTTCTGCTGAGAAAAGGCATTAACTGACAGAAGCATAAAGAGAGAACATATACA
Source organism: Treponema sp. UBA4328 (assembly GCA_002394465.1). Taxonomy (GTDB): domain Bacteria; phylum Spirochaetota; class Spirochaetia; order Treponematales; family Treponemataceae; genus Treponema_D. The sequence goes on along the minus strand of DGTU01000107.1, from coordinate 3,716 downwards.
TGACTTCAAAAGATTCTTTTTATTCACTGTACATTATCCCCGGCCTTACTGCCTCAATTTTTCCAGGTTCATCGAAGCTGATCTTAAATACTGACGAACTCGTCTTAGACCTTCTCTCCTCAAAACCGTCCTTTGCATATACAAAGGCCGTAACGCTCCATGAGAATTCACCGAGTTCAAGGGAAGCAAGGTCATCAAATACGACTGAAGTTTTCGTCAGGTTTTTCTTTGAATAAACCGTTCTGAGGGTTCCGTCCTTCTGTTTTCTGTAGAGGACAAAATTATATGAAGTTGCATCAGGAACCTTTTTCCATTCGAAAGTAATTTTGCGGTTTTTTCTGAGGTAATCTGCATTAATCACAAAGTTTCTGGACGGAACTGTAAGGACAGCCTTTGAAAGCTCGGGTACCTTATCAACGGTAAAGCTTCTTTCCGTTGAATCAAGCGGGATTCCTGCAGCCGTACTTGCCTTAACCTTCCATGAATAGGTTCCTTCAGTGAGGCGGTCAAGTGAAACTGACGTCTTTGCAGACGGAATCCTCTGAACGATTTTGAATGAACCGTCTTTCTGGCGTTTTTTGAGTACAAGCTCGTAAGATTCAGGTCTATCCTTTCCGGTTTTCCAACTGAACACGACAGGCTTTCTCAGTGCATCGAGGCCTTTTATCCTGCTGCCTGCTTCAGGAAGATTCTGTACGACATTTTCCAGTTCACGGACAGTAAACGAAACTGAAGAAACCTCGCCTGTCCTGAGCGGTGATATTGAAGTTTCCTTTGCGACGGCCTGTATCCTGCAGGTATATGAGTCAGGCGGAAGCACGAAATGTGTTTCTGAAAGCGTAACGTCACCCCTCTGGGCAGCAACCTTACCCTTTGAATCAAGGACCTTTACATTATAGTAATCAGCGCCCGGGACATATTCCCAGCCGACAGTTACAGGAGAACTGCTGTATGAAAGAATCTGGGAATCAGACTCCGGTGATTTAATGCGCGGTTTTTCAAGCTCCCTCAGGACAACGATTTTGCGTGCCCCTGTATAGTTTTCACTTCCGTCTTCAGATTTAGCTCCGACGCGCCACCACCAGCTGCCTTCCCTAAGGCTTATGCCGACCATGCCCTGACGGTCAGTTTCACGTTCAAGGGCAATATCCTTAAAGTCTGCGCTGTCTGAGAACTGAATTACGGACAAGGCATCCTTATAGTCATCAGAAAGTTTCCACATAAACTCAAGGGAAACAAGCTTTGATTTTTCAGTATTGAAATTCTGCGGAGGATAGAGAAGTTTATTATCCTGCGGAACATATTTTGCGATTTTGAATGAACGTACGTCTGATTCCTTGTGAATGTCATCTTCATCAGATGAATGGCGGATGACCTTCCAGTAATACGAAGAATCCGGGAATTGTGAAGAATCGAGGTCAACGGCAAGCCTTGTATCAGATACTTCATATTCAGCATCAGGTGAGTCAAAGTTTCCGCTTCTTGAAACTAAGAGCGTATATGAAGCATCCTTAATTTCTGACTTCCACGAGAACGAAACGGACGGTTTTGTTTTCCAGGTTATTTCTGCATTGTCTGACGGAACAAAGAGCTGGGGAGGTGCAATCTGTTCATTTTTTACTACAGTAAATGATGTAATTTCACTTTCGCCGGCAAAGCCCGTTGAATTGAGGCTGTAATACGGCATTACCTTCCACCAGTACGTTCCTTCTTCAAGGCTGTCTGTCCTGAGCGAAGTTGCTTCCGTCTCTTTCTGGAATACAACGCTGTTCATGTCCGGAGTTGAAGAAACTACAACCGAATAATAGTCTGCGCTGTCGCTTCCCTGCCACATGAAATTTACTGAAGGCCTTGCATTCCTGTAGCGGAATTCGGCAGAAGAAGCCGGAGAAATGTTCCGGGCCTTAACGACGGCTTCAACGGAAATCTTACCTGTTGCGGCACTTTCTACGTCATCATCCGTAAAAATTCGCCAGTATATTTTTCCGTCAGGAACATGGATTTCTTCCGACGTACCGGTAACGACTTTTTCTTCTTCAATTACGCTGAAATTTTTTGTCTTCGAAGTCTGAAGCCTTACGGTTCCGGCAGAGGAATCTTTGTTCCATTCAAGTTTTACAGGTACTTCACCGGCTTCAGTGCTGAGTATCTTAAGGTCATTCGGTATGGACGTTACGGTAACAGGATTTTTGACGATTTCACCGTTTTCCTGAACGCTTACGGACTGTCCGCTTTCAAGTGCCTGTACTGTACCCGCTTCCGTCTGGATCTGTGCAGTTCCGCTCTTGACTTCAAGGTTACGTGCGCCGGCCGGAGTTGATTTTGCTGCTACGCTTGCCCCGGAATCAACGTTTACGACTGAACCGTCATCAAGCGTAAGGGTAACGTTTGAGTTTTCGCCGGCTTCAAGTGCAATCTGACCTCCGTCAACCGCAATCCTGAGTCCCTTTTCCGGAGAATAATAAATCTGAAGCATTGTATTTTCGTTCAGTTCAAGCGACGAGTGATCATCAAATTCAATTACTGCCTGGGCAAGGTCTTCGGTACGGATTATGTCGCCGTCATATACAGGAGATGTCTTTGAAAGTCTTTCCCATACGACGCGATCAATGTATTTTCTCTGTGCAATCCTGTTTTTGAATTTAATAGTGGCAACAGGCGTCTTGTCAGTGCGCATACCGCTCCTGTTAAGATCCTGATAGAAAAACCATGAGAAAGTCAGCGCTATGGAAATCAGTACTGCAGTGACAAAAAAATCAAGAAGACGCGAGCTGTACTTTGTTTTCTTCTTCATTAAGGTTTACCTTGCCGAAATCCGGCTCTTCTATGCCAAGAAGGCGCCTCAGCTGCTTAAGGTTAACTGGTCCTCTCTCTCCGACAAAACGTGCGCATTCTTCATCACTTTCATACAGCGGGTCATCGCCAAAGAATTCATCTATGTTAAAGCGCGGCATGTTTACTACACCAAAGAAGTGCTGTTTTCCTTTTCCCTTTACTTCAAAATCAACCGGGATTTCTTCTACGATAATTTCCTGAGCCTCGCATTCCTGCGGGATTCTGTAATTGTTTTCAGGACAGCGTATGTATTTTTTCTTGAGGATGTCATAAGTATCCTGCGTAATAAGTATGTCCGTTCCGCACGGCTTGTTCGAAGCTTCAGTACGGCTTGCAAAGTTTACGGCATCACCGATCGAAGTGAATTCCATCTTGTCGTATGAGCCCATGAATCCGACGGTTACGCGGCCTGTATTTAAACCAGCACCGATTTTTATGTGCGGCTTGTACTGTGCCTTAGGTTCACCCTCATGCTTCTTTGTAAACTCAAGGGCATCCTTGTTGTATTTCATCAGTGACCAGCGCATTGCAACGCAGCAGGTAATTGCACTAAGGGCATCCTGCTCAACATACTCATCATGTGCTTCACGAAGGCGGTCTTTTTCCGGTGAATCCGGCAGGTTTTCCCAGTCGAGGCTTTCATTTCTCAGGACACCCCAGGCTGCCATGATTGCATCACCTTCGAACTTATCTACGGTTCCGCCGGTTTTTGTAATACAGCTTACCATGCGGCTCATATAGTCATTAAGGAAGTTGATGATTTCTGCTGCACTTTCATCTCCGAAACGGTTCTTGAATCCGTCAGAAATTGCCGTAAAGCCGCGGATATCACTGAAGAATATCGTAACGTCCTTAAGGTGCGGTTCAAAGTCTATTTCCTT
>DGTU01000064.1 GCA_002394465.1 Treponema sp. UBA4328 | reverse complement strand
CAACAAGGTCTGGAACGCAAGCCGCTACATCCTCGGAAACCTCGAAGGGCGCAACCTCATTCCTGTAAAGGACAGTGACCTCAACGAGCTTGATAAATGGATTTTCACAGAGCTTAACAAGGCAGCAAAAAATGCACGTGAAGCCCTTGATTCATACCGCTACAACGATGCCGCTTCGGCAGTTTACGAATATTTCTGGTACAACTTCTGTGACTGGTATGTTGAGGCAACAAAACTCTCATTCTGGCACGGCGATGACCATGAAAAAGACAGGGCAGTCTCAGTCCTCCTCAATGTTCTTGAAGAGTCACTCAGATTGCTCCATCCTTTCATTCCTTTTGTTACCGAAGAAATATACTCAAAACTTCCTCGGGCAGAAATCATCGAGAACCGAAAGAAAGCCGGCGAACAGAAGATTATGTCAAACGAAACATATTCTGATTTGCTCGTTGCCGCTCCTTATCCTGATTTTGCTGCAGGACGCGAGAATGCGGACGTTACTGCAAGGTTTGATTCCCTGCAGGACATTATCAGAAGCGTACGCGGACTTCGCAACGAATGCGGCGTAAACCCGGCTGACAAAATCAACCTCGCACTCCATATCGTAAAGGGCAGTGCTGCTGAAGTTTCACGCGAGAAAGTTGAGATGATTCAGCTTCTTGCAGGCCTTTCAAAGGTTGAATTTGTAGAAGAAAAACCTGCAAAATCAATCGGAACAGTCGGAACCGGCTTTGAAGCATTCATTCTCCTTGATGAAAATATCAACCAGGAACAGCTCCTCGTTCACTTCCAGAAGGATCTTGAAAAAGACCAGCAGGCTGCACAGAGAATTGAAGCTAAACTCGGCGGAAAATTCGCAGAACATGCTCCTGCAGAAGTTGTTCAGGCTGAGCGCGATAACCTTGCAGAAATCAAGCGAAGGATTGAAAAACTTTCAGGCTACATTGAAACACTGAAATAGGCTGACGGATCAGCTGGAGGATTTTATGGCCAGTAAGTATGAGATGAAAACTGAGAAACCTGATCAGATGGATCAGGAGCACATGCAGCAGCTCAAGCATATTATACTTGCGCCATACATGCAGCTTTCTACCGGACTAATCGGAAAGAGCAGGCATGCAGGCGGAAACATGTTCCGTCATCAGATTGATACGCTTGGAATCCTCATCGACTACGGCTATATTGATTCAGTTCTCCTGAAGGCAGCCCTCGTGCACGACACGGTTGAGGACATTCCGGATTTTGATAAAAATGAAATCATCAATGCCGATGCCGAAGGGCAGGATGTCCTTAATCTGGTTCTCGAAGTTACCCGCCGCGAAGACGAAGACAAAAAGCAGTTTCTCCAGCGCATTATAGATACCGGAAGCCAGAAGGCAAAAATCCTCAAATGTGCTGACAGAATAAGCAACATGATTTCGCTCGGATTCGTTACTGACCCGAAATTCATTGAGCGCTACTGTGATGAAACGGAATTTTTCCTGCTTCCGATGGCGCTCGAAATTGACTTCAATATGTATCATGAACTGATTAACCTTATCATGACGCGCAGACGTTATCTTGAAGACGGCGGATATTTCTGCAACAGGCATAAAGAATCTTCAAGCGATAAGACTTCATAATGCAACCATTTTGATGTATGCTTGTTTTATGTACATGAAAAGATTTATTTCCGGCATAAAACGGCTTTTTTTATTATCATTCGTTTCCTTTTTTTCAGTTCTTTATGTATCTGCAGAAAGAAATATTAAAATCAAAATCTCCGGCGAAGAAAACAATTCTCCGGTGCGGCTGACGCTTTCATCTTCTTCAACTGAAACTTTCGGCAATATCAGAATCACGACGATGAACCTGATTGTTGCAAATTCCTCTGACCGCATTCTTGAAGGCGAACTTGAATTCCCGCTTGAAGAGGGCGAAGACGTAACCGGTTATTCGATTGACGTTAACGGAAAGCTCCGCTCAGGAGTCGTAGTTGAAAAGGAGAAGGGACGCGAGGTTTTTGAAGCAGTTGTCCGTCAGGGAATTGATCCCGGGCTCATTGAAAAAACTGCCGGAAATAACTTTAAGACGCGCATATATCCGATTCCGGCGCGGGGACTGAGGCAGATACAGATTGTCGTACAGGGTGTGATTAAAAATCCTGCAGAAATCAAGACAGGAATCTTTACGGAAACCTCAGGCAAAAATACATACTTTCATTACAATACGGTGCTTCCTGCAGCTGAAAAACCAAAGAAACTTCCGGAGACTGTTGCCGTCTGGTGGGATGTTTCATCGAGCGGAGAGGACAGAAACCTTGATGCAGAAATTGAATTCTTAAAGGAATACCTTTCAAAACTTAAAGTTAAATCCGTATGGTTCCGTTCGTTTTCCAGCCTGGGCAGCAAGCCCCTGACGTTTACAAATGCTGATGAACTTATTACCCGTATCCGTGATCTGGAATATGACGGTGCAACGGACATGAATCAGGATTTTTTTAAGTCTGGTGCTGATGAGGTTCTTGTTTTCTCTGACGGAATCGCAAACTGGAATGAAACTGCTGAACAGAAAAAATCTGACATTCCGGGAGCGAAAAGGCCAGTGCTTTATACTGTAAATTCTTCTCAGACCGCAGACCATGCTTTCTTATCATCCCTTGCACGTAAAAACGGCGGACGCTATATAAACCTTACATCCGTTTCAAAAATTGATGAAAAGATTTCTTACGGTGCCCAGCTGGATGCACTTAAAAAACAGCTTTCTCCTTTTGTTTCGCTCATGATGAATGAACCGTACCGCCTGATCCGGAGTGAATATGATAAGTCTGCCGTATCCGATGTCTATCCTGAAGACGGGACTATCGTATCAGCTGATTTTTCTTTCAGCGGAATCCTCAGGAAAAAGAGTGCTCCGGTAAAACTTTACTTCGGTTACGGAAATACTGTTGAAAAAACTCTGACCATAAAACCTGATTCAACTTATGCTGATACAAAATATACTGCCCGCCGCTGGGCCTGTATGAAGATTGCTTCCCTTTCTGAGAATTATGACAGGAACCGGACTGAGATAATTAAATTATCAAAAAAATTCGGCATTGTAACAAAAGATACTTCGCTGATTGTCCTTGATTCGGCTGCTGATTATGTAAGGTATAAAATTGTTCCGCCACAGGATGATGCTGAACTTCTTGCTGAATACAACAGACTTGTTTCACGGAGCCATTCTGCTGCTGCAAATAAAAATGAAGATGACGGCAGAATCAGCAGAGAAGTGTATGACTGTTTTGCTGAATATAAAAAATGGTGGAATACGCCGCTTGAAGAGTTTAAGAAAATTACAATGTACGAAACTCTTGAGCTTGCCGGCGGAGCGGATGAGAGAGCTGCTCCTGAGGTTGTCCTGGAAGAGCGGCTGTTTGCTGATGCTGCACCCCGTGTTCCTGCCACTGCTTCTGCCCGGGCTTCTTCCCGTGCGTCGGAACCTCAGCTGCTGGCAAAAACTGCTTCAGGCGAAGCTTCCAGGAGCGGAAAAAATCCTTCCGTCCAGATTCAGGCCTGGTCGCCTGAGAGAAAATATCTTGCTGTCCTCAAAAAAACTTCTGCAGATAAAATGTACGCAAAATATCTTGAACTAAAAAAAGAATATAAGTCGTCTCCGGCATTCTATATGGAAGTTTCTGATTATTTTGCAGAGGAAGGCTATGAAGCACTGTCACTCAGGATTCTTTCAAACCTTGCTGAACTTAATCTTGAAAATACGGACGTACTTCGCGCACTCGGAAACAAGCTCATGGAACGCAAAAATTATCCTTCTGCCGTTTCTGCCTTTGAAAAGCTTATCCGGCTCAAGGGAGAGATTCCTCAGTTCCGCCGTGATCTTGGAATGGCTTATCACCTCAACGGAGAGGAGCAGAAGGCCGTCGACATGCTGTATTCAATTGCCCTCAAAAAATGGGATTCAAGGTTCGATCAGGTTCAGCAGATTGCACTGAACGACATGAATGCGATTATTGCTTCCTGCCGGCGTGAAAACGTTAAACTTGACCTGTCGAAAATCGATAAAAAACTGATTGAAAATTTTGACCTTGATGTCCGCGTAATCCTTACATGGAATACTGATGACTGTGACATTGATCTCTGGGTTACTGATAAAGACGGTGAAAAATGCTATTATGGCAACAGGCTTACCGCTAACGGAGGACGAATGAGCAGGGATTTTACCCGCGGATACGGTCCTGAAGAATTCAGCATAAGAACTGCTCCTGACGGTAAACTCAAAATTGAAGTACATTATTACGGAAATCATCAGCAGAAAGTCCTTCAGCCGGTCGTCGTTCAGGCAGAGGTCTATACGAATTTCGGACGTAAGAATCAGCAGAGGCAGATACTTACGCTGCAGCTTGATTCCGTAGAAGGCAAGTTCCTTGTCGGTGAGGTAGAGTTCTAACATGAAAAAATTATTCGCTGTCCTGATTTTATGTGCATGTTCACTGTGCAGCTTTGCAGAAGACATCGATATTTACAGGAATGCACCTGAGCAGATAAAAAAGCTGATTGCAGAAACTGATAAGCTTATTGAACAGAAAAAGTATCAGTCTGCCTTTGGTCACCTCGGCTCAGATGACAGTGATTACATCATCTATAAGAAAACAGAAATCTGTACGAACTGGTTTGTACAGAGCCTCATGCATTCTATGTTTGTTTTCAAAGACCTTGAAGAAAATGAGGACCTTATGGAGCTCAGGCGTAATTTTGGCGGCGAATCATATTCGATGACTTATTATTCACCGGAAGAAGCCGTCGAAAACTATGTTTCCGTTCACGGACAGTCGCCGGTCCTCAATCTTGCCCTTGCACAATACTATTCAGACTGCTTTCTGCGTTATGGTTCTTCATGGATAAAAAAAAGTGACGAACTGTTCGACCTTATCAATTCAAATTTTGATGCGGCTTACGCTGCAGGCGTTTATAATTTTGCTTCTGCAGAAAAAGCCGGAACTGCCTGCATTTACATGAGAAAATATGAAAAGTGCATTCATTACTATGAAACTGCACTGAAGCTCAAGGATGATTCCGGAATGACCTGGTACAACCTTGCCGTAGCCTACATGTATTCACAGAAATATCCTGAAGCCGTACAGGCAGCCGCAAATGCAATAAAACATCCGGAAGATACTCCCTCGCAGCAGATGGATGCATATTCACTTCTTTCAGATGCGTATTATCTGTCCGGAAATGCTGACGCTGCAGCTGAAACACTTGAAAAACTCAAGGAAAAATTTCCTGACAGCTCCTTTCCGTACATGCAGGCCGGAGGTCTTTGCCTGAAACTTGGAAAAAAGGATGCGGCTTATGCTGAATTTGACTGTGCATTTAAGAAACAGACTGACGTAAGGTGCTACGACTCCGTAATTACGTACTATATGAAGAGTCAGAATGCGGATGAAGCCATACGCTTTACAAAAGGACATCTTGATGCGGCTGAAAATAATTCATACCTCAAATTCATTCTGAACTATTATTTGATGCAGCTCTATGCTGAAACTGACGATAAAAAACAGGCCCTTGAACAGGCTGAAGTGAGCCTTACACTCTTAAAGGATGCAGCTTCGCTTTCTGAAGACGTCAGGGCATCGTATGAAGGCCAGATAAAAAAATACCAGACTCGTCTTTCAAAATAATTGTGGCGGAAAAGCGTAAACCCGTGTTATAGTTAACGCACGGATTATTATTTTTTTAATGGAGAAGAAATATGGATGCTGAAAAGATCATTGAAAGCCTTAAAAAACGCGGTTTTGAAGCCGTTTATGCTGCTGACAAAAAAGAAGCCGTAGAAAAGGCGCTTTCCTATATACCTGAAGGTTCGTCTGTTTCATGGGGCGGATCTGTTTCAATAGAAGAATCAGGCCTGCTTGATAAAATCAGGGCAGGAAACTATAAGGTAATCGACAGAAGCCTCGGAAAAACTCCGGAAGAAAAAACTGAACTTATGAGGAAAGGACTTCTTGCAGATACCTTCCTTACGAGTTTTAACGCAGTCAGTGAAGATGGCGTTGTCTTTAATATTGACGGAAACGGAAACCGTGTTGCAGCCATTGCCTTCGGTCCTTCTTCAGTCGTAGCGCTTGTAGGAATCAATAAAATCGTAAAAACGGAAAAAGATCTGGAAGAGAGGGCTCTTAAGGTTGCTGCTCCGAAAAATGCCAGAAGACTTCAGCTTTCTGATGAAAAGGATATCTGTGCAATTTTCGTCAGAACAAGAATATGCCGCGTAAAGGGCAGGATAAAGATTATTCTTGTCGGCGAAGAACTCGGTTATTAATCCCCGGGGGCAGGAAAGTTTAAGTGAAAAATAATACGAATGCAAAAGAAAACGTAAAACGTCCTCTGAGCCGGAGTATTACGGTCAGCTGCATTATTTTTATTCTGCTTCTTTGTGCCGTTCTCGGTGTCGTTACTTACCTCAACTATAAACGCACCCTTTACCAGCGTTATGAAGCTTATATTTCTGACATTCTCCGCTATGTTGACCGCCACATTGATGATGATGATCTTGCAAACTGCGTAAAAACGCTTAAGCGCAGCGAAAAATATGATGAACTTGAACGCTTTATGGACGGTGTTCGCGAAGATTTTGACATTCATTACCTGTACATACTTACTCCGCAGAATTTCGGCGGCAAATGGAATATCATGAGCGTAATTTCTGCAGAAACCTATTATGACCGCCATATTGATACTGAGGGCAACCTCTATCTCGGCTGGGTTTCAGATGACGAGTACGATGAACCGACGGTTAGGAAACTTTACAGGATAATGAACCAGCATCCGCGTTCCATTGCTTTCTTTGAGGAAAAAACTGACTGGGGACTTGATTATACGGGAGCCATAAGCCTGTATGATTCCGAAAAAAATCCTTATGCGGTTCTTGCCCTCGACGTAGACATTACGATTATTTCTAAGCTCATTTACGGACATACCATTGAAAATTTCATATACATCATCCTGCTTGGTGCAGTGTTTACGTTTGCATTCCTCTGGTGGTCGCACAGGGCCGTTACGTCTCCGATCCGTCTCCTTGAACAGTGCGTTTCAAATTTTGCAAAAAAAAGCCACGGACAGAGGAATATCGGAGAACTTGAATTTGACATGCCTAAACTGTCTGAAAAAAACGAAGTATATTCGCTTGCAGTTACAATGTCGCAGATGGCTGACGATATGCGTGATTATGTTACGGGAATCCTTAAGGCTGAAAAAGTCGCTGATCAGATGAGTGAACTGGCTAACAGGGATTCACTTACCGGCATAAGAAACAAAACTGCCTATGACCGGGAAATCAAACGCATGGAATATGAACTTGCGACGAGTGAACCGGTTGCTTTTGGAATTGCAATGATTGACCTTAATTTCCTTAAGCGCATAAACGACACCTACGGACATGAGCAGGGAAACTTTGCAATTAAAAAACTGTGCATGCTTGTCTGCAAGACCTTTACTCATTCTCCTGTATTCAGAATCGGCGGTGATGAGTTTGTCGTAATCCTTCGTGGAAGCGATTATGAACACGTCGAGGAACTTACGGCTGAATTTAAGCGCAAGATTTCCATTTCATCTGCGGATGAAACCCTTGAACCATGGGAAAAAGTGTCTGCAGCCATTGGAATTGCTTTTTATGACAAGTCAGTCGACGCAAGCGTGGTAAATGTATTCAGCAGGGCAGATCAGGCAATGTATGAATGCAAGAAAGAAATGAAGGCAATGCGCGGATAATTCAGTTGAGCGTAAGAAAATTCTCCATCAGGGCTAAGGACAGCATTTCTCTTAATGAACTTCTCCGGACAGAACTGCCGGCTCTTCTCGGCCTTACCATGTCAAACAGCAAAATCCGGCGCCTTATCATGGCAGGAGGCGTAAGGTGCAGCGGAAGACAGATACGCATTCCGTCTTATACAGTCCATGCCGGAAATTACGTTGAAGTTTTCTATGATGAAGAAAAATTCTTTTATGAAAAGAAACCCGATGACATTAATTATGAGCTGACTGACAAAGACGTTCTGTTTGAAGATGATTCAGTTATAGTCGTTAATAAGCCTTCACATTTTCCGACGGAAGCAGGAATGGTCGGAGAAAGGGATAACCTTCATGCCGCGGTCGTAAGGTTTCTGTTTGCACGCCAGAAAATTGAAAAGCCCAATGCAAAAAATCCTCCGTACGTGGGAATCATGCACCGCCTTGACCGGGATACGAGCGGAGTAATCCTGTTTACAAAATCAAGAAGCGTAAATGCCGCATGTCATGAAATGTTTGAAAATCATACAGCAAGAAAAGTTTATAATGCGGTAGTTTGCATTGAAAAAAAACGTGCAGGTGACTTTGAAGAGGGCAAGGAATTTGCAGTTGAATTTTACATGGGCCGGATAAGCCCGAAAGGTCAGCCTGCCAGATGGGGAAGGGTAAAGGAAAATGACGGGGGGCTTTTTTCAAGGACTGAATTTAAAATCCTCGGAATTTTTTCTGAAGATGAAAAATATATATACGCCCTTGCGGAATGCCGTCCGCTCACCGGAAGGACACATCAGATCCGCGTTCACCTGTCTTCGCTTGGAATCCCGATTCTTGGGGATGTCCTGTATGGAGGCGCTGAACATGAAAGGATAATGCTTCATGCTCTCTCCCTGACTTTTCCTCATCCTGTCACAGGAAAAGTATGTGAAATTTCGATTAAGCCGCCTTTTTGCAATTGACTAAACCTGCTCAATAGAATAACATGTTATTTCTACTATATCTTGGCACTTTCATGTGCTTTTTAAAATGAATAATTTAGGACTCTCAGGAGCCCTATGGAGGATAAAAGTGGTCAAAATCAGACTCAAGAAGTTCGGTACAAAAGCAAAGCCGTGCTACCGTATCGTCGTACAGGATTCACGCAAGCCGCGTGATGGTACAACAATCGAAGAACTTGGTATCTATCAGCCAATCGCTAAAGAAGATGCTCAGGTTTCATTCAATGAAGAGCGTGCAAAGTACTGGATCGGTGTTGGTGCTCAGCCTACTGCTACAGTAAAAAAGCTTTTCAGCAAGAAAAACCTTAACAAATAAGTTTGCGGGAGAAACGGGGAATGGAAAAAGACCTGATTGAATTCATTGCAAAATCATTGGTCGATGACCCCAGTGCAGTCTCTGTAAACGAAGCTGCGGGCGAAAGAGGTCCTGTTCTGGAACTCAGAGTAGCACAAGGCGATATTGGTAAGGTTATCGGCAAATACGGTCGTATTGCTAAAGCATTGCGCACAGTATTGAGTGCTTCTGCTGCTAAAGACGGCAGACATTACAGCCTGGAAATACTGGATTAGTTGTACTGTGGAACAATTTATCGTTGGTTTTATCCGCGGATCACATGGAGTTGCGGGTAATTTTAAAGTTGAAAGTTCTTCCGGTGAATTTGAACATTTCTGTTCGATGACTGAAGTAACTTTGAGGAATCCTAAAACCCTTGAATCAAAACTCTACAAAGTAGAGCAGGTTGATGCGGGAAGTGATACCTTGTTTATGAAGCTTGCCGGGATCGACAGTCCTGAAGCCGTTAAAAAAATTAACGGGTTTGAGATTGTGGTAAGCCGTGAAAATGCCTGTCCCCTGAATAAGGGTGAGTGGTATGTTGAAGATCTGAAAAACTGTACTCTGCTTTATTATCCTGAGCAGGGTGAGGACGGACTGGCAGTTGAGACTGCTCCTGTGCATGGAAAACCAGTTGCGACAGGAACAATCACAGACGTAGTGGAAGGCGGTTCTGGTGATCTCTTTGAGGTTGTCCTGGCCGAGAACTGTAGTCTTCTTGCAGATGACGTTAAATTTACTTCTTCGGGTAAGCCTCGGAAAGTATATGTTCCATTCAGATATGATTTCGTACGGAACATTGATGTTAAAAACAAGACGATTCAGTTGATGCACCTCTGGATTCTGGAGTAATTCCATGAAATTTACTGTGCTGACCTTATTTCCTGAGATTCCGCGCGCTTTTTTTGAAGCCTCAATCATGGCGAAAGCGGTTGAAAAGGGAATTATTGCCTACGATTTAGTGAATATCAGGGATTTTGCCTTCGATAGACACAAGACATGTGATGACAAGCCGTACGGTGGTGGGGCTGGCCAGCTTTTGATGGCTGAACCTCTCGGGCGGGCGCTGGACAGCGTAAAGGCATATAAGAAGCATGTGATTTATGTCACTCCTTCAGGAAAGCCTTTTACACAGAAAAAAGCGCTTGAACTTAGTCAGAAAGAAGAAATCGTTTTAGTCTGCGGAAGGTACGAAGGTATCGACCAGAGGATTATCGATCTCTATGTTGATGATGAAATCTCCATCGGAGATTATGTCATGTCAAGCGGAGAACTTGCTGCGACGGTTATAGTAGATTCGGTCTACAGACTTGTTGATAATGTAATCACTCCGGAAAGCCTTGACGAAGAAAGCTATTCTGACGGACTTTTGGAATATCCTCAGTATACGCACCCGGCTGTATACAGGGATCTGGCAGTGCCTGAGGTTTTAACCAGCGGCAACCATGAAAATATCCGGAAGTGGCGGCTGAAAAAGCGCCTTCAGAAAACCCTTGCAAACAGGCCTGACCTGATTGCTGCGGCAAGAATGAAAGGTGAGCTGACTGCAGAAGCCGAAAAAATGATTGAGGAACTGCTGGACATGCATCTCAGTAAGCATGACCGCAAGAAAAATAGGAGAAAATAACAATGGATCTTATTAAGACTATTGAAGAACAGCAGAAAGACGAGAACTCACTTAATTTCAGCGTTGGTGATACTGTAAAAGTTCACTTTGAAATTATTGAGGGCAAAACAAAGCGTATTCAGATTTATGAAGGTGTTGTAATCTGTATCAAAAACACAGGTGTACGCAAGACTTTCACAGTACGCAAGATTTCTTACGGTGTAGGTGTTGAACGTGTATTCCCGGTTTACAGCCCTCGCGTAATCAAAGTTGACGTAATCCGCGTCGGAAAAGTACGCCGCTCTAAACTCTACTACATCCGCGACAAGGTTGGTAAGGGAGCTAAAGTTAAGGAACTTATCGGACCAAAAGCAATGGCATATCTTGAAGCTTCAAAGGCTGCTACAAAGGCTGCTGAAGCACAGGAAGCTGCAATCAAGGCTGAAGCTAAAGCAGAAAACGCTGCAGCAAAATAAGCCTGCCGCTTAATACGAACCCGGTATCCGGAAACGGCGCCGGGTTTTTTATTATGAAAAATGTCGGTACGAGTTTATAACCCGGTTCAGGTTTTTGTTTCTCAAAGCCGTAATGCACAGATAAAAAACGGCAATGTCGTAAGGGGGCATATCCTTTCGGCAAATGCAGACGGAACATATACGGTAAGCCTTGCCGGACAGAAGTTTAAAGCTGCATCACAGACTAAACTTGTTCCCGGACAGTTTTTTGAAGCCAGAATTGATGTCAGGGATAACAAAGTTTTCCTTTCTCTGATATCAGAAAAAACTGCAGAAGCTACGGCTTCGTTTTATCCTTCAGATCTTGACTCGGCAGAACCTCCGCGTCAGCTTGTAAATTATCTTGCATCCCTCGGACTTCCACCGGAAAGTACGGCGCTCAGACTGGTTCAGTTTATGCAGGAAGCAGGATTTAAGTTTGCTCCGGATAAAATCAGGAATATCCTGAAAGAAAGACATGAAAATGACAGTGATGCTGATGAAAAAAATCAGACGGCACTGCTCTTAAGTGAAAAAGGCCTGCCGTTTACCGGCGAATATGTTTCTGAAATTATTTATAATTCCCAGGAACACGGGCATAAAAAAGAAAATGAGCAGGATGATTTTTCAGGTGCCGGAAATAATGGCGTCATGGAAGATTATTTTTCTTCGGTACGGAAGGCCTGCGACAGAAACAGAGAAGGGCTTCTGACGCTGTTCAATACGATGAGTGAAGGGGAGAGACACTGGTTTGTTCTTCCGTTTGAATGGGACTACAAAAACTTTAATGGAGTTATTAGAGTTTTATACGATAAGACCGCGGAAAGGACTGATAAAATTGTTATCAGCTGTAATAATGATCTGAAAAAATACAGTTTTGTGATAGAATTAAATAATGATAGGGTGAGGAGACTTACTTTTTCTTCTGTTCCTTCACTGCCTCCTGAAATGCAGGAGACGTTCGCTTCAGCTCTTGAAGGTATTCTAAGGGAAAAACTGCACTCTGAATCCGTTTATGTGTCTTACTGTGACAGCAGCCTGCTTGAAGGTTTCGCACCTGAAAACGTTCCGCTGACTGTCGTAAAGGAGGAGGCATGAACGAATTAAAGGCTGTTGCCTTAAAATATCCTGAAAATGCAGAAGCCCCCTTCATTGCAGCGTCCGGAAAAAAGGAAATGGCAAGGCGTATCATCGAAATTGCCAGGGAAAATAACATTCCCCTTGTAAAGGATGTCGAAACGGCTGATATTCTTTCAGTTCAGAATCCTGGAGAACTGATTCCGGTTTCCGTGTATCCGGTGATTGCTGAAGTTTTTGCCCTTATCAGGAGAATAGAAAAAAGTTATGACTAAAAAAGATTTTAAGAGAGTTGAATGCAGCTCAATAAAGCTTGGCATGAGGTTTTCTGCGCCTGTATTCTTTGATGACGGGGAAAATATGTTCCTCGCAGAAGGAAAGACGGCAAAGATGTACCATATTGCAGCCCTTAAGAGATGGGCTATTCCGTTTCTGCTGACTTTCGGTCATCCGATTGATGAATCTGATATTTCTGATGAAGATGCAGACGAAGCAGAGGAACTGGAAGAAGTCGAAGAGCTTGAGGAAGTTGTCTGAAACTGCATCTGATTGAACGGCTTTAATATCAATCTGAACAATAATTCGACTCGTGCAAAGGGGGCTGTGGCAGAAGAAAAGGCCTGCAGGTATCTTTGTGAATGCGGGTATGAAATTATCTGCCGTAACTGGCGGACAAAAACCGGTGAAATTGATATAATTGCACAGAAGAATTCAGTTCTAGTTTTTGCGGAAGTAAAAGCTAATCCGAACGGCGATCTGGAAAGCCTTATGCGCCGTCTTGACAGAAGAAAACAAAAAAAAATTGTAGAAACAACTAAATTGTTTCTTTCAAATCATCGAGAATATAGTAACAGGGTGGTGAGATTTGACGTTTTGATTGTTGACATGCCTTCACTTCCCTCCGTTTACCATATTGAAAATGCTTTTTCGGAGCTCGTATGATTGCAAATACTAATTCAGCTTCTCTGTCAAAAAAATTTTCTCCGCGTATAATGGAACTGAGACAAAAGATTCATGATAATGAATACCTTGATTTTGCCGTCCAGCGGATTGCACAGGTACTGAGCAGGCGTATTGTTGAAGACGCCGAGCAGGTGTATTCCGGGAGAAAAAATGGGAAGAAATAATAACTTTCGTCGCGGAAGAAATCGCGGCGGAAACGGAGAACAGAACAGGCAGCGTTCTTCAGAATACAGAAGGCCTCAGTTTAATTCTCAGCAGCAGAAGGAAATAGAGGAAAGGGAAAACGCCATAAAGGAATTTAAAAGCCAGACTCATGTCTGTGAAATCTGCGGCGAACCTATTACGGAAATTTCCAGTGCAATCAATAACCGCGGAAGCGGAAATCCGGTTCATTTCGACTGCGTACTCGCAAAATTGAATGAGTCCGAAAAGCCTGGTCCTAACGAACGCGTTATGTATATCGGAAACGGACGTTTTGCAGTCCTTCATTTTGAAAATATTCACGACATAAAGCATTTTACGATTCAGAAAACCATTGAATGGGAAGCCCGTGATGCCGAACGCGGTGACTGGCGGGATGAAATGGCAGGGCTTTACAGCCGTGTAAAATAAAATATAAGACTGACAACAAAAAAAGCTTCCCTTCGGGAAGCTTTTTTTGTTAATGCCAGGAACCGGAATCGAACCGGCACGACGGTATTAGCTGTCGAGGGATTTTAAGTCCCTTGTGTCTACCTATTCCACCATCCTGGCATGTCTTTCGACAATTTTTATGATAACAAAAATAATTATTATAAGCAATAACAGCACTATGCTCACTATCTGTGAAGTTGAAAGCAGCCCGACGCCTCCGCGGATTGAATCTCCCCTAAGAAATTCAAGGAAAAACCGTATTACTGAATATCCGGCACCGTAAAGCAGGCAGACCCTGAAGTTTTTAGAGATTGTATCAAGATGGCGGATAGTGTAGATAAGCAGAATGGCAAAGAGAATGAAATTGCAGATGCTTTCAAGCAGCTGAACCGGAAAAATTCCGATGTCAGGGGTGACTGAAGTAATAGGATTGTGATAGTGAACGGCAAATAACCCGTCGTAAGGAATGCCGTAGCAGCAGCCTGCACAGAAACAGCCGATTCGTCCGAAAGCATGGATCAGGGGAAGTACGCACGCAAATATGTTCAGGAAATCAAGGATTCTGCTCTGTGCAAGCCTTGAGCCGAGATAAAGTCCGAGCGGACCGAGGATAAGACCACCGTAAAAAACATAGCCTCCCTGCATGTTTGCCAGCTGAGAAAGATACATTGAAGGCGGGAAGGTAACCAGCACATACATGATTTTTGCGCCGAGAAAACCGAAGAAACCGGTGCAGGTTGCTGCAATGGCAAAATTTTCCAGTGTCTGGCCGGATTTTTTTGAAAGCCTTACGCCTGTATATGCTGCTGAAAAAAGACCTGCAACGATACAAAGTCCGTACAGTGGAATCAAAATGTCTTTTGAAAAAATCTGAAAATGAATGAAAGGAAACATAAAGTAAGTTTAAAATAAAAAAGGGGTGCCTTTCAACACCCCGTTCATCAGAAAATACGGTAGATTAGTACCAGCTGTTGCTGTATGCTGCTGCAGCTGCTGCTGAAGCAAAATCATCAGCAAATGCTGCACACCAGATTGAGCATCCTACGAGGAATACAAAACCGAATGCAGCACCAATGATTCCGAAGATGAAACCAAGGTGAGCGAGTTTTGCTTTCTCAGCATCTTTCTTGCCGAGAGCTCCGAGGACGATTGCAATTGCACCAGTGATGAGACCGATGATACCCCATGTCCACCAGTCGAACACGAGAATGCTTGCCATAGATATGATACCAAGTACCAGTGAAGCTACTGCCATTTTTTTCTCCTATTAAAATAAATATTTTCTCATATTAGCACTAATTATCTGTTATTTCAAGGATTTTTAACAGGGTGTTATTGTGCCAGCAAACCTTCGTATGCAGCGTATGAACAGCTGACGCAGGCTACGCAGGCTACCGTCATTATTATGTTCCACAGAAGGGCGAGAATGCTGAGTACCATTCCGACCTTTGCAAGGCCTGCGGTTTCAGGTTTTTTCTTTCCGATTGCGCCGAATACAATTCCAAGAACTGCAAAAAGAATGCCCGGAACACCAGCAACAGGTCCGAGTTCAATACCGAGACTCATCATCATTGCGATGATACCCATAATCAAGGATGCTATACCCATATTTTTTACTCCTCATTTTTTTTAATCATAGCATAATAAAATCAAAAAGCAAATTGAGATATGTTTTTAAAAACACAGAGCTGTGTATATGCTATAATGCATGCATGTTCAGCGATACACATTTCCATTTTCATAACATAATTGAACGCGGAGTTGACGGAATAGAAATTCTGACTCAGCTTGCAGAAAGAAATACTTTTTTTGCCCTTGATATCGGTACAAGGTGTGACGACCTTCTTTCAAGGCATGTGCAGATGCAGGAGACTATTGCTTCCCTTCCGGATGGGCTTCGCGAAGAAGCAGACAGAATGATTTATTACTCTGCCGGAATCTGGCCTGATGTTGATGAAATCAAAAACCGTGTGCAGGCCGTAAAAAAACTTGAAGAATCGATTGAAACTTTCATGGATAAGTCTCATCTGGCAGCGATAGGTGAGTGCGGTCTTGACCATCACTGGAATCCTGAGGGAGTCGACGGCCGGTGTGAAAGTGACTTTGACAGGGCTGTTTATGAGGGAGAACGTGAACTGTTTCAGATGCAGATAGAACTTGCACGAAAAATGAACCTTCCCGTTATCGTTCACAGCCGCGATGCCTTTGAAGATACCCTCGACTGCATAAAGAACATGGGCTGGCACAGAGGTGTTATTCACTGTTATTCCTACGGCAGGGAAGAAGCACGTAAATTTCTGGATCTGGGCTGGTACATTGCATTTGGCGGGGCAGTTACCTATACGAAAAAAGCAAAAATGGATGAAATGACGGAACTCCTTAATTATGTTCCCGAAGACCGTATATTAATGGAGACGGATGCTCCGTATCTTGCTCCGGTTCCTTTCCGCGGTCAGGTTAATACGCCTGTTCTGGTTGAACACTGCTATAATTTTGTCTCTCATGCACGCGGTGTACTGGCAAGCGAACTGAGCCTTACTGTAGATAAAAATATCCGTGAATTGTTTAAGTTGTAGAAATACGATAAAAAAATAAGCCACACGAAAAATGACTTTGTATATCAGGATCAATTCGTGTGGCTTAAATCATTTATTCTGCAAAACTATCTGCGTGTATCTGTGTGCATCCGCGTCTAAAATTTACAAATCAAGAAGTTCAGTATAAGCTTTGAGTGCGCCGTCAGCTTTTCCAGAAAGAACTGTTTTTGCGAGTTTCTTTCCGAGCTGAACGCCTTACGAGTCCGTCAAGACACGCTTCGCTTAAAGTCTTGACAGACCCGTTTAACGGGTGGTTAAAATTATCCACCCGTTATCCTGATCGAAGCTGTTTAACTTACAATCAGGTCAGCGAAAGCTTTTAATGCTCCGTCCATTTGTCCGCTTAAAACGGATTTCGCTAATTTTTTGCCTAATTGTACTCCTTCCTGATCGAAGCTGTTTAGATTCCATACAAATCCCTGGAACATAACTTTGTTCTCGAAGTGTGCGAGAAGTGCACCGAGGCTTGCAGGTGTGAGCTGTTTTCCGTAGATAAGGCTTGATGGCCGCTCACCTGCGAAAGTCTTGTTCGGGTCAGCGTCATCCTTTCCGCATGCGAAAGCCATAATCTGGGCTGTTACATTCGCACCGAGTTTTTTCTGGCTTGTAGAGTCCTCGATGATTACATCGTTTCCTGCCTGATTCTCCTTGAATGCGATGAACTGAAGCGGAACGATGTCGGTTCCCTGATGAAGAAGCTGGTAGAATGAGTGCTGGCCGTTTGTTCCTGGTTCACCGAAGATGACAGGTCCTGTTACATAGTCGATTGCATCTCCGAAGCGGTTTACGCTCTTTCCGTTTGATTCCATGTCGAGCTGCTGAAGGTGAGCAGGGAAGCGGGAGAGAGCCTGTGAGTAGGGAAGAACCGCTGTTGCCGGATATTCCTGAACATTGCGCTCGTAAACGCCAATCAAAGCATCGAGCAATGCCGGGTTTTTGAGGATATCTTCGTTTGCTGCGAGTTTGTCTTCTTCTGCAGCTCCTTTGAGGAAGTCATCGAAAACTTTTGCTCCGAATGCGAGAGAAAGAACTGCACCACCGACACCAGAAGTTGATGAATAGCGGCCGCCGATGTAGTC
>DGTU01000043.1 GCA_002394465.1 Treponema sp. UBA4328 | reverse complement strand
CCGCTCATTTCGGTAATCATTTTGAGGGTTGATTCAAAGTCTCCGGCTCCTGCGATGTATTTGAGGATTTCGTTTGCCTTTTCTTCGCTTGAGGTGTATTCGACGAGTTCTTTTTTGACTTCTTCTTCACCGACTTTTGCAAGCTTATCGACTGAGCGCAGAATGTCCTCGCTCTTTTCGGCAACTCCGAGCTTTGAAAGGAATCGGTTGAAGATTCCGCGGTGATTTACATGAATCGTGATGTCTTTTACACCGATTTCTGCCAAAGCGGTGCGCATGATGTTCAAAATTTCAAAATCGCTTGCGGCACTGTCGCTTCCTACAGTGTCGATGTCGCACTGAACGAACTCACGGTATCGTCCTGCCTGCGGTTTTTCGCCGCGCCAGACTTTTGCGATGTGATAGCGCTTGAAAGGGAAGTAAAGCTCGCTTTCGTGCTCAGCCGTGAATCGCGCGAAAGGAACCGTGAGGTCGAATCGCAATGCAACATCACGCTTTCCGTTGTCGAGGAAGCGGAAAACCTGCTTTTCTGTCTCTCCGTTTGATTTCCGGAGAAGGATTTCTGAATATTCGAGCACAGGCGTATCAATCGGAACGAAGCCGAATGAGCGGTAAACGCCTGTGATTTTTTCCATTAAATCTGTGCGGACAATCTCGCTCTGAGGCAAGATGTCACGGAAGCCCTTGAGGACGCGTGGTTGAATAAGTTCTGCCATAATGCACACATTATAATGAAATGAATGCAAAATTGAAAGTTGATATAATTAATTCCTAATTCCGAATTATTAAGTGTTTCCACTGAACTCCTTCGCCGTTTGTTACGTTCTGTGTTAATGTTGCTCCTGTTATGGTTTCGAGGTAACGCGGATGAATGCCCGGCGTGAGAACTTTTTCTGTCCTTAAGACTCCGATGTCCTGTGCTTTTATTGTTTCTCCGGCTTTCATTGCGCGCATAAAGTGCAGGCTTCTGTTGGTGCGGCCGTAATTTGCTTCTTCTGCAGGGGCGAGTTTTTTGATTCCGTCTCCGAGAACTTTTTTTACGCGTTCTCCGTATTCTTCTTCAAGCTGCCTTAAAATATAATCTTTTGCATTTTCTCCGTACTGACGGAATACTGCCTCACACTGACGGATACAGTGACTCATCAGTGCAAACTGTTCTCCGGTCAATGCTACCGGATCATCAAGACCGTCGGTTTCCTTTGAAAGGGTAATGTGCTTTTCTATCATTGTACTTCCGGCTGCGGCTGCAACTGACGGTACGAGAACCGGGTCAAGTGAATGGTCGCTTACTCCGCACGGAACTCCGAATATTGCAGAAAGATTCGGAATAAGGCTGAGGTTGTATTCTTCTTCCGGAGCGGGATAGCTTGTTATGCAGTGGAGAAGGGTAATGTCATTGCGTCCGAGTATGGAAAGTGCTTCTTCGATGTCGCACAGTTTTGAAACGCCGGAAGAAAGGATTACCGGAATGTCATGTGTTTTTCTGTATTCAGCAAGTTTTTTAAGAAGAGGAATGTGGTTCAGCTCAGGGGAAGCAATTTTTACTGCATCGGGATGAATCGAAAAGAGTTCTTCCAGTGAACGCAGGCCGAAAGGTGAACACATGAATCTGAGCCCCTTTGAATGAGCGTAAACCATGCATTCCTTAAAGAAATCCGGAGAAACTTCAAGTTCCCTGAACCTGTCATACAGCGGGATTTTTCCTCCTGGAAGATTAACGAAACCTGTTTCAGGGTGAAGGATTTCATCTGCATAGACCCACTGAAATTTTACGAAATCAGCTCCGTTTTCTGCTGCGCAGTCTATAAGTTTTCTGGCTTTTTCAAGGTTTCCGCCGTGTGAAGTTCCGATTTCTGCAATTATTTTCATGTGAGCCTGCCTTCACCTAAAGATTACCACAGATTGCTGCGGAGTAAAAGTCATTCATCAAGTTAAGAAAATCCTTAAGTTTTCGTTTGTAAATTTTTACTTCCATGTGCTACAATTCAATTTATGATAAGTAAAATAGTTAAACTTCTTAAAGCGCTTAACGCTAACGTTAACCCCGCAGAAATTGCCCATGCTTTTTCTCTCGGGCTGCTTCTTGGTTTCCTGCCGAAGGATAATCTCCTGTGGTATCTGATTTTCGTATTTGTCCTTTTTATCAGGATAAACAAACCGATGTATCTCATAATGGTTTTAATCGGTTCTGCCCTTTCACCGGCACTGGATTCGCTGTTTGACGTAACCGGCTGTTTTATTCTGACTCTGGACGGACTTCAGGGCCTGTTCAGGACCCTCGTTGAAATTCCTTTTGTTGCCTTTACGAAATTCAATAATTCGGTCGTAATGGGTGCCCTTGTATGCGGAATCGTGCTTTACATACCCGTTTATTTCCTCGGAAGGCTCTTTGTTGCTTCCTGGAGAAAATACCTTACTCCGATAATGCGTCATTCAAAGATTGCAAAGATTTTTACGAAACTTCCGCTTGTCTCAAAAATAGTTTCGATGGCAGGAGATAACTAAAAATGAAAGAAAAGAAACAGAAAACTGAAAAGAAAATATCTGCCGGAAAACTGCCGGGACTTCTCAAAAAGTCATATACAAAAAAAGATTTTGACAAAAAGATCCTCAAAAAACTCTATGTTGAAGAGGATAAAAAACTCATTACTTCACTTTTTTCTGAAAAAGAAAAGGTTAAGGGAACTGAAAAAATATTCATTGCTAAAGACCGTCAGTTCACAAAAAAGGAATTCAAGAACCTTAAGACAATTGCAAAATCAATAAAGAAAAACGGCGGAAGGTTCAAACTTGTTCCGTTTGCCGCATGTGCAGGTTTTATTGCAGTCCTCGTAATTACGGTCTGCCTGTTCAAGAATCCGGTTCTCAAATGGATTATCGTTTCTGGCTGTGAAGGCGTATTCGGCGCAAAGACAGACGTTGCTTCCGTTAATGTAGAACTGCTTGGAATTGACATTACCGTAAATGGTCTTGCAATCGGAGACAAGTCTTCTGAAAACGGAATGAAAAACCTTTTTGCCGCAGATAAAATCCAGCTCAGCGTTTCCCTTTCGGATGCCCTGCGCGGAAAATTCATCTGTGATGAAATCTCAATTACCGGAATAGATTTCGGAACTGACAGAACTGAAAGCTGTATTCTTCCTTCAAAGAAATCTGCGCTTGCTGATAACGCAGAAGACAGTGAATTCATGAAATCCGTACGCAGCCGCTCTGAAAATGCCGTTGCTGACGTAAAATCTCAGATTGAAACAATGCTCGGCGGTTCTTCTGCTGACGAAATCTGGGCTAACCTTCAGTCTCAGTTAAAGACTCAGGCTGCAGCTGAAGAACTTAAAACAAAGGCTTCTGAGCTTACTGAAAAGTGGAAGGGTAAGCCTGCTGAGATAAAAGGTGAGGTTGATTCACTTCAGGCTTCGGTAAAGGAAGTTCAGTCAATCAATGTAAATTCCGTAAAAGACGTTGCAAAGCTTAAGTCAACGCTCGATACTGTTTCTTCTGCACTCAAAAAAGTTGAAGAGACAAAAAAATCAGTATCATCAGTTACGGGTGACCTTGAAAAGGATAAAAAATCACTTGAAGCAGCAAAGAAAAATATGACAGATGCAGTCAAGTCTGATATGGCGCTTGCAGAAAATATTGCTGATACTGCAATGAATGCCGGCTCCGTAATGAACGGACTTATGGAAACTGCGGGCTATGACATGCTCGGTGAATATTATCCGTATGCAAAGATGGGAATTGATTATGCCGTTGAATGGAAAAAGAACGCTGCTGCAGAATCAAAGGATGCTGAAAAGGTAAAGAAAAGTTCTGATGCAAAGGGCAGTACAAGCCGCCTTAAGGGAACAACCTTCTGGTTCGGAACTGAAAAACCTGGTCTCCTCATCAAGAAAGTTACTGCAGAAGGTAAGTCTACGACAGACATGAAGTTTGACGGAAAGATTACTGATATTTCAAGCAACCAGGACTACAACAACAAACCTGCAGTTGCTTCGCTCTACCTCTCAAAGAACGGCATGGTACATGACGGAGGACTTACGCTTGATGCACGTACTGCTTCTAAAGAACCTCTGATTACTGCTAAATATTCAGGAAGCGGCTTTAATGCTTCTTACAATAAAGATGAATCTGCAAAAGGCGGAATTCCTGTCATTCAGGGAAAGGCAAAGGTGTCGTTTACCGGAAAGTTTGACAGTGCAGCTGACATGAGCGGAAGCGGTTCAGTTGAAGTAACTCCTGCAAACGGAAAGCCTGTCATGACATCATCAGGCTTCGGTAATGAAAAATTCGACAGGTATTATACTGCAGCCCTTGAAGGCGTAAAGAAACTGGATGTCGGATATAAAGTCGGCTTCAGTGAAGAAAAGGGAGTTGATCTTTCCCTCAGCGGAAACTACTCGAACATCCTGACTGATGCGTTTAAGAATGCCGCTTCAGGAGCAGGTGCAGACGTTCAGGCACAGCTTCGTGAAAAAATCAGGGAAAGAACTGACGGATATTCATCTGATGCCCTTGCAAAAGTAACTGAGTTTACGGGAATCTCGACGGACGTTACTGCTTCTGCTTCAAGTCTTTCTGACATTGAAAAGCAGCTTAATTCAAAGAAGTCAGAACTTGAAAAGAAAATTGCAGGGCAGACAGCCGGAAAGGCAAAAAGTGCTGCCGGAAATGCGCTCAAGAAATTTTTCTGATAAATGAAGGGATTTTAAACCAGCCTCATTTACACAAGTTTTTATTTTTGATAAACTTTTACAGTATATTCTGTAATATTTATATTAAGGGGTGTTCCGATGTCAGGACATAATAAATGGTCGACCATTAAACATGCAAAAGGTGCTGCAGACGCTAAACGCGGTCAGCTCTTTACAAAATTGATCAAGGAAATTTCTATCGCTGCAAGTATGGGTGGCGGAGATCCTAATGCTAACCCTCGTCTTCGTGCTGCTATCGTAAAGGCACGTGCAGCTTCAATGCCAAAAGATAACATTGAACGTGCAATCAAAAAGGGTACTGGCGAACTCGGTGGCGGTACATTCGAGGAACTCGTATACGAAGGATATGCTGCAGGTGGTGTAGCAGTTCTCGTTGAAGTTCTTACTGACAACCACAACCGCGCTGCTGCAAACGTACGCAATATTTTCAACAAGACAGGCGGAAACCTCGGAACAACTGGTTCTGTAAGCCGTATGTTCGACCGCAAGGGTGTAATTGAATACGATGCAGAAAAAGTTTCTGAAGACGAAGTAATGGAAGCTGCTCTTGAAGCAGGTGCAGAAGACGTTGTTAATGAAGACGGCGTAATCACTGTAACAACAGCTCCAAATGACTTCACTGCTGTAGTTGAAGCACTCGAACCAAAAGGATGGGAGACTCTCTCAGCTGAAGTTTCGATGGTTCCACAGGCTTATACTGCAGTTGATAAGGATACTGCAGGAAAAGTTCAGAAGCTCATCGATCGTCTTGAAGAAGATGATGATGTTCAGAACGTATGGACAACAGTTGAATATCCTGATGACTTCGAACCGGAAGCATAAGGTTCGATCAGGTAACTGAATGAAATTAACGGCCGTGGCTTTAAGTCACGGCTTTTTTTATGTCTGCTCCTAGTTGACTGAAATGCCTTTTTTTTAGATTATTCTACCTATGGAAAAAATCTTGTCACTGTCGTATCTGGAAACTTTATCATCACAAGACTTGATTGCACTGGCTGATGACTGCGGAATTGACATTCCGGAAAACTTAAACAGAAAATTCATAATCGGTGAACTTCTGGATTATTCCCTTGAACTCAGCGATGAAAGGAACTCTGAAGAACTTGAAGTTCTTTCTGATGATCCTTCAGATAAAACTTTACAGGCCGGAAAAACTCTCCCGCCGTCATATAATGAAACTGACATCTGCATAATTCTCCGTAACCCTGCATGGGCATATGTTTACTGGGATATACGCGAAGCAGATGTCCAGCGCCTTACAAAAAGTGCTCATCCGTGTTCACTTAACCTCAGGGTCAGCTTTTTTGATACGGAAGATTCAGCTTCGCCTGTAGAAAGTTTTGAACTTTCACTTAAAACGCAGGACAGAAGCGAATATGTTCTTATAAATCCTGAGAGAAATTACCTTCGCATCGATCTTTTTGTCCGTTATTCTGACAAAACTGAAGAAAATCTCTGTGTTTCACGCAAAATAGAAATTCCTCACGGAAATCCGGTCATGAATGAATATGTTCCGGGCAAGGAACTTGAGTTTCCGCCGGCCGTTGAACTTTCAGGAATTAAAGACCTGCTGCTGCATCATTATCAGAATCACAGGCAGTCGTTCTCCTGAAAAACAGAGACATGGAGTAAAAAATGGCATCCAGAAAACTTATACTTACAGTTGTAGCTCATCAGCCTTATATCAGACATTTTTCTGACAGTGAAAAATATGAAACAGAAAATGAAATCCTGTTCAAGGCAATTTCAAAGACATATATTCCTCTCCTGAATATGTTTGAACGCCTCGAAAAAGACGGAATTGATTTTAAGATTGCACTCGTTCTTTCTCCGGTTCTCTGTTCGCTTCTTTCTGACAGCCTCATAAAGGAACAGTATCTGTCCTGGCTTGATAAACGCATTGTTCTCGGTGAAAAGGAACTTGTCCGCTGTAAAAAAGACGCTGAACTTCTAAAAAGGGCAGAAAAATGTCTTGAAGAAGCACGTCAGGAAAAAACTGATTTTACTGAAAAATATAATTCTGACCTTATTGCACAGTTCCGTTCATACTCCGACAAAGGATATGTTGAACTTCTGGCAACCTGCGGTACATCATGCTATGTTCCGCATTATTCAGATATGACTGAAATCCTGAATGCACAGGTAGAAACAGGAATCTATTCACACAAGCAGTTCTTCGGTTCTGCTCCGGACGGTTTTTATATTCCTTATCATGCGTATTCAAAAGGGTTTGACAGAATTGTCCGTTCATACGGTGTAAACTATACGATTGTTTCTCCTGCGACACTGCTTTTTGCCAGGGATATTCCTCCGGAAGGCGTTTTTGCTCCGGTAAGGACACATTATTCACTCGTTCTTTTTGCCCGTGACAATGAATATCCGTGCATGCTTTATGATGAAAAAGGCGCAAAATCAAATCCGGTTTACAAAAACCTCAACAGGGATATCGGTTTTGAACTTGCACCTGAAGATCTCGGTGAATTCTATCATGCTGACCGTCCGCGTGTTTCAACCCTCTACAGGTACTGGGCTAATGACGGAAAGACCCTTTATGATGAGGAAAAGGCTCGTGCACAGGCTCATGAAGATGCCATGAGATTCATTGAATGCAAAACGGCAAAGCTTGAAAAGGCTGCCGGAATCATAAAGGACAGGGATGTCTGTTCAATTTTTGAAATCGATGCAAAACTTCTGGGACAGACCTGGGAAGAAGGAGTTTTCTGGCTTGAAGAAGTCATCCGTAACGTAAAGGGTATTAAACTCTCTGTCTGCGGAACCATGCTCAAGAATCAGTTTACGCTGCCTAGAGTTGAGCCTTATCCTTGCAGTGACAACGGTTCAGGCTACGGCGAAGACCTTCTTGATAATTCAAATAACTATATGATCCGCTATATCCGTAAAATGTGCGAAAGAATCGTTGACCTTGCAGGAAGATTTGTTGGGGAGACAGGACTTAAAGAGCGTCTCTTGAATCTTGCTTCAAGGGAACTTCTTATTGCACAGGATGCTTCGTGGGCACAGATGATTCATGACGGGGAAAATGTTGAATATGCGCAGAATGTTTTCAGGGAATGCGTCCTTAACTTTACTGCCGTTTTTGATTCTCTCGGAACAAATACTGTCAGCACGGAATGGCTTACCAGAGTTGAAAAAGAACATCCGCTTTTCCCGTGGATGAACTACATTATCTTTAAGCCGAAAGTTTAATCCTGTTTCTTTTTATCAAGCGTACCGAAGTCTCTTATCAGTTCGTGCCATCGGATTAAATCCAGGGCAGCTGTCTTTCCTTCAATTGCAGGATCAACGCGTTTGTCCAGGTTCAATGCAAGATCCCACTGTTCGATTGCGCTTTCAAGGCTTTCCCTTGTGCCCTGTGCATAGTATTCAAGACCTTTCTGATAGTATGCGTCAATAAGCTTCTGTTTTTCAGCACGTCCGCGGTCACCGAGGTTTAATTTTGCAGAAACGCTTATGTGGTTTATCGGGTTTGAAGATGAAGTCAGGTCAAAGGTGTAGTTTACGTTTACCTTTGCACCTTTTATGTCGACCTGGCTGCCGAAACTCAGGCGCGGGTTTCCTCCCTGAATGAGAAGTCCGCTTTCAAATGAAAAAAAGTTCGTGATGCTGATTTCAACGCCGCTTGCAAGGCTGAAAAGCGGAAGCTGGGAAGGGGACTGAAGGTTTACAGGCTGCTTGAAATCAAGGGTAAAAAGCAGGAATGAAAAAGGCCTGTATGAAACTCCTGCAGATACTTTTGCCGGAAGCGGATCATCAACTTCAATTGAATCTCCAAAGCCTGTAAGTGCAGCACCGATATTGTTCATTGAAATGCCGAGCCTTAAATTCGGTTCCCTTCCGGAATAGAATTTTGCCATGTTGAACCTGAGGAGAATTCCGATGTCACCCATAAAGGCAACGGCCGACTGGCTTAAACCTGAACCTGAAATTATTTCGTCCGTCTGGTTGTCAGTATAGTCAGGAACGCTTCTGTATGAGGTTCTACCGTTGATTCCGACGGCCAGTCCCTTAAAGTTGTAGCCTGCCATGAAATTGTATGAAGCATTGATTGTGGCAGATGTTTCGCTGTAATAGGAACCTGCAACACGGTCGCCGTAAAGGTTGTATTCAGTAAACGGAACATAAAAGCACTTGAGCTGGAGGCCAAGACCGAAATTTCCGAATCTTGTTGTTCCGGCTAAGGTTTCTTCTGCAGAATCTGCAATCCATGAATTGTGAAAAAAGGCAAGTTCCGTGTTCTGAAGTACGCAGCTTGCAGCAGGATTGTAGTCAAAAAAACTTATGTCGTCACAAAGTCCCGTATATGCACTTCCGAGGGCTTCAGCCCTTCCGCCGGCAGGAATGTTGAGGGAGCGGAATGAAGTAATGCCTTCGTTATCATCAGCAGCAGACGAAAAAATGTCAGAAAGCGCCGAAGTTACGCTTGTGTAATCAAGCGCAGAAGCGGCAAATGTGAGAAACGCAAATGTAAGTGCTGAAACTAACGTTTTTTTCATTTTTTTTGTCTTATATATAGTTTCGGATTTTTATATGCATTACATGAAGAAAATTGCCGAAACTAATAAAGATGATTTAAAACATTTAAGTTATTATAATTTTAAGGCAGGGTGGAATAAAAATCAAAGGCCATACTTTATTGCTGACAGCTCTCATCATCTCGTTTGTCTCTCCGGTTTATGCAGAGGATAAGGTTATGTCCCTGTCTCAGATCGACAGGCTTATTGCCGACCGTGATTACAATGCAGCCCTTAGTGAACTTGCAAGATACATCAAGGAACGTCCGGATGAATTTGATGATGCCCAGAAGCGTGTCAGGAAAATCATCGGATTCAGGTCGATATACAATTCAAATGCTTCAAGTCTTGTAGACAGAATGGCGGATGAAAACTCTTCTGACGATGACAAGATGGACATTATCATTGCGATGGAAAAAAGCGAGCAGAACAGGGGAGAGGAAGCAACTTCCCTTACAAACGATGCACGCCGCACCGTAGCAATGCAGTTTTACATTAACCGCCTTAACAAAATCATGGCCCAGTGCTGTGAACTTGTAGAACAGGGAAAGACTGATTCAACGAAATATGCTCAGGCACTTGAACTTGTAAAGGACTGTCTTCCACCGGTTTTAAAGACCAGTGAATCAGACATAATCTATCACGGTGAAACTGAAATTCCGGTTAAATATGACAATTCACTCGTTAAGGATGTTGATGCCTGCGTTAAGCGGATTAATTCAAGGGATATCGCAGCCCTGATTTCAAGATGTGAATCCGTTTATGCGCAGTTTATTGCAGCCGTTCAGGCAGGAGATCCGATTGGTGCCTATGAGATCTTTGAAAAACTTTCATCAGAATTCAAGGCACTGGCTCAGGCAAGAAATGAAATCTACAGGGAAGGTCAGCTCCTTTCAAAGCTTAATGATCGTGCGGTCCAGCAGCAGGTTGCAATTCAGAAAGCGCATAACATGAATACGGCAGCTCCGGATACTACATACGTTGCATTCGGTAAATGGGGCGTGCTTGGTGTCGGTGACTATGAAGACAGAAAAATAACCGGTGCGGATACCGGAATAATAGGAATAATTGACTCGTATTACAATACGCGTGTCGAAGCGATGAAGGAAAATATTGCCGTTCAGATAAGCAGCAACTTTACACAGATGAAATCTGTTCTTCCTGAAGGAAATATTTTTACGGAATTTGATGCAAGAACCGTAAATGACGCCAGAAACAGGATTATTTCTTTTTCTCAGACTGCAAAATCTTCTCATGCACTTTATTCAAATCTTGCTGATTATGCTCCTGCCGGATGGAAAGAATTTGATGCTTCAATGGATTTTATTGCCGAACTTGCGCGTGACTACAGGACTTCCGTTAACCGTATCAGGGAAATTACAGCCAGAAATACTTCGTGGGTGCTCGGTGAAGACAAAAACTATGATGCCTATACAAAATCAGGCCTTGCGCTCATAGATTTTTATGCTAAAAAACTTGAAGAATGCAAGGCTTCACTTAAAGGAACTTTCCTGAACGGTGAAAAACAGAAAGAAGAAAAAGTCCGCCTTCAGCCTCCGGATACAGGAAGAAGGACAACAGCCGGTATTGAAATCAGAAATCTCCCTCTTCTGTGGACGGATGAAATTGCAGCATATGAATATATCCTTGAAGAAACTTCGCGTGAATGTGCTGAACGTCAGACTCAGTTCTGGATTACACTTTCAAAAGCATATTCTGACGAAGCTGATGCACGCTATCTGAACTATACGATTACTTTTGCTGAAGCAAAGAAAAAATCCGGTGCAGGTGACGGTGGCCAGGCGGGCGGAAACAGACCTTCGAAAGTCATAGCAGTTCTCGCTGAACTGAATGCTTCCGTTGCTGAATCTAAAAAAATGCTTACAGGTTTTACGGCAACGCTTGATAATGGTGCTGCTTACAGGGAAAAAGACGGAATATTTGACCGGAGCTACATAAACATAGAAAACGTAATAAAGAATCTTGATACGCTGACGGCAGATTCCCTAAAGCTTTCGGCTGCATGTCAGGAAAGGGTAAACCTTGCCCGGATTGCTTCGCGTGAAGCTGATAATTTTTACAACAGGGCCGTACGTGACCTTCAGAATGCAATTAAGAAAGGTGACAACGACCTGTTCAATTCAGCACGTGAAAACATGAATAATGCCCGCAAGAGGTACACGGATTCAATCGGCTATGAAGATGACGAAGAGCTTAAGAATTCCTCTGATGAAAAACTCAGCCGGCTTGATAATGACATAAATGAAAACCAGCAGAAGATCGTCGTAGCCCGTACCCGTCAGCTTAAGAATTCTGCAAGGGAAGCCTATTACAACGGTGACTTTGAAGAGGCTGAACGTAACCTGACGCTCGCAAGAACAATGTGGGCTATTACAAACGGCGATAACCTTGATCAGGAAACGGAAAGCCTGCTTGCAATGGTAAACCGTGCCCTTACGATGAAAACGGGACGAACTATACCGGTTACGGCACCGCTTTATCCTGAAATGTCACAGATTCTGAATGCCGCAAACCAGTATTATGATGAAGGTGCGCGCCTCAAGAGACAGGGTAAGGACAGCGAGGCAGAAAAAGTCCTTAATGCCGCAAAGGAAAAACTCAGGATCCTCCAGATTGTTTATCCGCTGAATCAGGATGCATCCCTGCTTACGCTTAAAATTGACAAACTGCTTGATCCGAAGAAGTTCGAAAAAGATTTTGCGCAGAAAGTATCACAGGCAATTGCCGGTGCAAAAAATCAGGCAACACAGCAGCAGTCATACGCCGATCTTGAAGACTTGAGCAGGATTAATCCTAAGTATCCGGGAATCGCTTCAACGATGCTCGAACTTGAATATGAACTTGGAATCAAGTCACGCCCTGTTACCAATACTTCTGTTACAAGGTCAAATGCACTTTATAATGAAGCGCTTAGGATATATAATTCATCTAAGGGAAATGAGGCAAAGCTTTCTCAGGCAGTTTCAAAACTTGATGAAGCAATCAGCCTCAACCCGCGCAATACAAACGCCAGCAGCCTCAAGGATAAAATTTCAACTGAAATCGGTGGCCGTGCTACTTCGATTTTAAAGGCTGAAGATGAAAGGACCTACCGTCAGATTATTCAGGTTATGAATGACGGTAACCTTATCAATGCTCTTGCGATGACGGAACAGCTCATGCAGAAAGGTTCCAATTCGCGCAACAAGCAGCTTCAGGATTTGAGAAACCGTATCCGTGGTCTTCTGGGAATGAATTAAAAAGTATGGGCATAAAGTTTTTGCATGGAATAAAAAAGTTTCTCATTTCTGCTGCGTTTGCTGCGGCTGTCTGTCCTGCTTTTTCACAGTCAAAAACCTTTTACTGGGATGAACCTGCCGGAGTTTCGGCTGATAATGCGTATTTCCCGGTTGTCGTTTCTGATAAAGACAGTTCATATCTTTTTTATGAAACCGTTGAAAAATCTTCTGATTCCACCGGTAAAATCTGGATTTACATGCAGAAAAAATCAGCCGGATCCTACGATTTTTCAACTCCGGTTAAAATTACCCGTTCAGCCTTTGACTATTCGGGTGACATTCCTGACATATACTCAGCTGCCGTTTCTTCAAACGGTGTAATTGCAGTTTCTTCCCTTGCGGATGACAAGACTGCATCCGTTTTTATTTCTTCGGACGGTGGAGCGACTTTCAGTGAACACCGTCTTCCTGAACAGAAAGAAACCGTAGTCGGATTGAGGATTTTTGCTTCATCTTCAGGCGGTTTTGCGCTTTTTGCTTCGCTCGGATCCAAGCAGGTTTATTCTTCGGGGACAAACGGAACTTACGAGAATTATTCATTTTCACTTCTGTTTGCATCAAGTTCAGACGGCGTTTCGTGGAGTAACTTTAAAACCTGGGCACCTTCCGCTGATTTTTCAAATCCGTTCGTACCGTATCTTTATCCGGTTACCGGAGGAGATCTGGTCGTTTTTCAGGCTTCCCTTGAATATGAAACGCCTGAGGGGAATACAAGGTATTCAAACCAGCTTTATGCTTCGCTCAGTACGGATTCACTCAAATCCTGGTCTAAGGCATCTCTTGTAACCGGACCGAATTCAACCGGTACAAATTCCCGCCTTTCTTACCAGCAGTATTCAAACCAGCGGCCGGTAATCTCAGGTTTTAACGGAAAATACTATCTTGCATGGGAGCGTACTCCATCTAATTCTGAAAATTCTTCAATCTGGCTCTGTGAAATGAACTCATCAGGGGTGTTTACGCAGATTCCTGATCAGGTAACTTCGGGTGCAGATGCACACAGGCCTCAGATTTTCGTTCATGACAGCATGCTTTCAGTTGCATGGTTTGATAACAGACGCGGTCTCGACAGTATATACATGGCGCAGAAAAACGGCTTTATCTGGGAAAACTATACGCTCGTCACTTTAAGCCGGGATTCAACCTTCGTTTATCCTGTCATTCAGGGGGAGGACCTTTCCTTCATCTGGCAGCAGTATACGAAAGGAAAGTCAAGAAATGATTTTTCAAATCCGAAAGTTTATGTCCTTCAGAAAGATCATACTGTCAGGGAACCTCAGATAAAGGCTGAGAGCTTTACTAAAGGCAGGCGTTCAACTTCGCCGAAAGCAAGCGTTTCAGTCGTTCTCCCGGAAGATTCAAGCGGGATTGCAGGCTATTCATGGATAATGACAAAAAATCCTGATGAACAGCCGCCTGAACTTCTGATGAACCTTCCTGACAATACAGTTCTTTCTTCGAATGCGGATTCAGACGGGGAGTGGTTCTTTAAGGTCAGGGTACGCGATTATGCAGGCAACTGGTCTTCAGCTGCAAGCCTTGCCTATTACAGGGATACGACACCGCCGCTTGCTCCGCTCATTGAAGCTCCTCAAACAGATGACCTGGGCTTCATGCCGTCGAATACGTTCAGCATTTCATGGCAGAAAAATGAAGGTGATGATGATGTTGCAGGATTCAGCTGGAACCTTGTAAACGTTTCGCCTCTTTCACAGGATCTTAACGATACGAAAAAACATCCCTTAAAGATTTCTCATTCAGAGGCAGAAAAAAAAGTTTCTGAACTCCTGCGCC
>DGTU01000001.1 GCA_002394465.1 Treponema sp. UBA4328 | reverse complement strand
CTCTTGTAAGGCTCGGGCAGGATGCAGGCTCAACAGCGATGAACTGATAGTCAGCCTCACCGCGGAGCTTCTGACCCATAAATGGCGAAATAAGACCGCCAAGGTTTGAACCGCCGCCTGCACAGCCGATGATTACATCCGGTTTGATTCCGTATTTATCCATTGCGGTCATTGTCTCAAGACCGATTACAGTCTGGTGAAGGAGAACCTGATTCAGGACGCTTCCGAGAACATAGCGGTAGCCTTCCTGTTTTGTTGCAGCTTCTACAGCCTCAGAAATTGCGCATCCAAGGCTTCCGCCGGTTCCCGGGAATTCTGCAAGGATTTTGCGTCCTACTTCAGTTGTGTCGCTCGGAGAAGGAGTGATTTTTGCTCCGTAAGTGCGGATTACTTCACGTCGGAACGGCTTCTGCTCGTAAGAAACTTTTACCATGTAAACCTGGCAGTCAAGGTCAAAGTAAGAACATGCCATAGAAAGGGCTGTTCCCCACTGTCCTGCTCCGGTCTCGGTTGTTACGCCCTTTAAGCCCTGTGCCTTTGCATAGTAAGCCTGTGCGATTGCGGAATTGAGCTTGTGGCTTCCGCTCGTGTTGTTTCCTTCGAATTTGTAGTAGATTTTTGCAGGAGTACCGAGTTTTTTCTCGAGGCAGTAAGCGCGAACAAGAGGAGCCGGGCGGTACATCTTGTAGAATTCACGGATTTCTTTTGGAATCGGAATATAAGCGTCAGTATCGTTGAGTTCCTGCTTTACAAGCTCGTCACAGAATACATGTGAAAGCTCTTCTGCAGTACATGGTTTTCCTGTTCCCGGATTAAGGAGAGGAGCCGGCTTGTTTTTCATGTCGGCACGGACATTATACCATGCGTCAGGAAGTTCATTTTCAGAAAGATAGATTTTGTAAGGGATTTCGTTAGACATAATTTCTCCACAAATAACATGTTTTTATTAATAGAAACATTATAATCTAAAATAATCAATCCCACAACCGGAAACGAAGCTTATTACTCTCCGGTAAAATTTGCCTTGATTACCTGCGGCGATTTACCCTTCTTTTCCGCCGGCTCATCCTTGTAGCGGGTTTTTACGGTCATTTCGCTTTTGATTTTATCGAGTGCCGGATTAAATACCCTGAGGATATTCTCAAGCACCAGAAGAATTTCTTCATCGGCATCATCGCATTCAATCAGTTTTGTATAGAAATCGAATATTTCAATGTATGCGTGATTAACCTTAGTATAGTCTGCGTTATAAATTTCTGTCTTCGTCATTTTAAGAACTCCTTTATTTCATCAAGCCGTGCTTCGGCACATTTTCTTCCTTCATTGTAGCAGCGTTCAAGTTCATCCGGATCTTTTTCAAGCCGTCCGATTCCAAGGCTTTTCTCCGGAGCAAGGACAATTACCTCTCCCTTATCAGCCCTGTCAAAAACATATTTTGTCTCTTCATTGTACATGACATGGCGGTTTTTCATTGCAGCAAGCAGTCCCTTATACTTTCTCAGGAAGAGTTTCATCAGAAAAAACATTTTATTCGGCTTTTTGACATAGTTTCTCGGCTGGGTCAGGATTACGACGTTTCTGTCATACCCCATCTTCTCAAAGGCCCTGAGCGGAATCGAATCTGCCATTCCTCCGTCCAGAAGGATACGTCCATCTGCCTCAACAACATTTGAACACAACGGCATGCTCGCAGAAGCCCGCATAAGATCCATTTCCTTTCCGCGGCAGTCTTTCAGTTCATAGTAAACCGGCTCACCGGAAATACAGTCCGTCGCAACAACATAAAATTTCATCGGGTTGTTCTTAAAGGCCTCATAGTCATACAGATCCAGTTCATTCGGAAGGACGTTGTAGCAGAAATCTGCATTAAATATGTCACCGGTTTTTATAAGCGAAGAAAAAGAACAGTATCGTTTGTCGCCCATATATTTTTTATTGTACCTTAAGGCGCGCCCCTTCTGCCTTGACTTGAAGTTACAGCCGAAAGTTGCTCCTGCGCTTACACCGATTGCACCGTCAAATTCAATTCCGTTTTCAAGAAAAACATCAATTACGCCGGCAGTAAACATTCCGCGCATTGCTCCGCCTTCCATTACAAGACCTTTCATTTTCAGCTTCCTTCCTTATCTTCTGTTACTTTACTTAATCCACTTCTTTCCCGCAAGACGCACAAGGAACAGTATTCCCCTTATACAAAGCTCAAAGCTCATCGCAAACCAGATTCCTTCAAGTCCGTATTCTGAACGCAGGAAAAGTGCCAGCGGCAGCCTGATCATCCACATCGAAAAAAACTTAAAGCAGCTGGGAATAAACGTATCGCCGGTTCCGCGCATTGCTCCGTTTGCAACAAGGCTGGCCCCGTAAAAAGGCTCGCTGAAGGCTTCAATCATAAGGACTGTCATTCCAAGCTCAATTACCGCAGGTTCAGGCGAAATGAATCCTATCATCTGACGCGCAAAAATGAACATCAGGCTTCCTGTCACAACCATAAAAATCATTCCGACAACCGTAGTCAGCCATCCGAGCTTCCAGGTG
This sequence comes from Treponema sp. UBA4328, assembly GCA_002394465.1. Lineage (GTDB taxonomy): Bacteria > Spirochaetota > Spirochaetia > Treponematales > Treponemataceae > Treponema_D. Next base: position 7,149 of record DGTU01000001.1, on the reverse strand, counting down.
AGTTTTTTCTGTCCGCTTCCGTAACACTGTCCGCAGATTGTAGTTGCCGCAGCCCCGAAACCGTATGCAGGCATGTAACAAAGGCTCTCGGCAGTAATTGCAAAGGAATTTGCAGACAGAGCAGTTTTTCCGAGCGGACTTACAACCTTTGTAAATGCAACCTGTCCTCCGCTCATTATAATCTGCTCGAACGCAACGGGAAGACCGATTCTGAATGCATTTGAAAAATACGATCTTCTGACATACATTTTCTCTCCCCTGCGCAGATGAAGCAGCGGACACCTGAAAAAAAGATACAGTACAAGCGGCGCTGTCGTAATAAAGCGTGCAAGGAAAGTCGCAAGGGCAGCACCACGGACACCAAGATTTAATTTATAGATGCAGAGATAATTCAGAGCGACATTAAAGACTGCCATGAGGATCTGCATTATGCTTGGAATCTTCATTTCGCCGGAGCACTGGAGCATGCCGGCCGAAAAATTATGGAACTGTACGACAGGAATGCTCATCACGAATATAAAAAAATAATCCCGGGCATCAGAATAGATTTCTTCACTCCCGCCAAGCCAGAGCGGAAGGAAGGGTGAAATTGCAGCTGCAATCAGGGTAAGAATAATTGCAAATGCAGTATTTACAAGTGCCCCGGCTTTCATCAGGTTGCGCGCTTCAGCTTCTTTTCCGGCTCCGATAAGATGTGCCGCCTGAACCGTAAAGCCCATTGAACAGGCAAAGCAGAAGCCGAACGTAAGCCAGGTTGAAGAAGCAACGAGTCCTATTGCAGCTCCTTCCTTCTCACCGAGATGGCCGACCATTGAGGCATCAATATATGTCATTATTATTGAACTCAGCTGTGCCAGGACGGCGGGAATGCTAAGTTCGAAAATAAGTTTAAGCTGTTCAGCGAGCGTAAGATGAGAACCTGTCCTCATCCTGACAAGCAGTTGCGATTCCATAATCTGTCCGTTTATTTGTTGAGTGCAACAGGTTTGAGGGAGTGAGTATTAATTCCCTTCGGAGAATGTGAAAAGCCCTTACGGACGACATCTGTATCAGTAAGGGAAAGAATCTCAGGAGGTTCCTGGTCAGGGAAAAGAAATACTTCATCAACATTGAGCCTGTAAACGGAACCGTCAGCATGACCGACAAGAACCTGCGAACCGTTTGAATTAAAGGCAAAACTTGTTACCTGACTCAGATTGTATGCCGGAATGTATCCTGCATTTTCGAAAGTCTGCATGTCGAATATGCGGAGGCGGTTATCTTCCGTAAGGACTATAAGGGTTTTGCAGTCCCTGCTGAGTTCAATGTTCTTTACGCGGCTTCCGGTCTGAAAAGTATGAATTGAGGTTCCGTCAAGGCTGCAGACTGAAACTTCATCAGGAGACGTACAGCATACGATGTGATCCGGGCTGTCTGCAAAAAGCGCAGCGGCTCCTGAGTCACCGTAAAACTGAAAATTTGCCGTCATTTCTCCCGTAGCCATATTCCATGCTATTACGCGGTTATCTTTCGAAGCAGAAACGACATACCTGTCATCCCGGCTGAATTCAAGGGAATATGCAGGACTTGTATGACCCGGGAAAAAACTTGAAACAAGATTCTGCGTATACCTGAGCTTAAAGAAAACCGCAACAGTTCCGTCATCGAATGCAGCGGCGATGTGATTTGAGTTTTTACTGAGCGCCGCAGAAACTATATGATTGTTTGTACTTGTAATCGAAATTGAATAATCCGGCATCGAAACACTGCTGATTCCCTGAAAATCCTTTGTATTTTCCCTGACGTTCCAGATTGAAGCTGAACCGTTTGCAGCCAGTGCAAGCAGCATGTCCGTTCCGGCCTCATCAGCAAAGGAAAGACGGATTATATTCTTGAATGGAAGGATATGTGTTACTTCGGAAGTTGAACTGTCCCGGACAAAAATTACGTTATCTTCTCCGAGCGCATACTTTGAATCATCGTTGCTCCAGCCGAGAGTTCCCGCAGGAAAAGGAATTTTTACAACCGGTGAAACAATTCCCTGCGAAAATGCAGAAGACAGGCAGAAGAGGAAGGCCAGAAGAACAGGAATTTTCTTTCCGAAACGAATCATCAAATCTCTCTTCCCACCACTATTTTAATCTTATACAAAAAATTCCCAAAAAACAAGCAGAAATTCGCTCAGCCTGCGGCAATCGCACTGCATCACAAAGAGTATCTTTATAATCTGCAATGCGAAGACCGCTCAGGGGAACTATATCTGTTTAAGGCAGTTTACCATTTCAATTGCACCGAGCGCACAGTCATAGCCCTTGTTTCCGGCTTTTGTTCCGGCACGCTCGATTGCCTGCTGAATCGTATCAGTCGTAAGGATTCCGAACATTACAGGAAGTCCCGTTGAAAGGCTTACCTGAGCACAGCCCTTTGATACTTCAGCACAGACATAGTCATAATGACTTGTTGAACCGCGTATTACTGCACCGAGACAGATTACGGCATCGTATTTTTTACTTTCTGCCATATGTTTTGCTGCCACCGGAATCTCAAATGAACCCGGAACCCAGCACAGGTCAATGTTATCCTCAGGAACATCATGGCGCAGAAGGGCATCCCTTGCACCTTCAATCAGCTTTGAAACGATAAACTCGTTGAACCTTCCTGCTACAATGGCAATTTTCATGCCGGAAGCATTTGTCATTTTTCCTTCAATAATTTTCATTTTTTTCCTCCTGAAAAATTTATCCTTTATCATTAAATTTTAAGCATGTGCCCCATTTTTACGGCTTTTGTCTTTAAATAATTAAAGTCTTCCTTGCGTGGCGGAACTGAAAGCTCAACCCTCTCAGTAATCTCAAGCCCCGCTGCCTCACAGTTTATCCTGTTTATTTTATCCGGATTGTTCGTCATAAGCCGGATTCTGCTTATTCCCAGATCCTTAAGAATCTGAATTCCGCAGTTATAGTCCCTTGCATCTTCCGGGAATCCGAGTGCGATATTTGCGTCAACGGTATCCATTCCGCTGTCCTGAAGCGAATATGCCTTAATCTTGTTCAGCAGTCCGATTCCCCTGCCTTCCTGCCTGAGATAAACCAGGACGCCGCTTCCGTTCTGCGCAATCCGTTTCATTGCTTCGTCAAACTGTTCCCCGCAGTCACATTTAAGGGAGCCGAACGCATCTCCCGTCAGGCATTCTGAGTGAACGCGGCACAAAACTGAATCATCCTTTGAAATATCACCCATTACAAGTGCAGAATGTTCGGCCCCGCTGGATAAATCCTTAAAGCCGTAAATCGTAAATTCCCCGTAACGTGTAGGAAGCTTAGCCTGTGCAACCCGCTCAACAATTTTTTCGTGAGCCTTACGGTATTTTATGAGCTGTTCAATGGAAATCAGCTTTAATCCCCATTTTTTTGCCATCTTATAGAGTTCCGGCAGGCGGGCCATGTTTCCGTCATCACTCATAATTTCACAGCAGAGACCGGCTTCTTCAAGGCCTGCAAGACGGCACAAATCAACCGTTGCTTCAGTGTGTCCGTTGCGTACAAAAACTCCGCCCTCACGTGCCGTCAGCGGAAACATATGCCCCGGACGCCTGAAATCAGAAGGTTTTGTCTGAGGGTCTGCAACTGCAAGCGCCGTAACTGACCGGTCAAACGCACTGATTCCCGTTGAAGTATTTACATGATCAATGCTTACGGTAAATGCAGTTTCGTGGTTATCCGTATTCTCGCCGACCATTGGAGGAAAATCCAGTCTGTGTGCGATTTCGAGGGAAACCGGCATGCAGATCAGTCCTTTTCCGTATTTTGCCATGAAATTAATGTTCTCTCCCGTTGCAAAACGTGCGGCACAGATAAAGTCGCCTTCGTTCTCACGGTCTTCATCATCCGTTACCATGATGAGTTTTCCCTTTCTTAATTCTTCAAGGGCTTCTTCAACTGTATCAAATTGTATTTTTTCCATAATTACTTCCTTTTTTCCCCGGATATAATTCCAGAGGTTTTCAGTGAAAACTCGTAAAATCCGTCATAAGCCGGCTGAGAGCTTCACTGTCCTTCACATCTTCAGCTTTTTTATCAAAAGTCAGAAAGTGTTCAATATATTTTCCGACCATATCACATTCAATGTTAAATTCATCTCCCGGATTCTTCCTGCACAGCGAAGTATTTTTCCAGGTGTGAGGAATTACGGCAGCTTCAAAAACAGTTTCTTCTGCACCGTAATCAACCTTTGCAACCGTAAGGCTTATTCCGTCAACGCAGACTGAACCTTTTTCTATTATGTAGCGTCCGAGATTCTGCGGTACGCTTATCCTTATGTTCACGGCATTGTCAGCCCGCTCTGCAGAAGCAAACCTTCCCGTTCCGTCGACATGTCCTGAAACAATATGTCCTCCAAACCTTCCGTCAGCCTTCATTGCACGTTCAAGATTCACAACAGAACCGTTTTCAATGGCAGAAAGTGAAGTCCTTCTGTAAGTCTCAGGCGTAACATCCGCAGAAAAAGAAGCCGAGTCCTTCTGCGTCACGGTAAGGCAGATTCCGTTTACCGCAACACTTTCACCGTCCTCAAGTTCACCGGCAAACGAACAGCCTATTCTCAGGACAACCGACTGTCCGGAAACTGAATATGAAAGAATTGTTCCTGTTTCTTCTACTATTCCTGTAAACACTGTCTGCCTCCTGAAACCTTATATTTTAAAAGAACGTCATCACCGAAAACTTCAACATCAGGTCTGGAAAGCATTACGCTTTCATCAAGGTCAGATATTCCCCTGCCCCTCACCGGTGAAAAAATATTCTTTCCGTCATTTCCGGCAAGCTTCGGAGCCACATAGACATGAATCTCATCTGCAAGGCATTTTTTTTCTTTTCCGTTAAACAGAAACGCTGCATTCAGTTCCCCGCCGCTTTCAACGAGAAGTGAATCAATTCCTTCACTTCCAAGCTTTGAAAGAACATCTTCAAGATCAAGATGTTTTTCATCCGTGAGGCCTGCCTCAAAAATCCTTACGCCGTATTTTTTCAGTTCCTCAGCATGAACGGATTTTTCCCTGAGCGCCTGTCCTGATGTAAAAACATAAAGTGCATTTTCACAGGCAGTCTGAACAAGCTTTGATTCACAGGAAATCTCAAGATTCTTATCAAGAACAACTCTGACAGGCTGACGCAGGGTTTTATCTTCAAGCCTTACGTTAAGAAGCGGATCATCGGCCTTTACAGTCTTAATGCCAGTCATAACGGCCATTACCCTTGAGCGCGTCAGGTGTACGTTTTTGCGGGCAGTTTCCCCGGTAATCCAGCGGCTGTTTCCTGCTGAAGTCGCAGTCATTCCGTCGGCAGTCACCGCATATTTTAAGATGACGTACGGATTTTTTGCCTTTATATAATGAAAGAAAACCGGATTTATTGCGTCACATTCTTCTTTCATAAAGTCTTCAACTACTTCAATTCCGGCCTGTTCAAGGATTTCTTTTCCCCTGCCGTTTACAAGGGGATTCGGATCACGGCTTCCGATTATCACCTTTCTGATTCCGCTTTCAATAAGCGCCTGAGTACACGGAGGCTGTTTTCCGTAATGGCAGCAGGGTTCAAGAGTTACATATATCTCAGCACCGCGTACATCAATTCCGTTTTTCCGCGCACTCTCGAGTGCATCCCTTTCTGCATGCAGTGAACCGTATTCATGGTGCCAGCCTTCCGCAAGGATTTTTCCGTCACGGACAATTACGGCACCTACAAGCGGATTCGGATTAGTGTGTCCGCTACCTTTTAATGCGAGGGATATGGCATGTTCCATAAAACGGCGTTCTGTCATGTAAATAGTTTTATATCAAACTATTTATTCTGTCAATCTTTTATTTTTCCGTGATGTAGCGGTTTTCATGCATTTGTGGTAAAGTTTCCGGCAGAAGGAAAACAAAATGCTCAGTCAGAACGAACAGAAAATTTTAGTTGCAAAAACTGCAATCGACACGCTTATTGAAGAAAAAAAGATTTTCAGCGGAATGAAAATCGGGCTCGGAACAGGCTCAACTGCACTTCCGGCCGTAAAACGCCTCGCAGAACGCATCGCAGACGGAACTTTAAAGAATATCAAGGCAGTCCCGACGAGTTTTCAGACGGCAAACTACTGCCAGGACCTGAATATTCCTGTTTACAGCATGAATGACAGGATTATCGGAGGTCACCTCGACCTGACTATCGACGGAGCCGACGCAATCGATCCGCATAACAACCTCATTAAAGGTGGTGGTGCAGCACTTCTCCGTGAAAAAATCGTAGCCTATAATTCAGACAGTTACGCAATTGTTGCCGACGGCTCAAAAATTGTTTCAGACCTCGGAACAAAATTTCCACTTCCGGTTGAAATCATCCCCGAAGCACGTGCAGGCATCGTGACAGCCCTCGAAAAACTCGGAGCAAAATGCACGCTCCGTGAAGGCGTACGCAAGTGCGGACCAGTCATCACAGACTGCGGAAACCAGATACTCGACTGCCTGTGGGAAAAGCCGGTTGATCCGGTCAAAATGGAAGATGCAGTCAATTCCATCACAGGAGTAGTCGAAACCGGATTCTTTACAAAACTTCATCCTGTAGTTTTCTTCAGCAGGGAAGACGGCTCTGTAGAAATCAGAAGATAATTTCTGTGACAAAAACCTCAAAATCTGCTAAAATCTCCTCATTATTTTATATCCGTCTGCTCCACGCCAGGGGTGGATGAAAGGAGAATTTAAAATGGCAAAAAACGAAAAAGTTGCGGCAGATCCGCACGCATGTACGCTGGACAAAATCATTTCGCTTTGTAAGCGACGGGGTTTTGTATATCAGGCTTCAGAGATTTACGGCGGTCAGGCCGGTGCATGGGATTACGGTCCTTTGGGTGTAGATTTCAAGCGCAATCTTCAGAACGCATGGTGGAAGGAAATGACCCAGCTTCACGACGATGTCGTAGGTCTTGATTCAGCAATTTTCCAGCACCACACTACATGGAAGGCTTCTGGTCATGTTGACCACTTCTCAGACCCGATGGTTGACTGTCTGGAGTGTCAGGCCCGCCACCGTGCAGATAAATTGATTGAGGATTTCGTTGCCTCAAATCCGGACAAAGATCCTGGAAAACCAGTTGATACAATGACTCACGAAGAAATGAAGGCTTACATCGACGCCA